>JAAFIR010000012.1 GCA_013297885.1 Leptospirales bacterium | reverse complement strand
ACTATTCAGATTTAGGTGGGCTTCAGAATACGGAAAAGTTTCTCAATACAAGCGAACGGGATTGTAGCGTTTCTGAATCCTCTGACTTTAGTCACAGGATTCAGAAGTAGCGAAAAGCCCAGTTTTTTTTCACCTTACCCTTTTTAACTTCAAATAAAAAAGGGTTAGGTGAAAAAAAATTCGCCCAAGAAAATCATATTTTTAAAAATTCTGAGAAGTTTATTCTAAACCATAACAATATAAGTTGCATCATTCAAATGATACTCGCAGAATTTGTAGAATAATTTATTATGATCATTGAACTGGACTCGATTCTAAGTATCTTTTTTATAAAAAATTTCTTTTACATCATAAAAACTTCTTTTAGTAAATTCTAAGTAAAATATTTCTTGGGCTTCATTTTCAAAGTCAGAGCAGTTTAAAATTTTATTCTTTTCCATTTTAACAATAAAAAAATCACTAAACTTAAAGAAACAACTACACTGAATAACAAACTAATTGTTTTAAGAATTGGATTTAATTTATAAGTGATTTTTTCCTCAATTTCTGTTGAAACAACTAGAAAGAAAATTGAAAAAATCTCATAAAGTTTTTAATTTATATTATTTGAAAATTTTATTTAGTTTTAAAAAATCTTTCTCCACCTAATACCCATTACCCCCAGTAAAAAGATAAAAATATAAGAAAGACCATCACCCAAAATTATATAAGGAGTAATATAATAATAAATTGGGACATCCAAAATGCGATATGTTTTATCACCAATCTGTGATGGTGCAACCAACTCTTCGCCAAGAAAATTATAAGCTGTGCTAACACCTGTAAGAGTTGGTCTCACAAATGCTTTTCCAAATTCCACAGCACGAAGTTTTACGACAGAATCATGTTGGTAATTTTCTAAATATTCTCCAAACCAAGAATCATTTGTTAAATTTAAGATAAAATCTGGATTTACCTCAGGTTTTACTTGAAAAGATTCTCTCACAGTTTCAGAATACATTGCTTCATAACAAATTAGTCCAAGAAATTTTCTTTCTTCAAAATCCTCTTGAGACTTCAAATCTTGCTCTAAAATTTCAGGTTTTTCAATTTGTTTTAGAACATTAACATCAAATTTTTTTGGAAATGTTCTTAATTGTTTTGTGTAAGGAAGATTTAAAGAATATTTTCCACTTGAATAGTTTCCTGCTTCTGGAAAAAGTTCTCTTAAAAAAGGAAAATAGTTTTCAAAAGGTAAATATTCTCCAAATGGAAGAAGTATTCTTTTTGTATAAGAAAATTTTTCTTTTTTTGTTGGAATCACAGAAGAAATCAAATTTTTTTCTTTTCCTAAAACATCTAGTTCATTATATACTACTGTTGCACGGGAGTATTTAGATAAAAATTGAACTACACCATGAAACGTTTTGGAATATACTTTTTTTGGCTCAGTTTCAGATTGAATTCTTGTACCATGAAATGGGACTGCTGATTCAGGAATTGCAATTATATCTAAAGAAAAATTCTCTACTAAAATCGATTTGAGGCTAAGATTAAAAACATCAGTTATTGAGTCTTTTGCAAAATTTTCATCATTTTTATTTTCAATACTAGCTCTTTTAGTAGCAGGTTGAATCATAGCAATTTTTACAATTTTAAAAGTTTCTGGTTTTGAAAAATAAACTTTATGAATTCCAAAACTAATTACTAAAAAAATTAAACTCACATAAATCAAAAAAACTCTTTTAAATTTAAACTTTTTAGTTTTAATAAAAATATAAATCAGGTTTATCAATACACCAAATATTCCAGCTATAATACTTAGTCCATATACACCAGCAATAGAAGCAAATTGGCGAAGATAAATATTTCCAGCAATTAAATTTCCATAATACCAAGGAAAAATTTGAAATACAAATCTATCTGTCAAAAAAAATAAAATTGGAAAAGTAAAAATAATTAAAATTCTTTTTTTACTAAAAAATAAAATTAAAAATAAAAAATAAATTTTCAAATTGGAAATAAATACATAAATGATAAATGAAATAATTGTATAAATAAAATTTCCAGAAAGTAAATAAACTGAATAAACCACCCATTGAAAAGTAAAAATGGTAATAAAAAAAGAAATGATGAAACTAAATTTTAAAATTTCTTTATGAGTTTTTAATTTTCTTGATAAATAAAATAAAATGGCAGAATGAAAAACTCCTGCCAATAAAAATTCAAATGGTCCAAGTCCCAAAAGTACAGTTAGACCAACCAAACTAGATAAAAAGATTTTTTTCAAGGTTTATAATTATCTATATTTTCAATTCTGGTATAACTTTCAGCTTCATCTTTACCTAAATATTTTTCTCGAATTTCCATAATTTTTTTTTGCTTTGCCTCTGCTTGCATACTAGAATTCTCAGATAAAAATTTATCTTCTTCTTTTTTTAAATCAGCAAGTTTTGTATCTCTCAATCGAATTTCTTCATCAACTTTTTCCATTCTACCATTTGCTTCTTTACCAAAATAAGATACTCTCATTTGTTTCACTTGATCTTTTTTGGAAGAATCGGAAAGTTTAGTTAAATCAGCTGATTTTAAATTTAATTCAGTTTGGTATTTATCAAATGGACTTTCGTTTTGTACAACAGTATCATAATAATCACCCAGAACTTGTCTTCTAAATTTTTCATAATCTTTTTGTCTAGATTCAAATTTATCATTTTTTGTATTATCAAAAAAAGCTCCAAGTTTTTCTGAATAATCAGTTTTAGCTTCTTCATATCCAAAAATTAATTTTGTATCTTTTTCAGAAAAAAACTTTCTTCTATACTTTTGTACTAAATCATATTTTTCTTTATCAGGTAAATCGGAACTTATTGGAGTGCTTCTCATATATTCTTCATAGTCCAAATATTTTGAAAAAATTTCCGCCAAATGCTTGTTAGCTGGTGCTGGATAATTTGAATTTAAAAAAACTTCAATCATCGCATTACATTTTGCTACTGTCATCTCAGCTCCACATTTATTTCTCAAAGTCCAAAGCTCAGAAACTAAATCAATTTTTCCTTTGCTTGCTTTATCAATGATCTCATCATAACTTAACATATTTCCATCATCAAAAAGTGATGTAGAAGATTTTACAACTTCATCATTAAATCCACCAGAATCTTTTTTCATTCCGTTAACTGCTTCTTTGTAACTTTCAACGTCATTCGTTGTTTGATTAACTACTTTTTTTTTCTTACTAGGACTGAACAAAAAAAATAATCCCAACACAACAACTAACACAACACCTAATATTAAAAATAATTTTGATTTTTCCAAAACCCTGACCTCAAATAAAACTTAATTTCGCAAATTCTTTATGTTTTCCATGTTCACTTCAATCAAGCATTTTTGTATTTTTTTTGGCGAGTTTTTGCTTCGCCGAAAAGATGGCTGCAAAAATCGGGCTTTCTTCTCTTGTCAAAAAATTGCATTTGCAATTTTTTGACATCGATTCAATCCCTCTCGAATTCTGTTTAAAAAATTGATTTTAATAAAGATGTTTTACAGTTTAATATTCTTAATAAGCAAGAAAATTAAATCTAAACTTTATTTAAGCTTAAAGTAATAAAAGATAAGGACGATTTAGAACAATACTAACAAAAAATAATTTGTGTCCCAGTAAAAATTTTTGTTACAATTTATTTTCAAAAGTACAAACTAGGTTTTTTTCGTGATTCAAAACAATAGATTTGAAAAGAGAAAAAGCTAAATCTTACTTGTAAAACATAGTTTGTATTATTTAAAAAATTTGATGAAATAAAATTGACATAATGTTTTTTTTGAAAATACTTTTATCGAATTTATTTGTAACTTATTTGAAAAAGAATTGTCAGTTTTCCGTTAATTTTCAAAATCTCTTTAGAGGTTTCGATTAACATGTTAGAGTTTTACCAAAATTATATACTATTTAATTTTTTCTCCTTCGGAACACTTTTAGTAACAATTTTTACCGGACTATTTGCATTTTTCTTTTTAACACTACCCAATAAATCACAAAGCACATTTCATTTGGGTGTTGCGTTTTTATTTTTAACTATTTTTAATTTTGGCTATTTTATTGCAGCAGCAGTTTATCATCCCATCTCTGCTTATCATCGTTGGCTCACAGGTTGTTTTATTTTACCATCACTTCTTCACTTTGGACAATTCTTTTTTAAATATCCAAGAGATAGTCACCCTTCCATTGCAAAAAAATTTTTATATTGTATGTGGTTTGTAGCAATTGTAGCTTCAGTTTTATTCATGTACAACACTCTAGGTGTTGAAAAAAAATTTCACTTCACAGGACATTATTGGGACTTTGACGCTGAAGGAATGAGTAAACTTCTTGGTGTACTGATTGCAACATATTCAGTAATTACTTTTCTAGGAATCAGCATATGGAAAATTTATATCACTAATGGAAAAGAAAAAAAAGTTCTAATACAAATTTCAATTGCAATGTTAATCGCAGCTATCACTCCAAACATTACTAATATTTTAAGCAGAGATGGAATTATGGATCGGTCAACTTACCTTCTTTCTCTTGTTCTTTTTTTTGTTGTAGGATTTTTTGTAATCTCTCTGGTCTATATAAATTCCACAAAAGACAGAACAACTTTTATGGTAAAAATTGTTGGACTCACAATGGTAACTATTCTTTTAATTTTACAAGCTTCTACTTTTTTTTCTATGAAAGATAAAGATAGTGATTATGATTCATTGAGACAAGAAAATATTTTACGAATTATAGATGGAGGTGATAAATACAAAGATGCAAAATACATAATCCAATTAGAACTAGACTCTTTGCAAATCAAAAAAGTAGATTATAATGATGATATTAATTTAGATTTACCTCATGTAGAAGTTGATTTTAGAAACACAGCAATTTATGATGATATAAAAAACTTAAATGAAAAAAAATTTGCAGAAAAGATAGAGAGTTATCTATTTGCTACAACAAATTATTTTGATGGTTTTAAACATTCTATTTTACATTTTGTGAAAAATAATTTAGACAAAAAAGATGCAAAATTAAAAGAATTAACTCTCAATTTTATGCAAGATCTAAACCAAGAATCCTATGTTCATAGAAATAAAATTTACCAATTAAATATAAATTCTTTTTGTACAGAATACCAAGATTATTTGGTAAAGAAAAAATTGGTTTTTTTTAAAAAAGCTATCGATAAAGAAATTAATAATTGTAAATGGTTTAATAAAGAAATTTCAAATAAAGAACTTCGTTCAGAAGTATTAAAGTATTTTAGAAATTTTAAACCTTCAATGACAAGACATTATAGAAGAAGTAAAGATTTACATGATAATCAAGTTCATTATGTTTCTTATATCCATTACAATCAAGAAAAAAAGATACTTTCTGAAGTGGGTTATTCCTATACAGAATACAGAAAATACATTCATCATTCCGCAAATGTTCAACAATTAATTTTGATTTTTGTTGTATTAATTATATTTCAATTATTTCCATTATTTTTTAAAAGTAGTTTAATTAATCCACTTTGGGATTTAGTATCTGCACTTGAAAAAGTGAATATGGGTGATATGGAAGTCGAAGTTCCAATTAAAGTAAATGATGAAATTGGTTTTTTATCTGAGTCATTTAACTCAATGGTAATATCAATTCGATTTGCCCGTTCAGAATTAAAACTACATGCAATTACATTAGAAGAAAAAGTAAAATCCAGAACCAAACAAGTTGAAGAACAAATGGATGAAGTAAATAAATTAAAACTTCAACAAGATGGTGATTATTTTTTAACTTCACTTTTAGCTAAACCACTTCTAATGAATGCAAATAAATCAGATATTGTTAAAACAGATTTTATTATTAAACAAAAAAAACGATTTGAATTCAAAAGTAAAAATGTTGAACTTGGTGGTGATATTTGTATCACTGGGAATTTAAGACTAGGAACAAAAAATAATCACAAACGTTATACTATGGCGATGAATGCAGATGCAATGGGGAAATCTATGCAAGGTGCAGGTGGTGCATTAGTTATGGGAGTTGTAATGAATTCAATTATGGCTCGATCTGCAGCTAAAGACTGGATATTAGATAGAACTCCAATTGATTGGCTGACTGACGTGTATTATGAAATTCACAAAATATTCAAAGCGTTTAATGGCTCAATGGTGATTTCTACAGTAGTCATGTTAGTAGATGAAGAAGATGGGATTGTATATTATTTTAATGCTGAACACCCTTTTTCTGTTATTTTTAGAAATGGAAAAGCACAATTTATAGAAGATAAATTAAATTTAAGAAAGCTTGGACTAGATTCCGAAATTCCATTTCAAGTATTTCAATTTGAATTAGAAGTTGGTGATGTAATCATTATTGGTTCAGACGGAAGAGACGATATAGATCTTTCGCCAAATGAACCAGTTAGAAATATCAATGAAGATGAATCATTATTTTTGGAACATGTTATAGTATCTGATGGAAATATTGAAAAAACTTTAGAAGTGATTCAAACAAAAGGTGAACTTATTGATGATTTTTCTCTTTTGAGAATTGGTTATAAAGAATCTTCGGTAGATTTAAAAGAGAAAAAAAATGAAATTATTGAAGAACCAATAATTCTTAATGAAGAGTTTTTAGAAAAAGAAACAGTTTATACAAAAGCAAAAGAATTTATCAAATCTAGTAAAGAAGAGGAAGCAAAATTTATTTTAGCAAAATATTTTTTACATTCTGAAGAAAATCAATCAGATTTAAAAATCAACAAACTTCTTGCACTACTTTCATTTCAATTTAGAGATTATGAATTAAGCTCAATTGTGATAAAAAAATATTTAGAAGTTGATCCCAACCATAACGAGTTTTTGTATTATCTATCTATTGCAGAAAAAAAACTTGGGAATTTTGAACCTGCAATTGATTTTGCAGAAAGATTAAAAAATTTGAGTCCTGAACATTCTTTAAATTTATTAAACTTAGCTGACTTAAATCGAATATTAGGTTTAGATGATAAAGCCATTACTTTAACAAGAAAAGTTCTGGAAATTGAGCCAGACAATAAAACTGCCAAAAGACTTCTTGCAAGTTTAGAATCATGAATTTTGAGATAACTTGAATAAATTATTGACAAAAAGAAAAAACCCACAAACTTATAGCTTAATTTTAATAAATATTAAAAATTCCACTCGGAGTGCTGAATGCTCAAAATTTTATTTTTTTTACTACTATGTTTTGATTTATTACCGGAAACAATTATTTTTAGAAATGGTGCAATAAAAAAAGGAACAATTATAAGCCAAGATAAAACCAGTTTAGCCTTAGAAGAAAAACCTGGAAGTCCACCAAATATTTATTCAAAAAAAGAAATTTTAAAAATTTCACAAAATGATTTAAATAAAGACGAAATCAAAAAAGCAATTCAAGAATCTGGTGAATCTGATTTATTAAAAGATGTAACACCTTCTGTTCCTGTTACTCCAAAAATAGGTTCAGGAACTTATGAATCAAAAGAAAAAGGTTTTTTAGCTTCAAAAGTTAGACCAACTCGTTTTGCAGCATTTTGGAGATCTGCTTTGATTCCTGGTTGGGGACAACTTCACCAAAACAGAGCAATTCCAGGAGCAAGTTTTTTTTTCTTCTACATAGCTGGAGCTGGTTTTGCATATTACCAAAACAAAGAATATGGCTATCGTGAAAATGATTACAATTATGCAAATACAAATTACATTTTAAGTTTGTTTCAAGGCAACACAGTTAGTCAATTCATAGCACGACAAAATGTTGGTGCTGAAAGAAATGATTTAATGAAAGCCGGGAATAGAGCAGAAATTGCTATGGGAGTTTTTGCAGGAATTTATGTTTTGAATTTAGTTGATGTTTTAGTCTTTCATCCAAAGTCGGCTTTTGCAATTAACGCAGGTTTGCGTGGTGACCAAATGGCTTTAAGATTTGAATTAAGATTTTAGTATTTCTTTGGGCGAATTTTTCCCACCTAACCCTTTTTGCCTGATAGGCTAACAGGGTTAGGTGGGAAAAATCGGGCTTTCAACTCCTATCAAAAAATTTCATATAAAATTTTTTGATACCGTTTCAATCCCTTTCGCTTCGTGTATTCAAATCAATTGAAATTCTAAAATTCTACTTTTTGATAAACTTTTTTATATTTGATGTAAATTCAATTGAAAGAATATAAAATTTTTGGTCTTGGTCAGTTCATTTACAATTATTTTCTGGTTTTAGAAAATACTTCAATTTGTTTATAATCAGTTAAACAAATAGGAAAGAATTTTTCTGTAAATTTAGAATTTTTAGTAAAGAAAAAATTTTTAATTTCTTTTGGTTTTATTGATAAACTACCAAGTAATGATAAAAGTATCTGAGTCTCCACCGTTTCTTCTTGTGGGTTTTGTTGTATCCAATGTTATGGAAGCTTTGGGTTGAAACTTTTTTGCAATTCCAATTAAAATTCCTTCATCGACATAAGAAGGATATGGATTTTCACAAACAGAAATAATTTTATTTTGACCTTCAACTTTTTCATAACCATAATACCCAATCCCACTTAGTTTTTTTCCTGTTTGGATATCAAACATAACTTCACCATTTTTTCGATGATTCATATGGTAAGCTATGTTTACAGATTCAATTGCTGAATATATATCGTTGATATGAGGTGGAAAAATAGCAGTTTCAGGAAGTTTTGAACCAATATTTTTCATTGTATTCGGACCAATTTTTTCTAAAAATTTTTGATTTAATTCAATTCCTTTTACTAGAGGATACCAAACTTCTTCACTTAAAATATAATTTCCTTTATCATCTTGTTCGCCAATTTGACATTCATTAATTAATTGTTGTGCTGAAGATTTAAAATTTCCCATTCCATTATAAATTGCCACAACACCAGAACCTAAAACTTCAAATTCTTCTAAATTATATTTTTTCATAAAGTCCCTTCCTAATAAAATTTAAAATGAAGTATTTAAGTCAATAGAATGTTTAATTTTCAAATTTAAAATAAATGATTACAAAAATGATTTTTCTTTAGAGTGCGAAAAGGATTGACTTGGGGTCAAAAAATTTTGAGCCCTGAGCCGGTCGAAGGGTGAATAAAATTTTTTGACCAGAAAGGAAAGCCTGTTTTTTTTGTTTTTGAGATGTTTCAAGAAACAACTGAAAAAACAAAAAAATTCGCCCAAACTTTTAACTTTCAAAATCCAATAATGATTCTTTATTAAACAAAAAATTTCACTAGCATAAAAATCAAATTCCAAAAGAATATACGTAATGAATCAATTTTCTGAAAAAGAAATCTTAGAAGCAAAAAAATTAGTTGTTTCAGGACAAGTAAATCGTTTTCATATTACATTTAAAAAATTTTTTGATAGACCAGATACAAAAGCATTAGTAGAATTTTTTTTTGAAAAAGTTTATAACACTGAAGCAAAAGCTGAATGGGTAGATTTAGCAATTAGCTCTTTTGATAAAGTGAAAGGCATCGTAAAAGATGAAACCAGAGACAGCATGGAAAAGCTTTTAGAACTAAATTCTTTAACTGATCAATTGGACAAAGAAATGGCGGTTTATTTTTTAAATAGAAAATATGATTTTTCAAAACCCGTTTCTAATGAAGAATTTGTAAAAGAATTTGCAGAGTTTGGTCATGGAGATGATAGATACAAACAATTTGAAATTGTTCTATTAAATTTAGTTTTGTTTTATGATTTGGCTCATCGACCAATAAACGCAATTTTAATTAAACCAGCAAAATTTATGTCTAAGGTTCTTGGCTTTCAATCTTTGTTTAGTGCAGTTGAAGAAGGTTATAATGCTTGTTTACCTGTGAGTCGAGAATTATTTAATGAGTTTTACAAAGAAGTAGAAACTTCAGAATATGAATTTTTGGGGAAATGTTTTCCAGATTTAAAAGAGAAATATGAAGAAAAAAGACTTAAGCCTAAAACCAAGAAGAACTAAAAAACACCGCGAAGAAAAAGATGCAGGAGAAAGATGGCTTCTCACTTATGCAGATATGATTACTTTGCTTCTTGGTTTGTTTATTGTGATGTATTCCATTTCAACTGTTGATTCTGGAAAATTAAAATCTGTTTCTGCTTTTATTCGTGGTGGATTTGGTTTAGATGAAGCTGGTGATTCTCTTGTGTTCGATGGAAACCAAGGTGTGATCCAAGACAAAGACCTTGTTCCAAAATCAATTGTTTACCGACTTTGGGAAAAAATTTCATATTCCTTAAAAAAACTTTTAGTCACTGATAAAGTAACTGTGGATTTGCAAAATAATGAAGAGTTGACTTTGTCTATTCAAGCAAGTTCACTTGGTGAAGGAAATATGAAACTGAACAAGGAAACTGAAGAAGTGTTTTCAAAAGTTGCTGAAGTTTCCAAAGATTTGAATTTAGAAATTTTTGTTCGTGTGCAGATTCCTTATCTAGATCAAATTGAAGATAAAAAAGGAATGAGCAATTGGGCTTATACAGCTTATCGTGCTTCTATAATGGCAAAATTTTTATCTGAAAAATATGGAATTCCAGAATCAAGAATTGCTGTTCAAGGTTTTTCTGAATTTAAAAAAAAAGAAAAACTAGAAACTCCTGAAGAACAAGCTAATGATGAAAGAATTGAAATTTTAGTTAGGAAAAAACCTTGAGAGTTCTATTTTTAAGTTTAGTTGTTTTCATTTCGTTTTGTAAAAAAAGCAAACAAAAAGAAATTTTTGATCCAGAGTGGAGAGAGAAATATTTAGAAATTTCATTTAACACTTGTAAAAAATTGGAATCTTGTTTTAAAGATTCTGAATCAAAAATAAATCCAAAACTAAAAAATCTTGTTAAGTCAGAATACAAACCTGAAAATTGTTCTGAAAAATCTAAAAAAAGTAAAATTTATCTACTAAAAGTAAAAAATCCTGAAGAAGCAAAAAATGCTGCCACTGAATGTTTTGTTGCGTTAGAAAAAATGAGCTGTGAAGATTTGAAGAAAAATAAACTGAATGAAGTTTCTGCTTGTAAAATCACTAGACTTTTACAATCGGACTAATCTAAATTAAATAAAATTTGATCAGCTGAAACCAAATCTCCTTCTTTAAAATAAATTTCTTTCACAGTGGAATCTTTTTTTGCTTTGATTAAATTTTCCATTTTCATTGCCTCCACAACTGCTAAAACTTGTCCTTTTTTTACTTCTTCATTTTGTTTGATAAATAGTTTTGTTAATTTTCCGGGCATTGGAGATTTGTAGTGTTGGTCTTTGTCTGAGCTCTCAGAACTTTCTTCTAAAACTAATTGGAATTTGTAATGTGAACCATTTTTAAAATAAAATAAATCTATTCCGCTTTGCAAAAAAAATTCTTTACCTGAAAGTTTTAGAACTCTTCCATTAAATTCAAAATCATTTAGAAAATAAGTTTCTAAAAAATGTTTTTCTTCATCTACTAAAATTTCTAAATGAATTTTATTTTCTTTTATAAAATCAAATTTGATTTTATAATTTTTTTCTTTATATAAAATATTTAGCTCTTTGTATAAATTTTCTTCTTTTAAAATAAATTTGAATTTGGAGTTTTTTAAAATTGCTTCATGAATTGATTTTGTGGAATAAGTGGAGTTTATAATTTGAAAAATTTTGGTTAGTACCAAAAGATAATGATTTTCTTCAGTAAAATTTTCTAAATTGGAATCAATATAAGAAGTAGAAAATTTTCCTTTTAAAAATTCTTCATGATTTAAAATAAATTTTAAATAAGACAAATTTGTGTTTAATCCAAAAATTACATATTTTTCTAGTGATTGATTTAAACTTGTGATTGCATCTTCACGAGTTTTTCCAACTGAGATTAATTTGGAAATCATCGGATCATAATAAATGCTAATTTCATTTTCAGCTTGAATCCCAGAATCAATTCTCAAATCATTGGCTTCATTTAAAAATTGAATTTTTCCAATCTCAGGCAAGAAATTTTTTTCTGGATTTTCTGCATAAACTCTTAACTCAATAGAATGTTTATTTGGTATAAAATTTTCTAATTCTAATTTTTCCCCATTTGCAACTTTAATTTGAAGTTCCACCAAATCAAGACCAGTTACCATTTCTGTAACAGGATGTTCTACTTGAAGTCTGGTGTTCATTTCCATAAAATAAAAATGCAAGTCTTTATCTAAAATAAATTCTACTGTTCCTGCCCCAAGATAAGAAATGGATTTTCCAATTTTAATTGCAGTCTCAGACATTTTTTTTCTTAACACCTCAGAAAAATTGGGGGCTGGACATTCTTCTATAATTTTTTGGTGCCTTCTTTGAACAGAACAATCTCTTTCTAAAATGGAATAAACAGATCCATGTGAATCTCCAAAAATTTGGATTTCAATGTGGCGTGGTTCTTCTATCAGTTTTTCTATAAAAACTTCTTCATTGGAAAAAAAATTTTTTGCTTCTCTTCTTGCCGAGTTTAAGTTTTCAAAAAATTCTTCCTCACGAAAAACTTTTTTCATTCCTTTTCCACCACCACCCGCACTAGCTTTAATTAAAACTGGAAATCCAATTTTTTTTACTTCTGCTAAAAGTTCTTCATCTGTAAGTTTTTGGTTTATACCGGGAATAATTGGAACAGAAATTTTTTCTACATGAATTCTTGATTGAACTTTATCTCCCATTAAAAGAATGGATTCGGGACTTGGTCCAATAAAAATCAAACCAGCATCAATTACTTTTTTTGCGAAAATTGAATTTTCAGATAAAAATCCATAACCCGGATGAATTGCATCAGCTCCTGATTCTTTTGCAATCGAGATAATTTTTTCTTGGTTGAGATAAGTTTCTTTTGCTTCTGAATTTTCTCCGAGTGAATAAGCTTCATCTGACTCAAATTGGAATGGAAAATTTTTATCTGACCATGAATAAATTGTTACAGTTTTGATGTTTAACTTTTTGCAAGTTCGGATAATTCTTGAAGCAATTTCTCCGCGATTGGCAATCAGAATTTTTTTTATCATGTAAATTTATTTAATTCGTCATCTAAAAGTTTTTTTTCTGCTACCATTGTTTTAAAAATAAATTCTTTTAATTCTTCATGTGTTTTAAAATCTTCAGGTTTGATCACTCCGTAAAATTTATATCCAATATGATTTCCTGTTTGTTTATCTTGGAGTTTTGCAATTCCAGATTTTAAAATTAAAAAAATTGGGATTTTGTTATCAAAAGCTAATTTTACCATTCCTTTTTTTAACATTTTAATTTCTTCAGAGTATGAATTATGACCTTCGGGATAAACTACATAAGAATGATCTTTTAAACCTTTTTGTAAATTTCGAACTGAAAAAGAAATAGAACGCTGATTCGAGGTATCAAAAACTTCTGAGCCCATTGCCTTCATCCACCAATAGGCAACATAAGTACTTTTGATAACCTGATTTGCCAAATAAGGTTTTTGTAACAAATAAGAATCAAATGGAAAATCAAGTTCATTTACATGATTTATAAAAATCATATGTTCATTTTTTGGAACATTGGTATCACCATAAACATGAAGTTCAGTTTTTGTGAGTTCAACAATTTTTTTTCCCCAGACTCTGGAACCTTCCATAAAAGCTTCTTCTTTTTTAAGTTTGTCATGAGTAGAATAAAAAAGTCCTTTTGCTAATTCCCATTTTGCATTTGCTAAAATTTGCACTAGAACTTGAAGGTAAGTTGTTACAACTAATTTTTGGTAACCTGTAGATAAATGAGATAAATGTTTTAATAAGTATTTGTATGGGTTCATAATTGAATTGATATAATCTTAATTTTTAAATATAAATAATCTAGAATTGGTTTGGATTGTCAAGTTAAAGAATAGCTTCTTTAAAAGTTATGATTTATCTTTAAGAATAGAATTTTAAATACAAAGCGATAACGATACAAAATGTCCTTAGGAGTGCAAAGCACGGAACCATTTTGTAGAGTGGTCGTTGCTGGCAACGAATCGCCAAAAAAATAGAAATAAAAAAAGCCCAGATAAAATATCTGAGCTTTAACAAAAAAGTATTTTTTAATTAGAACTATTTTTTAGCTGGAGCAGGTGCATCTTTACTTGCTGGTGTATCTTTTCCTTCTTCAACTGCTAATGTCTCAGTTTCAAGTTTTCTTTTTAAATTATAATTTACTGCATTTAAGTCTGTGTATTTTAAATCAACATTCTTAGTAACTTCTTCATCATAAACTTGACCAATTACATCTGCAGCATCTCTTCTATATTTGTCTGGAATTCTTCTGTCAAAAACTGGATTTAAATGTTTTGGATCAATATAAGGATTGATTCTATAGTTCATTGATTTTCCATTTTTTGTAACTGTATCATCACCTTTTTGATCAGGTTGAATTATTTTACCTAAAGAAGTTTTAGTGTCTTGCATTAAATAATAGTTATCAAATGGATATTTTAATTTGAAAATATTTATAGCAGCTGTTTTTGCTTCTCTACATTTTGTAATTACTGCAATGTATTTTTCAATTCTATATTTTCTGTGAACAGGTTGAAGTTTTTGGTGTTTCTCAAAATTTTTCTCAATTATTAATGCATCAATTCTTGCTTTTTTTGCTTCTCCAAGAGATTTGTAACCCTCTTCAGTGCTTTTTTCAATAGCATATTTATCAACAACAAAATGGTATTCTTTTGGATCATACTGACGTGATAAATAAGGTGCTTCACGATCTTGGCTAAAATCTCTAATATTTCTAGAGCCATAACCATATTCAACACTAATGTCAACGATTTCTTTATCAGCTTCTTTTAACCTATCACCTAATTTTTGATCTTTTACTTTTGTATCAAAAGCAACATCATCATAATCTTTTTTGTCTTTCATAAATACTGCAGATTTTAAAATTTCAGAAGAAGATTCGATATAAAATTCAGAAAGTTCTTCAAATAGTTGCTCAATGTCAACTTGGGCTTCTAAAAATCTTTTGTAAGAATTTGCATAATCACCTTCAAAATAATCTGATAAACCTTCCTGGAAAAGTTTTTTTATATCGTTGTATTTACGATGTCTTTCACCTTCTTTTCCTGCTTCAGCAGTTGCAAGAGTTGGTTTATTATCTTTGTCTAATCCACGATAATTTTTTACAATTGGCTCAAGAATGCGTAAATAACCTAAAATCTCTACTCTTTTTGAGTAAGCTTTTGACATAACTGGCTCGGCTTGAACTAAATTTATACCGAATATAAATAATGTGAGAAAAAGAAATTTTTTCATTGTCTATCCTAAACTAATTTTAAATAATATGAATGTACAACTATGGTCTCAAACATACCTTAGAAATACAAGTAGAAATATTTTTTACTTACCAGAATTATCGGATTTTAATAGAATAGATTGACAGTTAAGCAAGATTAATTGATATAATTTTTATTAAGAGGATTTTATGGCACTTGGTAAAGTCGAGCCCCCACAAATTAAAAAAGCATCTTTTAAATCAAAAGATAATTCTGTCTGTCCAGCTTGTAACACTGTTCATCAACGAGAACAAATGTTTGCAGGTGGAGGAAGGTTAATTGCAGGAAAATTAACAAAAGAACTAAGAAGGCTTTATGAAAAAAACAAAAAATATGGAAGAATTAATCCAAATGATTATGTAATTGTAGTTTGCCCTAAATGTCTTTATGCTTCTTTCCCAAAAGATTGGAGCACACTTCAAGGTCCTGATTTAGAAAGAATGAAATCTCATTCAGGTGATAGAAGAGTTAACATAGAAAAAATTCTAGGTCCATTAGATTTTTTACAAGATAGAAATTTAATAACTGGAGCAGCATCATTTTTACTTGCAGTTGATTCTTATCAAAACCGTTCTCCAAAAGATGCACCCACTCCTAAAAAAGCAGTTTGTGCTTTAAAGTCTGCTTGGTACTTTGATGATTTACATTCTGAATTTCCAAACTTGGGTTATGATAAAGTTAGAGATACTTTATATGCTAAAGCATCCAATTGGTACATGCTTACTTTAGATATTATGCAAACAGGTGCAGAGCCGGTCGATTCAGCTGCCCCAATTCTTGGACCAGACACAGATAACAACTGGGGATTTGATGGGGTCATTTATTTAAACGCAAGTTTAGCAATGAAGTTTAGAGATATGCTTGCTGAGACAGACGAAGATAGAGTGAAACTTTTATCTAAATCTAAAAGAATGCTAGCTAAACTTTATGGTTCAGGAAAATCATCAAAATCAAAACCTTCTGCAATTTTAGACATGGCAAAAGAATTATATGATGAACTAGCACAGTTAATAAATGATATGGGTGGGGAAAAATAAAATTTGCCGAACTATGCACTGCTTCTGGAATATGATGGCAGTGCATTTTCAGGTTTCCAAAAACAAAAAGATTCTTCTTTAAAAACTGTACAAGGAATTTTAGAAGATTCGCTCAAAACAATTCTTCGAGAAAAAGTCAAAACTTCTGTAGCTGGTAGAACTGATTCTGGAGTTCATGCAAAAGGAATGATAGTAAATTTTCATTCTGAAAAAAATATTTCTAATTTTTATAAAATTTGCCTTGGAGTAAATGCAATTTCAGATTCAGGGCTTTCAGTATTGTCTATTACTGAAGTACCAGAAAATTTTCATGCACGATTTTCATGTACTGAAAGAGAATATGAATACCATATTTACAATGCAAAATTTCCTTCTCCAATTTTAAGAAATAGAGCTTATTTTATTTCCACAGAATTGGACAAAGAAAAAATTTTAGAAATCACAAAAGAATTAGAAGGAATTCATGATTTCGCTAGCTTTACCAAAAAAGACTCTTTGAAAAATTATGATTCTACAATTAGGAATATAAAAAAAATTAAACTCATAGAAGATACTGAATTAAAAGGTTATTTTAAAATTTCAATCTTAGGATCAGGATTTTTACATAATATGATTCGAATAACAATTGGAACTATTTTGGATATTGCAAAAGGTAAATTAAAAGAAAGTATTTCTGAAATTTTAAATTCAAAAGATAGAGACCAAGCTGGAATCACTTTACCATCTCATGCACTTTATTTTAAAAAAGCTTATTATAAAGATTTTCCTGAAATTGAAAAAATGTACAAAGAAATTTTTAAGGAGAGTTAAATGAGTCTTTTTTACAGAGAATATGGTGAGAGTACAGATAAAAATTTAATTATCATTCATGGACTTTTTGGTTCTTCCAAAAATTGGATCACAAATGCAAAAGAACTCTCTGATCTTGTTAAAGTTTATTCGATTGATGTGAGAAATCATGGTGAGTCCATGCACACAGAAACCCATTTGATGGAAGATCTAATTGAAGACTTAAAAATTTTTATTGAAGAAAATCAAATTGAAAAACCAATTTTATTAGGTCACTCTATGGGTGGACTCAACGCAATGTATTTTAGTTTAAAATATCCTGATTTAATTTCCAAATTAATTGTTCTAGATATTGCACCCAAAAATTATGAAGTGAATTATGAAAAAGAATTTTTATGCCTTAATATGGATGTTTCCAAATTTGATTCTAGAACTGAACTTGATCAAGCAATGGAAAAAATTTATGATGATAAATTTATTAGACAATTTTTACAAATGAATTTAGATAAAGCTGATATTGGGTACAAATGGAAATTAAATGTTAAAACTTTACAAAAAGCCAAAAATGCACTACATTATAATTTAGAAAATCTAAACCCAATTTCAACTCCAACACTTTTTATTCTTGGTTCTATTTCAGAATATATTGGAAAAACTGATTATGAAAAAATTAAATTTTATTTTACAAATTCTCAAATTGAAACGATTCAAGGTGCAGGACATTATTTACACTTTACACATCAAAAAGAATTTATAAAATTAACTCGAGAGTTTTTACAAAGATAAAGTTTAAACTAAAACTGAAGGAATTTTTACTATTCAGAGAAGAAAATATTAAAAAAAATGTAATTTTAAAATTTACTCAAGCTGTTAAATTCACAACAACTTTACCAATTGATTGACCTGATTTAAAATATTTTAACGCGTCTTGTATCTCTTCAAACTTAAATTTTTTTCCTATTAACGGAGCCGAAATATTTAACTCTATAAGTTCATTTAAATAATGGTTCATTTCTGAAATTTTATCCCAAAGCCAAATCAAATTAAAACATAATACAGATTTATTTTCAGAAATCATACTTAATGGATCTAGTTTGGGTCTTGAAAAATAATTTACAGCAAGCTTTAATATATTTGGTGAATTTCCTTTAGGGGTAAAATTTGCTGAACCATAAGAAACCAACCTTCCTGTTGAAGATAGTGCTTCAAAACTTTCTTTAAAAATTTTTCCACCAATACATTCTAAAACTAAATTTAATTCTCTTCCATTTAATCTTTCTTTTAATTTTGATTTAAAATTTTCATCCCTAACAAAATAAGAATCAAAATTTTCTTTTTTTAAATAATAAATTTTATTTTGGTTACCAACAACTCCTATTGTATAAGCACCAAATCTTTTAGCAATTCTATTTGCTAATAGACCAACCCCACCTGCAGCAGAATGAATTAAAACAGTCTGGCCTTTTTTTAAATTTCCAAGTGGAAACAATGCATAATATGCAGTTAAACCCTGAGCTATGAGTGCAGCTCCTTCTTCAAAACTCCAAGAATGTGGTAATGGATAAATATAATTTTCATTTACATCTAAAAAATTTGCATAAGCTCCAAATCGTGTAACACCGATTATGCGGTCTCCAGCTTTATATTTAACAACATTTTTACCAACAGAATGAACATATCCTGAATATTCCAAACCAGGAATAAAACTATCTTTTGGAGTTGCTGAGTATAGTCCTGTAATAGCAAAAATATCAGCAAAATTTAAACCTATTGAAACAACTTCAATTCTAACTTGATCATCTTTTAAATCATCTAATTTTTCTTCTCGAAGCTTTAAATTATCTAATGAGCCAGCATTATCGATTCGAAATACTTTACGAATCATTTTTCTTACTAAATTTCATCGCTTTCTTTTTTAATGAAGGTTTTTTCTTTTTTGAGATAATTTCATTGATTTCTAATTTTGATTTAGAAATTTCTTTTACTTCATCAGGAGTAGTTTCTTCGTGAATTTTTTCCTTTTCCAATTCAGATAAATTTGTTATATCTACATTTAAGCCAATATCTGTCTCTGTTGGTTCATATTTTTTTTTGTAAACTAAATCAAGCATAGATGGTAGCAGTGTTAATGCAACCAAAAGTGATGAACCAATTCCTATACAAGCAACTAAACCAACAGAATGAAGTCCACGATGTTCTGCTAGTAATAATACTCCCCAACCTACTAATGTTGTTAATGTGGAAGCAATAATTGCAGGTCCAATTTTTGAAATCGTATCAGCAATATTTTTTTCTTCTAAATAACGATAATAAATATAAATCCCATTTTGAATTCCATAACCTATTACAATAGGAAATACGCAGATATTGAAAAAATTTATTTTTGCATTAAAAATTCCCATAATACCTAACATCACAACTAAACCCACCATTAAAGGAATTAGCGAGAGTACTGCAGGAACAAAACCTCTATAAAATAAAATCAGAATTAAAAAAACAATTCCAAGAGTGAATAAAATAGAAGGTAATGCTTCCCGTTGAACAATCATAGCTAGTTTAGCAAATAAAATTACTGAACCAGCTGTATATGCAGTCTCTTTTATATTTCTCATTTGTTCAATAGACTCAAAAGGTCTTTTGGAAACAATTAATGATGCAGTTTCTGGTAATAAACCAATTGATTCTAATTCATTTTTAGAAAGAATATTAGAATAATCTAATATAATTTGTTCTTCAGATTTTGAATATTTTGCTAAAAAATGTTCTGGGTGTTCTTCATCTAAATTTATTTTTCCACTAGAATATAAAATTGAATTTAATGTTCTTTTTGAAATTAAAGGATATTCGAATTTTCCTACTTTATCATAGAAACTTCTGAGATCTTTTCCATGCCATAAAGCAACTTTTGGATAAATAAAAACCATATGCCCTTTTTTCTTTGATGTTGGAACTTCAGTAAACTGTTTCGTAAACATTTCAGGAACATCTTCATAATAAAACTTTGTAGCAGAAATATACTTCTGTGCTTTTGGAACAAATGGTTTATATTTCTCTTCTATCATGTCAGGTTTAATGATTTTAATATCTTCTTTTATTTTTTTTAAAATATGCTGGTTGTACTGGAATTGATTTTCTGGTGGAATTAAACTCCAAATTGAAATTACTTGATCTACTGAATTCACCATGTCTTCTCTAACTGGTGTAAAAAAATCAAATATTGCTTCTGACTTTTCTAATGAATCTGCAACAATTGCTTGAGGATCTGAACTTACATCAAAACGATCACCAATTTCATCATATACCAAAAGTGATTCTTGATTTTCTAAAAGTAAATCTCTCCCAGAATAATTAAAGCTCACTCTAAAAGCAAAAATGGAAATTAGAATAATCACTATAATTGAAACTTTTAAAACGAATCTTGGATTTTTAAAAAATTTATAGGCAAGATGTGATTCTCTTTTTGAGTTATCAACAACATTAAAATATTTTTTTGTACTTGGAAAAAAACGAAACAAAACAGCAATTTGAATAGCAGTAATAAAATACATTGAAATTGCAATTAAAATGATTCCATAACATGCTATTAAACCAAATTCGCTAAACCCACGGAAATCTGAAAACATTAACACAACAAAAGCTGAAGTAGTTGTGAAAGCTGAAATTAAAGATGCGGTTCCAGTGTGGTATATTGTTTCTGTTACAGATTCTAAAAAATTTTCTCTAATGCTAAATTCTTCTTTAAAACGATATAAAAATTGAATTCCATAATCAACACCAAGCCCCATTAATACAGCAGCCATTATTGTTGTAATAGTGTTTAATCTTCCAATTAAAAAACCTGTTAAACCAAATGTAAATGTAATCCCAGATAAAAGTGAAATTACTAAAATTAAAATAAAAATTGGATTTCTAAAAAATAAAAATAACAATATTGTAATCAAAACTAATGATGCAATTGAAATTGGTTTTAAGGCATCAACCAAACTATCGTAATCATCCAAATTTAATTTATATGAACCACTAAATGAAACATCAATTCCGTTTTCTTCAATTTTTAAATTTTCAACAACTTTTGCAATTTTTTCTTGAAGTTCTCTTGTTCGATTTAGATCTGTAAACGAACCTTCTGGTTTAACCAACAACAACAACATTGCTTTTGAAGACGATATATTGTATTCATCAAAAATATCTCTTTTAGCAAGTCTTTGGTATCGATTCATAATGTCTGTAAAATCAGGATTGTATTCTTCGCCAAGTGAAATGTAAAAAGGATTTTTTTTATCTATTTCCTCGTCGATTTTTTTTCTAACACGAGATCTGATTTCATTTAAGTCTGTTGGAGTGATAAAAAATGGGAGTTTATCTTGTAAAAAATCAATTTTATATTTGTAAGATATATAACGAATAGAATTAACTTTTATTAATTCTTGGTAAAGTATATCAGAAGTATCTTTGATTTTTTTTTCTTGTAAGTCATAATATTCTAAATTTTCAGATTTGATTTTATCTGCTAAATCAAATTCTTTTTTTGAATTTTCAAGATCACCTTTTTTTTTATATTCAAGTGCTTTTAAAACATGACTGTCTCTACCTTTTTCATCTTTTAATCTTAAAGCTACTATAAAAAAACCATTTCCACCAATCATTTCAATTATATCTTTGGTCTTGACTACTTCAATTTCATTTGGGGGAAGTAAATCAATTTGGTTAGAATTAATTGTTAATTTTCTTGATTGATGAATTGAGATTGCTAATAAAAAAACTAAAATTGCAAAACTTAAAACTGGTTTTCTAAGCAAAATATGAGATAAGATAGAAACAAAATTTTTCAATTATTTAGATTCCTTTTTTATTAAATCAATTAATTCTTTAATACCTTTTTTCTCGTATGCAGGAATAATTTTAGTGGAACCAAAATGTTCAGTTGCTAATTTTCCACGAGCATCAATAAAATCTGTTACTTTGAGTTTCCCATCTGATTCTGCAAAAACCCATGAAAAAGTAATTTTGTCAGATCCTTTATATAAAATAGAACCAGGAAGTTCAGTCGAAGAAGCTTTCGCTTTTGGTGTTCCATAATTGATGTCAATTTTATCAAAATATTGTAATGCTTGAGGAAAAGATTTATTTTTGATATAATTTTTCATTGCATCTTCAAAATCATTTTGTTCTTCAGCTGATAATTTTTCCCAATTTGATTTGAGCAAATTTTTACTAAAAGTTTTTGTATCAATTAGAGCAAGTGCTTGTTCATTTTTTTTAAATCTAATAAACCCAACTAATTTTTTTACTGTTGGTAGAGCTGCAGAATTTGCCCAAATTGTTCCAAAAGAAAATAGAACTGTTATTACCAAAATTTTTTTCATTTTATTAACCTCTAAAGTTTTTTTTATTCATCTAAATCTGGATTTTCTAAAAATATTTCATAATCTTGCATAGATAAAAATAAATTATTATTATCAGAAATTTCTGAATTTCGAATAATATTTCCCATATGAGGACCAGAGATGATGCCTAGTTTTTTTTCACCAAAAGCTTTTAGAATTTTTTCAAAAATTTCTATTTCTTCAGTCGACATTTCTGGTAAAGTTCTTATATCTATGCTAATATGTTTATTTAAAATTGATTTAATGAATTCATGATTTAAAAAAGTTCTAATTTCAGGGAGAACATAATTTTTTATTCCAGATCTAAATTCTATTACGATTCGATCTTCAGCATTAGTAGTGATACTTACATGGGATTTTAGATTTTTGATAAAATTATTTTGAAAATTTGAAGCGTTTTGTAAAAGTTCATTCACTTTATCTACAAAACGTTTTTTTGTATAAGGTCTATCTAATATAGTTGTTATTCCAACTTTTAGAAGGTAATCATTAAAGCTGGGATTATCTTCTTTAACAATACCTAGCACCAATGAGTTTTTTGTGATAGTTTCTTTTTTTAAAGAAATCAAAGTATCAATTCCTTCTCTTGAATGAGGATATAAACTCATAATTATTAAAATTGGAACTCCGGACCTTGCATAGTCAAAACCTTTTTTACAGTTGGAAGTGCTTATAATTCTAAATCTCGAACCTTTTAAATCTTCTTCAATCTTTTTTAGTTCGTAAGGGTCTTCATCAATTAAAATGATTAATTCCATGTTAATATTTTGGAATAGTGTTATCTACTTGGTCTGAATAAGAAAGAATTCCACCCTCTAAATTTAAAACATCTTGGAAACCATTTCTTTTTAATTTACCAAGTGCAGTAGTTGATCTTCCACCAGATCTACAATAAACAACAATTTGAATATTCTCAGATTTATTTTTATCTAATTTTGAAAGTTCTAATTCGAGATCAGCAACCGGGATTAATAAATCAGTTCCTTCTATTATTGCGACTTCTTGTTCATTTGGATTTCTAACATCTAATAATAGAAAATTTTCTTTGCCTACTTTTCTTTCATCTAATTTTCTTTTTAATTCGGTTGGACTAATATTCATGCTTCGAGCTCCTCTATTAAAGTTTCCCAACGGTCAGTTAATTTTGCAATTTCTTTTTTTGTTTCATTGTAAGTATCTAATTCTAATTGATAAGATCTATTTTTATAAAATGCTGGGTCTGCTAAAATTTCTTCTGAATTTTTTTTATTCATTTCTAATCGCTGTAAACTAGCCTCAATATCTTGGACTTCTTTTTGTTGCTTTTTGATTTTATTTTTATCTTGATTTCTTTTAGAAAAAGTATCTTTTTCTTTTTCATTTGATTTTTTTGGTTCTTGGTAAACTCCTTCTTTATGATAAGTTAGATAATCATTAAAATCACAATTTAAGTTTTTTAATTCGCCACCAATTAATTCAAATGTTCTATTACATAATCCTTTTAAAAAATCTGGATCATGACTAATGATAAAAACAGATCCAGGGAATTCACTGAGTGATTTTTTTAGACCTGTTCTTGTTACCATATCAAGATGATTGGTTGGTTCATCTAAAAACAAGGAATTACTTGGAGTAAGAACCATAAGTGCAAGTCTCAACCTACTTTGTTCACCACCAGACATTGATGAAACTTTTTTAAAAACTTTATCACCACTAAATGAGAAATGTCCAAGTATCGTTCTAACTGCAACATCAGACATATCAGGATAAACTTTTAAAATTGATTCCATCATATTTAAATTTCCATCTAGCTCTTCTCCATGGGTTTGAGAAAAATAAGAAATTTTTGTTTTGGGTCCATAATAAATGGATCCGGTTGTGAGATCGTGTTTTCCTAATATACATCTTAGTATTGTTGATTTACCAGCCCCATTTGGTCCAACTAGGGCTATTTTTTCTCCACTAGAAATTTCTAAGTTAGCATTTTTAAAAATTGTTTTTCCAGTTTTATCATACTGAAATGTCGCGTTTTCTAAACGTAAAGTAATTTTTCCATCTGGAACAAAATTAAATTTATAATCTGCTTCTTTGTTCCAAAAAATATCTTCTGGGTTTTCTACTCTATCTCTTTTGTCTAATTTTTTTATAGCAGATTGAACTTGTCTTGCTTTGGTAGCTTGAGCTCTAAATCTTTCAATCCATTCTGTTCTTTTTTTTAAGTAAGCTTCTTCTTTTTTAAATTGGTTTTGTAATTTTTCGTGAAGCTCATTTTTTTCTGCAAGAAAATCTTCCAAAGTTCCTTTAAATTCAATTACACCATTTAAAGAAATTTCTGCAATTGTATCAGTTACTGTATTTAAAAATTCTGGATCATGAGTTACTAATACGAATGAATGCTTTACCGACAATAAATATTCTTTTAACCATTCTTTAGAAGCATCATCCAAATGATTTGTTGGCTCATCTAGTAATAATAAATTATGTGGATTGAGTAATGATACTGCTAAGGCAATTCTATGATGAAAACCTGGAGAAAATTGTTTTACTTTTTTTTGAAATGCATCTTCAGTAAATCCAAGACCAGACAAAGTTTTTTTTGCTTTGATTTCTAAATTATGTAAATCGTGTGCATGAGCAAAATCTTCTACAGTAGATTGCTCTTCTAATAATTTTTCAAACTCTTTTGATTCTGGGTCAATAGTTTCAAATTTTGCATCAATAGAATTTTTTTTTGAAATATATTCTGAATAAAGTTTATTTGAAACAAGGGCAGTATCAATTACTGTTTGTTCTTCATCAAAATTTGGAATTTGTTGAAACAGTGAAATAATTGTTTCTTTGGATTTAATGATATCACCAGAATCAGGTTTTAATTCTCCAATTGCCATTTGAAATAAAGTAGTTTTACCAGCTCCATTTGGGCCAATGAATGCAATTTTTTGATTTGGTTTAATATGCCATGAAAAATTTTCATATAATACATTCGAACCAAATTGGTGTCTTATATTTATAAATTGAATCATGGAGTTTTGAGAAAAAAAAGTCGCTGAATAATTTTAAAGTTTATTTGAATAAAATAAAATGAAAACTTTCTAGAAGCGACTCGCAAATAAAAATTTATTTTTTTAGTTCTGCTTTTCTTTGTAGCAAATGTTGAACATATTTGCAGTTATCAGATAATTTGTTTTCAGAAGATTTTCTAACTGCTGTTTCTATTTCAGAAACACTCATTTGAGAAATTTTTTTGTTCTTCTTTTCTTTGTTTTCTTCAGACATATAAGACCTCTGTTTCGATAATTTTTCAAAAACCTAAGAGGTCAAGCAAGTAAAACAAAGAGTGTTATTAAATAAGCAAATTTTTTCTCTTGGCTAATTAATTGTTAAATTCTCCTTACGATCGCAAAGAGAATAATTACTATTAGTCGATGAGTAATAACTCTGCGATCTAAGTTGTAAAACTTAGTGAGTCTTTATCAAATACTCTTTCATTGCGACTTGGCTGAATGAATTCGAAAATAGCGAATTGGACAAGGGAACTTTACTGTAACTTACATCAACTCAAATTAAGATTGGGAAAATCACTGTTCAACGCAGATGATTGGTCTTGAAGGAGCGTTACAACTAATGGCTCCGTTGTTCAGTAAACCGTTTACATCTCCAATTGAGCTAGACGAGCCACCCCAAAAACCAGATTCTCCGAAGAGAGCTGTGGAAGTCCAACCTGTACAATTAAACCCTGTCATCCAATCATCGGCACTTCTAAAACCATTATAAGTATTTGTTCCACTAGCTCCAATATAAGTATTTAATGGATTTAATAATAGAGTTGCTGCGGTAGGTAAAATCCCTGCACCATTTGTAGTTAAAATCGGATATGAATTTGGATTTGTTAAAACAGAACTGGAATTATAAGGTTGGTAGTATGTTGTGTTTGGTCTCATCACCCAATCAACGTTTTCAGCTGCACCCCCACTACAATTCGCAGTTGTGCATGCTCTTCTATTTGTCCCTTCTACAATAAATGCTTTGTAGACTTTTTCTGTGTCGGGACGTGAAGAATCAGTATTGCAAATACTATCGGCTCCCGATGTGTCACCCATATTTCCATTTGTTAATGTCGATGTCAAAAACATTCTTTTTGTGGGACTAGCTAGTGTTCTAATTTCAGCAAGCGATAGCACACGATTGTAAATGCGAATCTCATCTATGTCTCCATTAAAACGTTGTGCACCAAAAAAATTAGCACCTATCCATAATTCAGATGTTGAAGTGTTCCAAGATTTAGGAGTTGGCGTACTAATTAAGCTACCATTTACATAATTGGCTGCTGTTGTTCCATCATAAGTCCCACAAATATGAAACCAAGTATTTAAGCTAAATGCTGAATTTGAGTTTACCATATAATTGGTTATAAGATCATCATTAATACCAGAATATACTGCTTGTTGTCCAATAGTACTAACACCGATTGTATTTCCATTTGAAGTTGAATTAGTCCCATAAGAAAGAAATAAATTATAACCTGCAGTAACACCAATAGGACGTATCCAGCCACAAAGTGTTCTAGGTGAACTTCCACTTGGTAAGAAATTTGTTGTTGCAGTATTACTTAAACTTTGAGTAGTTCCATTAAAATTTCTTGCAGAGTTAGTTTGACCGAATCTATCATTAGATTGAGTTGAGGTTCCCGTCATAGTAATTCTATTAAACCAATAATCACTTAGTGCAGCTGGCGTACCCGTAGTAAATGAATGTGCTGCTACTAAACCTTCTGGGATATTTGTTGCAAGAATTACAACTTCTGCATTATCTAAAGCTCTACTGTAAATTCGAACATCTGCAATTTTTCCTTTGAAATAATCAGAATAGCCTTGTCCTATCGTAAGACTACCATTCAAAACGGTAGTAAATCCTAAGGCTCCACTTGTTCCGATGAGAGTCCCATTAAAAAACAATCTTCCAATTCCACTCGTTAAAGTTCCACAAATATGTACCCAAGTATTCAAAGGAGTAGTAAAAGCAACAGCAAATGGATTGTTAATCGAATTAATTTGAATTTCGTAGACGCTTCCTGTGCGAACGAGTAGTATCCCGCTGCCAGTATTATTTGCCGGACCTCCATAGGATATAATTCTTGCTCTACTACCCATAGTTTGAGGTAATTCTTCTGCGTTGATCCAAGCACACATGGTTCTATCTGAATTTCCGCTTGGAAGTCCAGCGTCAGATGCTTGAATAAAATTAGTTGTTCCATTAAATCTGAGTGCTCCCCCTGCAACTCCGTTATGATTTCTAGCAGATGTAGGTGTCGGACTACCTTGTAGGGTTCCATTGATACCAGAGTTAGTAGCTTCATTAGCGTTTCCTGCAAGAGGATAGTATCGGTGAACGATAGCAGGTTTTAATTCAAAAATTCTGTGGCTAAATCTTGCTGTTAAATAAATCGAATTTCTCAGAATAAATAAACTAGTTGGTGTATTCATTGTTCCAGTAAATGTATCACCACCATCAAACCCATTTGCAGCTCTATAAAAAGTTTCCACTCTGTTTGTAGTTAAATTAATTTTTCTTAATCTGTTGTTTGAAGCTTCACTAAAATATAAAAAATTTCCTTCTATGTCAATTCCATAAGGAGTATTCAAATGAGCTGTAGTTCCAATTGCATCATAACTTGCATTTGTTCCTGACCCAGCAATCACAGTCATCACTCCTGTTGCGATTACAATTTTTCTAATCAAATGATTTGATTCTTCTGCTACATAAAGATTCGTTCCATCAATTGTGATTCCTCTTGGCTGAAATAAACCTGTAGCAATGGTTGTTACTGTTCTTGTAGCCAAAGATAACTTTCTGATTTTTCCCGCACCTGCTACTCCTTGATTCGTATCCGAGATATATAAATTCCCATCATGATAGGTTGAATAAGATGGTTCAGTAAATCTGGCAGCAGTTCCAACACCATCAGCAAAACCTGAAACCCCAATTGTTCCAGCTATTGTAGTCACTTCGTTGTTACTTAAATCTAATTTTCGGATTGCATGATTTGTAAAATCTGTGATGTACAAATTAGCCCCATCAGTTGAAATTCCGTGTGGTTTATTAAATCTAGCTGCAGTTCCAATTCCATCTGCTGTTCCTGAAGCTCCAGCTAGTCCAGCTATCGTAGTTACAGCATTTGTAGTTAAATCTATTCTTCTGATAGTGTGATTATTCAAATCAGCAACATATGCAAAATTTCCTAAAACTTCAATATCAATTGGATCAAAAAAACTTGCACCTGTTCCAGTTCCATCTCCACTACCAGAAACTCCACTAGCATTTCCAGCAACAGGAAATAAAAAATTCACCATTGTGTCCATTGGCTGTCGTCCCGTTGGATCATACGGCAAAATTTTTCCTGCATATAAAAATCCATTTATACAAGAGATATTCAATGTGGATGGATTATCTACAGATAAATTTCCAGAACTATTTCCCGAAAACGCACAAACTTGTCCTGTGGGTTGAGCTGTAATACTTACGCGGTTTCCGTTTGAAGAATCAAGTCCCATTGAAACAGAAGTTTGTCCTGCTTGAATACTTGTTGTTGTAACTCCATTAAACAAACTTAAACCATTTGCTGTTAGTCCTGAAATTGTGATGGTTAAGGTTTCTGAAATCACTACTATAAAATTTTTTCTACTTCCATCTTGTGCAATTATTGTGTAAGTAGGTGGGTTTGAAAAATTATTAAATGTTTGACCCGACAATTGTTCTCTTTCATTTATGTAAACATTTACACCTGTGATTTGAAATGATGCTACTGTATTTGTTAAATCTGAGTCAGGAGAAACTCTTAAATTAATTGTTCCAGAACTAGCTGAAGTGGAGATGGTGGAACTTGCTCCAGCTGATGGAATGCTAAAGCTAATCATTTCTTTATCAGAGCCAGTGGATAAAGAAACATTTACAGTATAATTTTTAGTGCTACCATCATTTGCTTCTACTGTATATATCACAGCAGAAGAAAAATCAATTGCTGTTGAATTTGAAATTTGAACATTTCCTGATACTTTTACTGTTTTACCATTTGTTGTAAAAAAAGGAATTTGGTTAAATGCAGAAATTCCAGCAGGTAATGTTAAATTTATATTTGTTCCAGTTATTGTTCCTGTTACTCCAAGAGACAAAAATCCAAATGATAAAATATCTTTTGAATCTGTTCCACCAACAACAACAGTGACTTCATATGTTTTAGTTGTTCCATCTGCTGCAACAACTGTGTAAGTCACAGGTGAAGAAAAATTATTTCCTGTTACTCCAGAAGTTTGAGAAGCTCCAGCAATGTTTATTGAATTACCTGTGATTGTAAATCTGGCTACTAAATTGGAAACATTTGTTCCAAAAGGAACACCCACTGTAATTTTAATTGCATTTGATGAATTGATATTTCCAGTTATGAATCCTGTGACTTCTGGATTTACAAATCCAAAGCTCATTAATTCTTTTGAGTTGGATGAAGCATTTTTTACTTCCACATCATAAATTTTAGAATTACCATCTCTTGCTGTAATTCTGTATTTTTGAATTCCTGTAAAATTATTTTCTGTAATACCTGTTTCTTGAGTAACTCCATTTATATCCACACGAGATCCATTATGAGTAAATCCAGCTTTGAGTCTGGTGCGGTTTGTAAAAAAAGGAACTACTACTGAAACTTTGGAATCGGAAATAAGACCAAAAACCGGTGGAACTGAAAATAAAAAACTAGTTAGTTCACGAGAAGTTTCACTTATAGGTTTTCTCGGCGGACAGATTTTTAGATAAGCACAAAGATTACTTTGAATGACTAAACCAAAACCTGAAGATGGATCAAATAATTTTTTTTCATCTAGTCCAATGCAGTTTAAAATAAACAAGATGAATGTTAAAAGATACTTTGTCATAAATTTTTTAAAAAAACATAATTTATTATTTTTACTATTATGGAATAAAATAAATAAATTAGTCAAGTTAAAAATCTTCTTTTTGATTTATCATTATACGATTACAGTTTTAAAAAATAAATATAAATATCCAATAAAAGTTGTCTGCAAAGTGAACTTCGAAATCATATACACTTTTTTTATCTCTATCGAATTCTCTGTTGAAAAAAAATCTAATGAACTCTGTTCATTTATTACATGACGTACTTCATAGAAGCAGAGAGAAACAATAGACAGCAGAATTTATTTTTGCATGGGCGAATGAACAAATAAAACTTAAATAATCTCACCCAACTTTACAGCCCCTTTATGGAAATAAGAGGCAAATCACTGTTCAACGCAGATGAGTCTTTCAGCAAAATGACACCCACGTTGACCAGCATCAATTATTCCTCGAATATCAGAAATACTAGTACTACTCCCACCCCATAGACCTACTCTACTATTGTCTACTGGATTATTTGATGACCATCCGAAACAAGTATCCTGTGATGCTGTTCCATTTGTAGTCCAATTTGCAGAAGGACCTAAAAATCCAGTTCTCACGTATGTTCCTCCTGTACTTATTGCAGTATTCATAGTGTTAAGAAGTGTTCCAGGTAATGTAGGTGTTACAATACCTGTTGTTGAGAAAATTGGATACGACCTTGGATTATTTAATAATGAATTCGTAGCATATGGTTGGTAATATGTTGTATTTGGTTTTAATACCCAATCAATATTTTCAGATGTAGCTGTACAATTTGCTGTGGAACAAGCTCTTCTATTTGTTCCATCAACAATTAATGCTTTGTATGTTTTTTCAGTGTCTGGTCTAAATGTATCATTATTACAAATATTATCCATTCCAGTAATTCCACCTAAACCAGCTGTTGTGCTATTTGTCAAAAACATTCTTTTTGTTGGACTCGCAAGTGTTCTGATTTCTGCAAGCGATAGCACTCGGTTGTAAATGCGAATATCGTCCACTTGCCCTTGAAATTTAAGACTTCCGAAACTATTAATTGCACCAATTATATAATTTGTTCCAGATACAACAGTGTTTAGAATTTCAGAACGAGAATTGATAAATGAACCATTAATATAAGCTAACATTAAATTACCATCATAAGTGTGACAAATATGATGCCAAGGTTGTCCATTTGAATTAAATATCGCTGAAACTCCGTTAACTTCATAAGGTGAATTCAAATCAATAAAACCATTAGCAGTGCAATTAGTTAAACCTGATTTTACACTTGCAGAAGGATCAAGATCAAACAAACCTTGGCAATACTCTCCACCAGTGCCAGTACCATAGTTGAAATTAATCCTATAAGAGTTATCTAAAGGTGCAGCAGTTGGTCGAATCCAACTACATAATGTTCTGGGACTTGCTCCAGCTGGAAGAATATTATCTATGTTATTAGTAGCTCGAAAAAATTGATTTATGCCATCAAAACTTACTGCTGAATTAGGTTGACCAAATCTATCTGATGTTAAAGGTGGCGAAGCATTATTAAGAAGTGCAATTCTATTAAACCAATGATCATTTTCAGCTGCCATTAAAGTGTTACCAGTAAATGAATGAGCTGCAACTAAACCTTCAGGTATATTTGTTGCTAAAATTAAAACTTCTCTGTCATCTAAGGCTCTATCATAAATTCTAACATCTGCAATTTTTCCTTTGAAGTTTGAGCCTCCTGCTGACCTTCTTCCTATATTCAAACCTGTTGCTCCGATTAGAGAAGTTGTAAAGGAACTTTTAGCAGATACACCATTATCAACAACTTCAAATCCGTTAAAATAGACGCTTACTACACTCGTATTTAGTTTTCCACAAACATGAACCCAAGTATTTAGTGGAATTGTTACTGCTCCACAGCCTTGAGTTGCAGCTGAACATGATCCACCAATCAAAGAACCAAAACTTAAATTTTGTGTTCCTCCATCATTAAATAAACTTAAAAGAGAATTGTTTCCGGCTGAGCCATAAGATGCAATAACAGAATACTGATTACTAGCAGGCAAATCCTCAGAATGAATCCATGCACACATTGTTCTTGGAAAATTTGCAGTGGGAAGTCCAGAGTCACTTGCTTGAACAAAATTAGTTGTTCCATCAAATCTGAGTGCTCCACCAGCAACTCCGTTATGATTTCTAGCAGGTGTAGGAGCTGGAATACCTTGTAGCGTTCCATTAAACCCTGTGTTAGTTGCTTCATTTGCATTTCCGGCAAGAGGGTAGTATCTATAATTATTTGCAGGTTTTAATTCAAAAATTCTGTGACTAAATCTGTCTGCTAGAAAAATTGAATTTCCTCTAACTGTAAAATTTGTTGGGCAATCACTAACATCTACTGTATTGTTGCACATAGTACCAGCAAATGTATCTCCACCAGTGTTACCTTGTAAACCCACAAAAAAAGTTTCTACACGATTGGTTGTTAAATTAATTTTTCTAAATTTACGAGTTATCACTTCTAAAAAATATAAATTATTTCCTTCGATATCTAGTCCATAAGGTTGTTGTAAATGGGCTGTAGTTCTAATTGCATCATAACTTGCGGGAGTTCCTGAACCAGCAATTGAAGTGATAACTCCTGTTGCAATAGAGATACTTTTGATTACATGGTTTAATGTATCCGCAAAATAAATATTTGTTCCATCATTTGTAATTCCTCTTGGATCAGAAAGACCAGTTGCAAGAGTTGTTACAGTTCTAGTTGCTAAAGATAGTTTTCTAATTTTACCAGCACCTGCAACAGTTTGATTTGTATCTGTTATATACAAATTCCCATCATGATAGGTTGAATAAGAAGGTTGAGTAAATCTTGCTGCAGCCCCAATTCCATCAGCAAATCCAGAAACACCATTTGTTCCTGCAATAGTGGTAACTTCGTTGTTACTTAAATCTAATTTACGAATAGAATGATTTGAAAAATCAGTAATGAATAAATTTGCTCCATCAGTTGTGATTCCATGAGGGTTATTAAATCTTGCAGCTAATCCAATTCCGTCTGCTGTTCCTGATGATCCAGCCTGACCAGCAATTGTAGTGACTGAGAAAGGTGAGGTTAATTCTATTCTTCGAATTGTGTGACTTCCTAAATCAGTCACATATGCAAAATTTCCAAGCAACTCAATATCTATCGGATTATTAAACAATGCAGAAAGACCATTAGTATTGTCAGCTGAACCAGCACTACCTACTCCTGCAATTGGAAACAAATTGTTTACAGTTGTGTCCATTGGTTGTCTTGTAGCAGGATCATAAGGCAAAATTTTTCCTGCATATAAAAATCCGTTTATACAATTGATAACTAAAGAGGATGGATTTGCTTCAGAAAGAATTCCTGCACTATTTCCCGAAAACGCACAAACCTGTCCTGTAGGTTGAGCTGTAATACTTACTCGGTTTCCATTTGAAGAATCAAGTCCCATTGAAACAGAAGTTTGTCCTGCTTGAATACTTGTTGTTGTAACTCCATTAAACAAACTTAAACCATTTGCTGTTAGTCCTGAAATTGTGATGGTTAAGGTTTCTGAAATCACTACTATAAAATTTTTTCTACTTCCATCTTGTGCAATTATTGTGTAAGTAGGTGGGTTTGAAAAATTATTAAATGTTTGACCCGACAATTGTTCTCTTTCATTTATGTAAACATTTACACCTGTGATTTGAAATGATGCTACTGTATTTGTTAAATCTGAGTCAGGAGAAACTCTTAAATTAATTGTTCCAGAACTAGCTGAAGTGGAGATGGTGGAACTTGCTCCAGCTGATGGAATGCTAAAGCTAATCATTTCTTTATCAGAGCCAGTGGATAAAGAAACATTTACAGTATAATTTTTAGTGCTACCATCATTTGCTTCTACTGTATATATCACAGCAGAAGAAAAATCAATTGCTGTTGAATTTGAAATTTGAACATTTCCTGATACTTTTACTGTTTTACCATTTGTTGTAAAAAAAGGAATTTGGTTAAATGCAGAAATTCCAGCAGGTAATGTTAAATTTATATTTGTTCCAGTTATTGTTCCTGTTACTCCAAGAGACAAAAATCCAAATGATAAAATATCTTTTGAATCTGTTCCACCAACAACAACAGTGACTTCATATGTTTTAGTTGTTCCATCTGCTGCAACAACTGTGTAAGTCACAGGTGAAGAAAAATTATTTCCTGTTACTCCAGAAGTTTGAGAAGCTCCAGCAATGTTTATTGAATTACCTGTGATTGTAAATCTGGCTACTAAATTGGAAACATTTGTTCCAAAAGGAACACCCACTGTAATTTTAATTGCATTTGATGAATTGATATTTCCAGTTATGAATCCTGTGACTTCTGGATTTACAAATCCAAAGCTCATTAATTCTTTTGAGTTGGATGAAGCATTTTTTACTTCCACATCATAAATTTTAGAATTACCATCTCTTGCTGTAATTCTGTATTTTTGAATTCCTGTAAAATTATTTTCTGTAATACCTGTTTCTTGAGTAACTCCATTTATATCCACACGAGATCCATTATGAGTAAATCCAGCTTTGAGTCTGGTGCGGTTTGTAAAAAAAGGAACTACTACTGAAACTTTGGAATCGGAAATAAGACCAAAAACCGGTGGAACTGAAAATAAAAAACTAGTTAGTTCACGAGAAGTTTCACTTATAGGTTTTCTCGGCGGACAGATTTTTAGATAAGCACAAAGATTACTTTGAATGACTAAACCAAAACCTGAAGATGGATCAAATAATTTTTTTTCATCTAGTCCGATACAGTTTGAGAGAATTAGGAAGAACAAACAAATAGTTTTTTTCATAATGAATTCACAGTTACAGTATAATTTCTAATTTTTCCATCACTTGCCACTACAGAATAAATTACTGGTGCTAAAAAATTTACACTAGTTACACCTGTTGTTTGTTCTGTTCCATTTACATTCACATTTATACCAGTTGTTGTAAAACTTGCAACTAAATTTCTTCTGTTTGTATTAGCTGGAACTGTGATTATTACAGTAGAATTGGTTTGGTTGATAACACCATTAGCAGTAGGAGTGAGAAATACAAAAGATGTAATTTCATTCGCAGAAGAATTTGCAATATTTACTCTCACAGTATAATTTCTTGCTGAACCATTTTGCGCAATTATAGAATATAAAACAGGATTAGAAAAATTTTGTGAGCTTATGCCAGTTGTTTGTTCTGCACTTCCAACTAAAACTCTATTTCCGTCATGGCTAAAACTTGGAGTGAGATTGTTCAAATTTGTCCCAACTGGAACAGTAATATTTACTTCAGAATCTGTGATTGTTCCTATTGCATTTATCGAATCAATTCGAAATGCTTTAAGTTCCTTTGAGGTAGTAGAACTTGTAAAAACTGTTGTAGTGTAATCTTGAGTACTTCCATCAAAAGCAACCACAGTATATGTTTTGGGAGTTGAAAAATTATTTGGAGTGACACCATTTTCTTGAACAATAGAATTTATATTTAAAGAATCTCCAGTTGTAAAAATTTCAGCAACTAGGGCAGATAAATTTGTACCGAATGGAACATAAACTGAAATTTGACTTCCTAATACAAAACCTGAAACATTTGGTTCTATAAAGCGGTAAGCTTCAATTGATTTAGCATTTATTGGAGCTCTATTGGATCTAATTTTATAAATTGATTCTTTTTTATCAAATGATACAACTGAATAATTTACAATTTCTGTAAAATTATTTTCAGTAATTCCTGATTCTTGCCTATTCCCATTTATTTGAACAAAATTTCCTCTGTAGGAAAATCTGGATTTTAGTTTTTTAAAATCAGTTCGAAATGGACTCAAAAAATTTACTATATCATTTTTAAAAATTCCAATAGAAGGTGGATTTGTGATTACAAAACTATTTAGTTCTCTAGATCTAAAAAATTCTGGAGGACAAATATTTACTATTCCACATAGATCTCTTTGAATTAAAAAACCAAGCGGACTTGCTGGATCAAGACTTTTTTTTGTATCTAGTTTTGCACATGAAAAGAATAAAATCAAAACTAGAATTTTTTTAAAATCTATATTCAATTTTTAACTCCAAAGATTGACCCTTTGATAAATCAAAAGAACTTTTTTCTTGTTTCAAATTAAAACTAAACTGAATTTTTTTTTCATCAAGATAAGTTAAGTATTCTCTATAACTAGAATAACCAAGATAATATGCATGAGTTAGTTGAACTAAATAAACAAATCCAAGTGCTTGAATCGATTGGTTATAATTTATATTTTCAGTTTTGTACTCAGAATAATTTTTCTCACTTAAAAAATAAAATCCATAAACTAAATTTTGATTGGGGATACTTGTGCTGTTTAAAAGAGCATTAAAAAATGTATATTCCTGAACTTTATTTTCGTAATTATTTTTTCTATCCAACTGATCTAAATACTTTTGTCCAGAATTTAACAGTAGAGCCAAACTGAGACCTAAATAACCAAAACCAAAATATTTCACTATATTTTTTTTCTTAGCATTACCAACAAAAATATTTCCCCATCCTGGTAAAACAGAAGATCTGAATAATGGACCAAAATGAGTAACTGAATTATCTTCATCCACTTCTTGCATTTGCTTTTTTAAATTTTCTAATTCTTGAAGTAAAGCTTGGTTTTGTTCTTCATTTGCCCTTTTCATTTGAGATTTGATATTGTCGATTCTTCTTTGAATTTCTTCGTTGGCTTTTTTAATTCTATCTCTTCTAGCAATTTCTAGTTTTTCTTCCTGCTCTCTGAGTTCTTTGATTTCTTTTTCAGAAATATTTCTTAAATCGATTTTTAAAATTTCTTTTTTTGGAATATTTTTAAATTTTCCGTCAAATGTTTCCACAACAACTTGATCTTCTTTTAAAGTTGTTTTACCACGAACAAAAGTTCCATTTTTTAATAAAATTGTATCAGAAAATAAACTTAAACTAAAGGCTAAAATGAATATGAACCCTATTTGAAATATAATACCCATTTTTTTTCTCTATTATAATTAGGTTTTTATACTAGTAGTAAATTTATTTCCAATTTTGTAAAGTAGTTTTTCAATTGATAAAAAGTCGATATTCGATATAAAAATCAGTTCAATTCTGGATAATTTTTTTTTAAAGATTCCATTTTAGGAAATTCTGGAAGAAATTTTTGAAACAGAATTCTACCTTTTGTTGAATTATTTAAAAGTAATTGAGACTGAATTAAAATATTTATTGTTCTAAAAGTATTTTTTCCTCTTATTAAAAGTCTATCAGCAACTTCACTAGCTTTCAAAAATTCTTTTTTCTCAAAATATAAGATAGTAAGGAGTTCTAAAATAAAAATATCTGAAGGTAATTTATCTAAATAAGCTAAAGCAATTTTTTCAAATTCAGAAAGTTTTTTATCTAGTGCATAAAAAAGTAAAAGATTTTTAATTTCAAAAAGATTTAATTTTTCTTTGCTCATAATTTTTCTATCTAGAAGAGGTTTTTTCATTTCAATTATCTGATTGAGATCATAATTATCCAATTGGAGTAATTCATTATTTATGTAAACACTTAACAAAGAGAAATCATCTGTTAATGCACTTGAATTTATAATTTCATTATAAATATTATCTATGCTTCCTCTACCAGTTTCAACAAATTTTAAAAACAAATTTTCATCTATATTTAGTTCACCAGAAATCATTATATCATCTTTACCATCTGAACCAAATAAAATAACATCACCTTGTTTTATTTGAAAAGTTTCAACTTCGATTTGAACAGTATCATGAATTGGCATTCCCAATTTCCTGTATAAATTTTTTACATTAATAAAACTTGCTTTACCATCTCTGTACAAAACAGGAAAAGGATGTTCAGCAACAATATAATACATAAATCCGTTTTCTTCATCTACTAGTCCAATACCTAATGAAATTAACATTGAACAATCAAAACTTTCAAATACTTTATGTAATTCTATAAATGAATTTTTTAACCATCGTTCAGGATAAACTTCTTGGTTGACAAAATTTAATTTTGTTCTTTCGATAATTGAATCAAACACTGCTCCCATTACAATTGCTCCACCAGCACCTTGTATTGATTTTCCCATCGCATCAGCATTAAAAAAAACAGTGAATCTTTTATTTTTCAATTTTATGGAATCAGTTCTATTAAGATCTCCACCAATTTCAGCATCTATCCCTTTAAAGTGGAATTTCTTTTTTTGTTCTGTTAAAAAACATACAGTAATGTTTTTTTTGTCAGATTTATTTTTTCCAAGTGGATTGATTAATAAAGAAGTTAAATAATAATCACCATCTTGTTGTTTTTTTAAATTGTTTACAATTTCTAAACTATTTGTTAGTTCTTTTGTTCTTTCAGTAACTTTTTTTTCCAAATTTTCATTTAGATATTCAATTTCATTATGTATTGAAATAAATTTATTTGCAAGTATAGTTGCAAATCCAAAAACAAAAATAAAGAAACTATATTTTGTTAATGCAAATCCTGAATTTAGAAATAAAGAATCGATGACATCAAAAACAGCACTTATAATAACAATAACTAATCCAAAAGATAATCTTTTTGCATTATGAATTTTATTTTTTATTCCTAAATACAAAATATTTACTATTACTGATAAACCAATTGTTAAAAAAATAATTTGCCAAAATCTAAGAATGAACTCTGCAAAATAAAGTGGAACAAAAATTGTTAAAATGGAGAGTACATTACAAACTCCCATTATATAAAGAGTTACTTTTCTTATTTTTTGAAAAAATAGTTCTTCAACCAAAATGAATAAGGTAGCAACCACAGAATATAAAAGACTTAATTCTATTTTTTGAATAATCCCAGAATCCCAAGAATGTTCAAATACAACATTAGATCTTGTATATAAATAAATTCCAAGCCCAATTGTGAATAAAGCATAATATAGATTTGCCTTTTCTTTTTTTCTTTTTAAAAATAAAAATAAATGATATACACCAACTAAAGTGTAAAATCCAATTAAGATCAAACTAATTCTATCTTGTTCTTCATATTGAAGCTCTTCATAAAAGCCTATATCATAACCATTTGTTAAATAAAATCCAGTATGGTCAAATTTGGGATCTCCCCAAATCCTAACTAAAAGCTGGTTTTTTTCAGGTTTTAAAATATCTCTATCAAATTCAAATACTTGTCCACGCACTGTTCTTCTTAATTTGATTTTATTATTTTCAACTATTCCTTGTTTTACAATCAATATACCATTTAAATAAACTTCAAATACTTCACCAATTTCACCAAATCGAATTCCAGTTTGACGAGATAATTTTTTATTTTCTTCTAAATCAAAATAAGTAATAAAACTATATTCATGAAGATTTCCCTTATTAGAAAAAAATTTATTTGCCCAAATAGGAAACTCAGTTGTAGATTTTACTTCACTGAAGGAATAAAAATATTCTTCTTTAAAATCATCTTTTAAAAACCAAGTTCTTGGTTGACAAGATTTTTTTTCACAATCTTTTTTTAAAGAGATTCTGAAATTTTCTGCAAAGATTGAAATAGAAAAACACATTATTAAAAGTAGAAATTTCATTTTATATCTAATACGAGTATTGTAATATCATCAGTTTTATTAATATGATTTCCAACCCAACTTTTTACATCACTCATGATTAATTTTGCCAAATCATTAGCTTTTAATTGAAGATGTTTTTTTATATAACCTTTAAACAATTCTTCACCAAACATCTCATTACGATTATTTCTTGCTTCAATAACTCCATCAGTATATAATACTATTCTATCTCCTTTTGAGATGGATACTTCAATAACTTCTGAATTTGTATCAGGAAATAATCCAATAATTTTTCCTTTTGAATTAAATTCATTCAAATTCATTGATTGAGTAGAATAGTGAAAAGCAGTTGGATGCCCTGCTCTGGCTACTTTCATAATATTTTCTTTTAAGTCAATAAAAACATAACTTGCACTAACAAAATTTTGACCAACATTTCCTAACAAACTTTTATTAATTCGACTTAACACTCTTACTGGATCTTCAGCAAATGCAGCTTGAATACTAAAAGCAACTTTTAGCATAGAAGCGATAATTGCAGCTGGAACACCATGACCAGAAACATCGGCAATAAAAATTCCAATTTTATATTTATCAATAACATGAAAGTCATAAAAGTCACCTCCAACCTGAGTCATTGGAAAATAATTTACTGCAATATCTAAATTTTCCAAAGTAGGAATTTTTTTTGGTAAAATAGAATTTTGTATTTTTTTTGCAACGTCTAGTTCGTGTTTAATTGCTGTAAAAGATTCTTTATCTTTATTTGCTTTTTTTAAATTCAAAACCATTTCATTAAATTTTTCTGAAATATATCCAAATTCGTCTTTTGATTCAATATTTAATTTAGTCTCAAAATTTCCTTTAGAAACTTCTTCAACTGCAATTGCTAATTTTGTAATTGGTTCAGTAAAAAATGTAGATAAAATATAGGTAATAATTAGTGTAATAATAAAAGCTATAATTGTTAAAGTTACACCAGTAATAGCCATTTTACTTTTAAAAATTTTTACATCTAAAACTGAAATACTAAATAAAACTGCCCCATTACATTTATTTTCATTTAAACTAATTGGTGCGATCATAGTTATAAAAGTTCCATATGCAACTTGTTCTGGCTCATTAGGTAAATGGAATGTACAAGTTTTGATTGCGTTTTTTATTCTAGTTTTCATTTCTTCAGTTTCTACAAATTCCCAGCCAGGAACAGAAATGGGTCTATCTTCACTTTTTTCTGAAAAATTTAAATTGAAAGGAATTTTTTCTAAATCATTTGAAGAATTACTATAATTCAATTCAAAATTTTGAAGTAGATTTTTTTTATTAATTTTACCATTTTTAGTTTCTGCAGATAAAGGTGTAGTTTCTATTATTGATAAAATTTTTTGGTTATTCAGAAATACTTCTTTTTTATTCTGATCTATAATAAAATAAAACTTTTTTTCTTTAGATTTAATCTCTAATTCATCATCATATTCAACTGAATCATAATAAATAGAAATTCCTCCACTTCTGTTTATAAAAATTTTAACACCTATATATTCATTTTCCATCCAAATTGTATCTTCACCTGATGGAGAAGCGTCAATTGCATAAACTAATTTATCTTTTTTTTCATCATAATTTAATGCATAAATCCAAGTGATAAACTCTTCATTTTTTGAGATGGAACGTAAAAATCCTAAATATCTTTTAAATTCAGAATCTAAAAAAGACTTTTCATTTATAAAAGTTTGAAACTTTATTCCATCTATAGATTTTGCAACAGAAACACCCAAAGACTTTTTATGATTTAGAAAAGATTTATAATAAATATTATTTGAAACTTGAAATAAAGCAAAGCCTAACAATAAAGATAACACCAAATTTAAAGTAATAAATCCGAAAAGCATTTTAAACTTTAAAGTAAAAGCTTTTTGAAGTATGGTTTTTAAACTATTTATTGAAATCATTTATTCCTAAATTTTACAAGTCTTTATTTTATTGTAATTAATCTGTAACATAAAAATTAGATAGATTAATACAAATTCTAAGTTATGGAAATTTATTCAATGAAAAAGAATATTCTTATAAGTATTATTCTACTATTTTGTACCCTTTCAATTTTCTCTCAAGCCAAAACTGGCTCAGGTACAATTTCAGGAGAAGTTTTAGATGCAAATACAGCAGAGCCAATGTTCGGTGTAACTGCTGTTGTTCGCTCAATTGGTAAATCTGCTAAATCAGATTTAGATGGAAAGTTTACGATTTCAGGAGTTCCAGATGGTGAGTTTGATTTAGAACTAATCATGGCTGGTATGACTCCACAAAAAAGAAAAGTAAATGTATCTGGTGGTAAATCTCCAAGAGTAAATGTTGTTCTTGGACAAAAAAAATTAGATACAGTTATTGTTGAAGGTAGAGCTTTAAATGACACTGAGTCTTCACTTTTAAAATTACAAAAAAAATCAGCTACGGTTTCTGATGGTATTTCAGCACAAGCAATTGCAAAAACTCCTGACTCAAATGCAGGGGATGTAATTAGAAGGGTAACTGGAATTACTTTAGTAGGTGGAAAATTTGTATTTGTGAGAGGTCTTGGTGAGAGATATTCCAATACTATTTTTAACGGTGTTCCACTTCCATCTCCAGAGCCAGATAAAAGAGTTGTTCCATTGGATTTATTTCCTGCTTCTCTTTTAAAAAATATCATTGTAAGTAAAACATTTGTTCCAGAAGACAATGGTGAATTTTCAGGTGGTATTGTAAAAATTGAAACCAAAGATTTTCCTGATCAGTTTTTTATGAAAGCTGGGCTTTCAGGTGGCTACAATAATAATACAACTTTTCAAAATTTTAAAACTTATTCTGAAGGAGCAATTTCTTTTCCTGGTGGAAATATTGGAAAGGATCAAATTGGTTTAGACCCAGGTAATAGAACGAAACCTGATACCGTTGATGCAATCCCAGGAATACCTTTCAAAGAAGGTGGAAGATTTTCTGTTGGTTATCCTGAAGCATTAGTAACTTTAGGTTCTCAAGAATTTAATAACCAATGGACTCCTAGACAAACAAATGCACCACTAAATAGAGGATTTAATTTTTCTGTTGGAAATACATTTAAAGTTTTAGGTGAAAGAAAATTAGGTTTTATTGCTGCAATTACTTATGGTAACGATTTTCAATTCAGACAAGAAACTGATGTCTTTAATTTAGTACAAAGAGTTGTTCCGGGTGCACCAAATTTTCAAAATAGAAATACTGCATTAAAAAAATTCAACGACTATAGACAAAATGTTTATACTGAATCTGTAAACTGGGGATCTATTTTTAATACATCATTTGAAATAGCAAACGGACAAAGAATTCATTGGAAAAACTTTTTCTCAGTTAATAATGATAAAGAAGTTAGAGAGTATGGTGGATTCACTGCTAAAATTCCTTCTGAAATTTATTCTACTAAATTAAGTTATATCCAAAGAAATCTTTTGAACACTCAAATTGGTGGGGATCATATAATTAAAATTAAAGATACAAACACTAAACTTGATTGGACTTTATCATTAGCTGAAGCAAATAGAAATCAACCAGGTATGAGAGATATAGTTTATTCTTCTCAAAGAAAAGACGACGTTGCTCCTTTACTTCCAGCAACAGATTTAGCAAATAATAGACCATCTATTTTAACAAACACTCAATCTGCTTCTCAGTTTTTCTCCGAAACAAAAGACGTGAATCGATATGCAAGTTTAAATTATGAAATACCATTTACACAATGGCAAGGTCTTCAATCCAAATTTAAAATGGGTGGAAGTGCTTTAAATAGAGAGAGAGGATTTGAAGCAGAGTTCTTTAACTTTACTCCAAGAACTGGAACTACAAATGTTGACTTAGCAGGTAACCCAACTCCACCTCCATTTTATCCAGTACCGGGTGAAGCTGTGTACAACAATTTCAACAGAGGCCCAAGAGGTTATTTTATAACTGAGTCAACCAGACCAACAGATTCTTATAATGCTCGTCAAAAACTTCATTCTTATTATGGACAAGTGGATATGCCCCTTATGCCTAAGTTAAGATTTGTGGGTGGTGTGAGAATGGAAAATAATTTTCAATCTGTAAGAACATTTAACCCTTTTGACCAATTATCAGTTTTAACAGAACCATATAATATTAACACTTATTTCTCAGAACAAGAAGGTGCAATTGCTAAACCATTTACAAATGAACAACTCCAAAGAGCTTTACAAGGTCGTGTTATAGGAATTGATTCCACTTATAGAAGAAGTAATGTAATTAATCAAAACAAAGATTATTTACCAGCAGCTAATTTTGTTTATTCTCCAAAAGATAACCAAAATATTAGAATGTCATATTCTGAAACTCTTTCAAGACCTGACTTTAGAGAAATGTCTCCATTTGAGTTTACTCCAATCTTAGGTGGTCCTCCAATTAAAGGGAATCCAAACTTAAAAAGAACATATATACATAACTATGATTTAAGATATGAATTTTATCCTTCTAAAGATGGTGAAGTTTTTGCAGTTGGTCTATTCTATAAAAATATGAGTTCACCAATTGAAAAAGTAACAGAAGTGGATCAACAATTTAGATACACTTACACAAATGCAAAATCAGCTTTTATCCAAGGTTTAGAACTAGAAGCTAGAAAAAATTTGGGATTTATTTCTGAAAAAGCAAATAAATTTTCTCTTGGACTAAATGCTTTCTTTATTAAATCACAAGTTACTTTAAACGATTGGTTGTTTTACCAATTAGGTGCTTTAGGTTCAACTAACACTCAACAACCTACAAATCTTTCTAGACCATTACAAGGTCAGTCTCCATATGTTTACAATGTCAACTTAGATTATAAATTTGATGACAAAGGTGATCATGGTATTACTTTCTTATACAATATCTTCGGACCGAGAATTGAGTCTGTGGGTGGTTTAGGAATTCCAGATACTTATGAAAGACCAGTTGGAATGTTTGATTCTGTTTATAGATTAAAATGGAAAGAAAAATGGGAGTTTAAAATTGCTGGTAGAAACTTGAATGATGCTAGAGTAAAAGTAGTTCAAGAAGATCCTTGGATTGGAAGAGATACAACTGTTTACTCTTATAGACTTGGACCAACTTTTACATTTTCTGCAACATACAACTTTAATTAATCTGAATGAAATGATTTTGTAAACTAAATAGTAATAATTGAAAATAACTAAAAAATTTAAAGGATAAAAAATGTTTAAGAATATTTTATTAATCACACTAGTTTCTTTCATGGCAATTAATTGCCCACCTGATAAGAAACCAAACAATAATCTTGGATTAGCAGCAGTTCTATTAAGCCAACAAAATGCATCTGGAAGAGCAAATGGTGTTTATATTTCGGGTAGATTAGTAGGAGCAGATGGAACAACTGCAATTGCTGGTTCAACTATTACAATAACAGCGAGAAACGAAAGTTCTGCAATAGCAAGACTTGGTGTAACAGCTACTGCACCTGCAGGATTTTACCAAAATGTAATTTCACTTGCTGGAGCAGGTGGAAACCCACAACCTGCAACTTTATATGGAAGTACAACTGCTGGTGCTCCAACAAATACAACTAGAGATAGTGAATGTGGTGCAACTGTTGTAGCAATGTATTCGGCTTCAATCACAAATAGAGTAATTTGTGACAGTTCAGCATTAGATGCTTCAGCAAGAGCAGTAGGAGTTTCCGACGCTTTAGTTGGTGCAGGAACTGTTGTTGGAACAATTACAGTTGGTTCTGATGGAAGTTTTACAGCTAATCGTTTACCAACAATTGCAACAGGAAATACTTATACTCTTTCAGTTGCTGGAAGAGTAAAAACAAGAAGACTTAGAGTTGCTAAATCTGGAACATCTACTTTATTAGATGGTGGGAATGATTTAATTTTAGGTATTTCAGCTACAGATACAAATAGAGGAACTTCTGCTGCTACAGTTGAAGGTGCAGGAACAACTGCCAATCCATACGATTTTAACATTGTTGATTTACAAGTTGAAGTTGTTTATTCAAAACCATTTGATATTTTAACAGGAACAATTTCTTCAAGTCGATCTTTAAGTTCTTCAAGAGATTATTTATTATCTGGGACTGTAATTGTTCCTTCTGGTGTAACTTTAACTATTCCTGCTGGAACTAGAATTTTTGGTGCTGTTTCTCCTGCTGGAGCTTTGTTAATTAAACAAGGTGGAAGAATTGATGCTCAAGGTACTGCTTCAAGTCCAATCGTTTTCTCATCAGAAAAAGCTGCTGGTTCAAGAGCTGGGGGAGATTGGCAAGGTATTATTATTCAAGGTAATGGAATTCAAACTTTTGGTGGTGCTGGTGTAACTGCTATTGGTGAAGGTGATACTGGAACTTTTGGTGGAAACAATAATGCTGATAATTCTGGAACAATGAGATATGTGAGAATTGAATTTGCTGGTGCTCCGTTTTCTCCTGGAAATGAAAGAAATTGTCTTTCTTTAATGGGTGTTGGTTCATTAACTACTCTTGAATACATCCAATGCCATAGAGGATTTGATGATGGATTTGAATGGTGGGGTGGTGCTGTAAATATGAGATATTTAGTCGCAACAGGAAATAGAGATGATCAGTTTGATTATACTGATGGTTATATTGGAACAGTTCAATATGCAATTGGACATTTATTTGCAACTCCAACAGCAGCTAACGATGATACATCACGTTGTGTTGAAGGTGATGGAAATTCTGCAACTCAGTGTACTTCTGCTACTGTTTGTGCAAATCCAAAATTTGCAAATGTAACTTGTGTTGGTTTTAATGCTGGTCAAAATCATGGTGATGCAATTTTTGTTAGACGTGCTTCTGAATTACAAGCTGGAACACATTCACATTATTTAATCCAAAATTTTGGAACAAATAGACCTACAAATTGTTCTACTGCTGCAGCAACTTCTGTAAACAATATCTTTGTGAATACAACTACTGGAACAAATTCAGCTTGTTTACCTCCACCAACTTTAGAGCAAGGTGTAGCTATAACAAATCTTTCTGATACAACTCCAAACTATGTTCCTGCATCTGCAAACCCAACAACTGGTAATGTAAATGTGAACTTGTTGATTAATTCTGCAGCATCTTCTACATTTTATGGTGCATTAGAATTTGGTGGAACTAATTGGACTACTGGTTGGACAGCTTTTCCAGCTAATTAATCTAATTTAGTTTTTGCTTAATTAAGAGCTACTTTGACTTACGAGTTGAAGTAGCTTTTTTTGTTTTTATTTAGATTTATTTTTTTTGTAAATAATAATTTGTTTTTCAGAAAGACCTGTAATTTTACAAATTTGTTGAATTGGCATTCCCCAAGTGAAAAGTTCTAAAGCTGTTTCAAGTTTACCTTCAAGTTTACCTTCAAGTTTACCTTCAAGTTTACCTTCAAGTTTACCCTCTAATTTACCTTCAATTTTAGCAGCTTCAATTTGACCATTTAAAACTAAAAGAGATTTTCTTCTAGCTTCAATCAAATTTTTATTTTTAGGATTAGAAATATAATCATTGTATTCTTTAAAAACTTTCCCAAGTTTAGGATTTTTTTTTACTATCGCGTTCATTTCTTCTCCTTTTAAATTATGACCATTTTTCAATGTAAATAGCCAAGATTCAAATTCTGAATTTGGGTTTAATACTTTTTTGAAATTAATTATATGAAATTCAATATCATTTGTCAATACAATTTCTGGATTATCTTTTTCTCTTAGTTGAAATATAGAATGATATTTACGAATATTTACTAAGTCAAAATCTAAAAAGCTAATTGAATAAATTTTAGGTAATAATGAATATTTTTCTCCTTTTTTTAGTGACTTGGTATAAACTTTTGACCAATAGTATAAAATTCTTTTTTCAAAACCCATTTCCAAAGATGATTGCATTTCAATAAGAAATTTATTTCCTTTAGTATCTTCAGCATGAATATCTAAAATTGAAAGCTTTTCAATTTCAGAAGCTTTTGGAAGTTCAGGGTTTAATACTTTTATTTTCAAAATTTTTTTTCCATTTTGAAATTCAGGAAAAGAATTTAACAAATCAAGTAGCATACCTTCATTTTTTGAAAATAAAGCTTTGAATAAAAAATTATCTGTTAAAGGAAGTTTATCTGTCACAATTATAATATCGTGAATTTAATATTTTATAATATATTTTTTTGAATTATAAATCTCTTTTTATAATTCAATATTTGACTAATTTAATTATTCTTAAAAATTGTTATTATGACTAAAATTATTTTTTTATTTTTTATAACATTATTCACAAATTGCAAAGATACTAGATATATTTTGGAAAACCAAAAATCTTCTTTAGACGAACTTTTTACGGAGAGTTTAATTTGTATGACTGAGGGTGATTCTGTTTGTATGGACAAACTCATCATGAACCGCAAAGAACATAATGAAATGTTTTGGAATCATGTTGGTGAAAGATTTACAAGCGACCCAAACTTAACACCAGATTTGGCTTATGACTCAATGAGTATGGAAATGAGAGTTTTATGGAGAGATTTTTTGAAAGACTTCAAAGGAAAAAAATTAAAACTTTTATCAGTAAAATGTAATTCAGAAAAAGAAACTTATGGACCTTTTAAACTTGTTAGAGGTTGTAATGCAAAAATTGAAAATACTGAAAATGCAGAAATCATTCAACTAACCAGAATTTCAAATTTAATTGAATATAACGGAAAATTTAAAATTTATAATTTTAAACGAGATTGAAGAAATGAAGAATTATAAAATAATTCTTACTAACTCTGAGCTTCCTTCAAAACCTTTCATGTTTGATTCAAACATTTCTATTTGATAATTATTAGAATTTATTAAATCTTTTATAGCTTCATTTTCAAATAAAGATTTTGTAATGACAATGTCTCCACCTATACATTTTCCTTCTACACGCGCTGCTAAATTTACAGTTTTACCAAAATAGTCTAATTTATCATTTTGATTTACTGCAAGGACTGATCCTGCATGAATTCCGATTTTTAACACAACAAGTTTTTCTCCTCCATATTCATTTTTGTTTAAGTCAGCAATTTCTTTTTGAACTTGAATCGAATATAAAACTGCATTTATTGGTAACAAAAAAATTGCCATAATTGCATCTCCAATTGTTTTAACAATTGCTCCATCAAATTTTTGGATGTTACGAATAAGAATTTCAAAATGAGAACTCACTGCTTTATAAGCAAATGCATCCCCTCTTTTGTTATAAAATTCTGTTGAGCCTTTTAGATCAGTGAATAAAATTGATAAATTTTTGATTGCAATTTCTACTCCAGGTCTTAGAACATCTGTAGAAAATAATTCTCTAAATTCTTGGAAAGAAGTTACTTCTGAAGCAGTAACTATATCTTCTAACCAATCAGCTCTTTCCAATTTTATTAAAATTTCCTCATTCGAATCATTATTTGAAAAAACAAATTTTGTTTCATTCAAACTTGGTTTTAAATGCATTTCATCATTTTTTTCACCATCATAAAAAATGGAATTTTCTACTTCACCGAGTGAATGAACTTTTAAAGTTAAAGTTCCTTTCTTATGAAAAGAATATATCTTATAAATTCCTTCATTTAAAAAAAATGTAAATTCTTCTTTTGAATTTTTTTGAACTCTTATTTGAGCTTTCTGATGCGGAGTGTTGCTGGGACTTGAAGAACAAAACACTCCACCAAAAACTTCTCTAATCGAAGGATTTGGTGTAAATGTCAATTCAACTGATTTATCAAATTCAGCCGTATAATCAATGTTACACGATGAACAATGAGCTTGCATTTTCATTGTTGATAGAGAATGAGAAGTTGATTTTGCACCTCTACAAGATGGACAAAGAATATCCCAGTTCATATCAAAAAAACCTTCTTTAGTTCCTCGAAGAAAAAATTCTAAAACTTCTTTTTTGTTTAAATTCCATTCTTTTGAAATTCTATAAGGACGAATTTTTAATAAATCCAAATCCTGAGACATTAAAATAAAATTTGCAATCTTGTTGGATAGATATTTATTTTCTGAGATCAATTGAAATTTTCTGAGGTAAGAGTCTAAAACTTCCACATTAACTTCTTTTTTTAGATCAGTTACTCCAACATAGTATTTTCGATCAGGTTCTAAATCAATGTTTTCATAATATTTTTTGAAACGAGGTAATACATCAAGTTTAAGTCTTATAAAAGTAATTGGATTTAGGATTTTCCAACGCATGAGAATCCTAATTGTATTTGTAACTTCAATTTTTCCATCAACATCTTTGAGTTCAACTCTCTGCATAAATCGATGAAAAGGACCAACAGAATGTTCCCTAACAATTTGAAAGTATTTTCCTACAACCCATTCTGGATAACGCTCAATAAATTTAAAAGTAAATCCTGTATTTTTTTGAAAACCATGAGTTGTACTTCCGCCTCGCGAATCAGGAATATTTGTATATTGAAAAGGAGGCTCTTTTAGAATTCGATTTATTCGTTCAGTGTCTGAAACATATTTCCAAATTTTTTCTATATCAGATTTAAGAGTTATTTTAAACTGAAAAATAAACTCATCTGCTCTTTTTTCATAAATCATAATTACACCTATTTACAGTATCTGCTTTCATTAGTAAAAGTAAAGAGTTTAATTTAAGCTCCATTTAACATTAATCTAAGAATTATTTCTCAATACCAAGCGAAAAAGATCGACTTGAGGTCAAAAAATTTTATATAAAATTTTTTTACCAGAAAGGAGAGCTTGTTTTTTGCAAAGCAAAAATTCGCCCAAATAACTTTAGAAGAAATGTTTCAGTTTATATTTTTTCCACTTGATTCTAAACGATTTAGTTTTATTTTTGAAATCTAATAATTAATACAATAAATTCTGGAGTATTTCAATGAGTAAGATTAAAGTAAAAACACCGCTTGTAGAATTAGATGGCGATGAAATGACAAGAGTAATTTGGAAAGAAATCAAAGATAAATTCATCCACCCATTTTTAGACATCGAGCTTGAATATTATGATCTTGGTGTGGAATACAGAGACAAAACAGATGACAAAGTTACAGTAGATTCTGCAAATGCAATTTTAAAACATGGTGTGGGAGTTAAGTGTGCAACAATTACTCCAAATGCTGACCGAGTAAAAGAATATTCTCTAAAAAAAGAATGGCCTTCTCCAAATGGAACTATTCGTTCAATTTTGGATGGAACAGTTTTTAGAAAACCAATTACAATTAATAATATTCCTTCAGCTGTTCGTTCTTGGAAAAAACCAATCAGCATCGGTCGTCATGCTTATGGTGATATTTATAGAAACGTAGAAATGATAATTCCTGAAGCTGGAAAAGTGGAACTTGTGTACACTGATGCAAATGGAAATGTAAAAGATAAAGTTACAGTTCAAGATTTTAAATCATCTGGTGTTGTAATGGGAATGCACAACATAGAAAAATCAATTGATAGTTTTGCAAAGTCATGTTTTAATTATGCACTCTCTGAAAAAATGCCAATTTGGTTTGCTACAAAAGACACCATTTCAAAAAAATACCATGCTAAGTTTAGAAAAATTTTTGATGATCTGGCAGTTGCAAAAAAAGCAGAACTAGATGCTGCTGGAATTTATTATGGTTATTATTTAATAGATGATGCAGTTGCTCAAATCATGAAACACGAAGGTGGAATGTTATGGGCACTAATGAATTATGATGGAGATGTGATGAGTGATATGGTTGCATCTGGATTTGGTTCACTTGGACTGATGACTTCTGTTCTTGTTTCTCCTGAAGGAAAATATGAATATGAAGCAGCACATGGAACTGTGACTAGACATTATCGCAAATACCAAAAAGGGGAAACCACTTCTACAAATTCAGTTGCGTCAATTTTTGCTTGGACTGGAGCAATTGCAAAACGTGGTGAATTAGACAACACTCCTGATGTAGTAGACTTTGCAAAAAAAGTTGAAAAAGCTGTGATTGATACAATCGAAGGTGGAGAGATGACTAAAGATTTAATTTCTTTAAGCACTGCACCAAACAAAAAAGAATTGAATACAGTTCAATTTATGGATGCGGTTGTAAAAAGACTTAAATAGTTTTTTTGGGCGAATTTTTTTTTACTAACCCCCTTACCTTAACCTGTGAGGGAAGGGGCTAAAGAGAAACTTTATTTAATACAAATAAAATTGGGTTAGGTAAAAAAAAACACGCTCTCAGCTACTTCTGAAACCTCAGACTAAAGTCTGAGGCTATTCAGAAACGCTTCGATCGTTTTCGCTTAGTATTGAAAAACTTTTTTTCAAGCTTACAATTTTATATTTGTGTAATATATGAAAATTTTTTCTAAGCGGTTTGAATAAAAATGAATTTGTAAAAGCAAAGACATTTCCAAATAAAAGGTTTTAATTCCCTTTTTTCTGGACTAAAATTGAAACAATCCTTTACTTTTTTTGTCCTTTTAAATAATCAAATTATGGAACTACTTGAAGCAATTTATAAAAGAAAAACAATTAATCATGCTTTTAGTTCCAAAAAAGTTTCAAAATCAGATCTAGAAAAAATTATTAATTCTGCAAATCGAGCACCATCACATTTTAATTCACAACCTTGGGATTTCATTTTGGTTACTGACCAAAAAGTTATAACCTCCATTGGAGAAATTGCTGGTGATTCAATGGAAAAATTAATCTCGAAAGGTGAATTTTTTAAACGTTATTTAAAATATTTTCGATTTTCGAAAGAAGAAATTAAATCCCAAAAATCTGGAATTCATATAGATAAAATTCCTTTTTTTCTTCGACCATTTATTCAATTTGTCCTTGGAGAAAAAGGGATATCTATTCTCAATTTTTTAGGTGTCCCTAAAATTTTAGCAAATGACCAAAAAAAAATTATTAACACTTCACCCGTTTTACTGGCTTTTATGCTTAAAAAAGAAGAATACAAACCAGGCACAAAATCAGGAATTTATTCTTTAATTTCAATGGGAGCTGCTTTACAAAATATTTGGCTCACTGCAACTTCGCTTGGAATGGGGCTTCAATTTGTTTCAACCCCTATGGAAGTGGAAGAAAATTGGAATCAAATTTTAGATTTATTAAAAATTCCAGATTCACATGAATTGATGGCAGTTTACAGACTTGGTTATATTGACCAAAACCAAGACAGAAACACAATTGACTGGGTTTCAGATGAAAGAAGAAATTTTCAAGACCTAGTAAGCTTTAATTACTTTGGCGGAAAAGAAAAAATTGATTAAGGTTATTAAAACTTCTTTCGTTAATATAAACAGTAAAAACTAAATTTTTTTAGTAAAATTTATTTTTTGAGTGACAAAAAAGTACTTATTATGTCGCATAGAATTTTTGAATGGAGATACTAGATTATGGGTGATGGTTCACTTTCCCAAGACGAGATAGATAAATTATTATTAGGTGCCGATGATGTCCCTAATTATGCTAGTAGTTCTTCAGCTTCAAGCGGTGGAGCAGACGATTTAACACCACTTGATAGAGATACTTTAACCGATATTCTCGCAAATGCATTTACAAGTGTTGAAGGTACTTTAACAACTATATTAAGTAAAAATGTAAAATTAACAAATCCCATTCCTGAATCTAAATCAGCAGCTGATATAAGCTCTGAAATTGGTGCTGGTTCAGTTTGTTTGTTTAGCACTATTTCCGGTGGAATAAACGGTAAAGTATGTATGGTTTTCTCCATGGAGAACGGTGCAAAAATTGCAAGTGCTTACAACGGTGGACTAAGTGGTGGTGTTAATGAAGAAGCACAAATCAAAAGTTTAAAAGATTGTTTTACATCTGCTTTTGGTAGAATCACAATTCAAATTGGTGATCAAATCCATACACAAACAGTTGGTTCTCCACTTGAAGGTTATCTTTCTAAAAATGCAAAAGACCTTCAATTGCCTGATGGCAAAACTATAATCCGCACATCTGTTAACATGAATGTTGAAGGTGTTGGGAGTTTTAAACTTCATTACATTTTATCCAAATCTATGGTTGATGATATCATCAATTTAAGTAGAAGAGGTGCACAAAAAAATGGTCATTCAGATTCTAATGGAGGTATGAATGTGAACATTCCCCAAAACTTTGGAACAAATCAATCCGCGATGCACACAGGTGGTCAGCAGATTGGAATTAAAGGTGTGAGTTTTCCAAATTTAGCTACAGCTGGTCCTCCATCAGGACAAACAAATTTGAATCTACTTATGGATGTTCAAATGTCTTTAACAGTTGAACTTGGTAGAACAAAAATGTATATCAAAGATATTCTTGGACTTGGTGAGGGTTCAATTATAGAATTAGATAAACTTGCAGGTGAACCAGTTGATTTACTTGTTAATGGGAAATTGATTGCTAAAGGTGAAGTTGTAGTTATTGATGAAAATTTTGGTGTGCGCGTAACTGATATTGTTAGCCCAACAGATAGAATTAAGAACGAGCAAAAAACCTGATGAAATTTTTGGTTTTTAGTTTATTAATAATATTTTCGATTTTTGCTGATGAAGAAATGGATAAAGCTTTGCAAAATGAACTTGGAATTAATAAACAAACTGAAAACCAAAAAGTAACACCAAAAACAAATGAAGTAAATCCAATTGAAGAAAGATTTAAACCTAAAGAAGAATCTTCATCAATTCTTTGGACATTACTTAAAGTAATTTTTGTATTTGGAATTTTAACAGCTCTGATGTATTATGCGATGAAGTTTTTAGCTTCTTCAAGACAAAATTTATTTCCAATTAAAAATGCCATTCGTGTTTTATCCTCCACTCCAATTTCTCCAAACAAACAATTACAAATTGTAGAAGTTAGTGGAATGTTATTTTTGATTGGAGTTTCTGATTCTTCTATTTCATTAATTAAAGAAATTGAACAAGCAGATATTAAACAAAAAATTTTCCAAGAAAGAGATTCTTATGAACCCCCAAAAGAAGAGTTCGGAAATTTTTTAACTAATACATTACAAAATTTAGATATTAAATCAGCTTTTAACTTTCAAAAAAAATCTGAAGAAAATGATGAAGCATTTTTAAATGAAATAAAATCTAATCAAGCAGAGAAATTGAATAAGCTAAAAAAACAAAGAGAGAATTTAAATGAAAACAAAGAAAATTTTTTTGAATAGGAATGAGACATAGTTAATTATGTGGAATATTAGAACATTAGAATATAGTAAAATACTAAGAAACATTACAATGGTAATAATTGTTCTAATGATTCTATTTAACCAATCAGAAATTTTTTCTCAGGATCGTGCTCCAAGAATTCCAATTCCAAACTTGAATTTTAATGTAAATGAAGCTAAAACTCCAAGAGAGACTTCACTTTCCTTGATGATTTTGTTTTTAGTGACAATACTTTCACTTGCTCCAGCAATAATCATGTCAGTTACTTCTTTTACAAAAATAGTAATAGTTATGGATTTTGTGAGAAGAGCATTAGCTGTCCAAAACTTACCGCCAAATCAAGTAATGGTGGGTCTAGCAATATTTATGACTTTTTTTATTATGGCACCAACTCTCACAAAAATAAATGATAAAGCACTAACACCTTATCTAGATGGAAAAATTGAAACTACTGCTTTTTTTGAAAAATCAATGGTTCCTCTACGCGAATTTATGATTCGTCAACTTGGAACTTCTGGAACAAAAGATGTTGCACTATTTTTGAAACTAGGTAAAATTAAAGAAGTTAGAAATTATGATGATGTTCCTTCATATGTTTTGATTCCAGCTTTTATGTTGTCTGAATTAAAAAAAGCTTTTTGGATTGGGATATTACTTTTCATTCCATTTATTATAATCGATATTGTTGTAGCATCAACTTTGCTTTCGATGGGTTTGATGATGCTTCCACCCGTGATGATTTCACTTCCATTTAAATTAATCTTATTTGTTTTAGTCGATGGTTGGAATCTATTAGTATTTGAATTAGTAAGGAGTTATAAATGACAGAAGTAGAAATCATTTCAATTATCAGAGAATCATTATTTGTTACTTTAAAAATTGCTTCACCAATTTTAATTACTGCACTTGTAGTTGGCTTGGTGATCGGGATTTTACAAACTACAACGTCTATTCAAGAACCAACAATAGCATTTGTTCCAAGACTTGTTGCAATTTTTGTAGCGATAGTAGTATTTGCGTCATGGATGTTAAAGACGATGACTGACTATACTAGAAATATTTTTTTCATGATAGAGAAGATATAATTTGGAATACTTTATTTATAATTTTCAATCTTTTATGATGATGTTTGCTAGAATATTTGGACTATTAAGTATTGCTCCTGTTTATTCTTCAGAGTCAGTAAATTTTCAATTGAGAGTTATAATTACTTTTTTAATAACAATGATCTTATTTCCAGTTGCTGGAAAATTTATGCATGAAGTTCCAAGTGGAATGGGTGAATATGCACTGATTGTTTTTTCAGAAGCATTAATTGGAATTTTGATGGGGTTTATTTTAACAATTATTTTTTCTGGATTTCAAATGGCTGGAGAATATTTTTCAGTTCAAATGGGTTTTGGTTATACTGAAGTTTTAGATCCTGTAAGCCAAACATCAGTTCCAGTAATAAGTAATTTAAAAAATTTAATGGGTGTTATGGTTTTTTTGTCTACTGGTGCTTACCGTGTCGTAATTGAAAGTGTGGCATTCTCTTTTGAAAAAATACAAATTTTAAGTTTTACTGCAAAAATTAATCAAGGAATTTTACATAATTTTGAACTTGCAATTGGTGCAATGTTTTTGGTGGCATTTAAAATTGCATTGCCTGTAATGGGGATTTTACTTCTTGTTACAATTGCTGAATCCATAATGGGAAAAGTTGCACCTCAATTAAATATTATGCAGCTTAGCTTTCCTATTAAAATCATAATTGGACTATTTGTATTAATTTTAATTATTCCATTTATTGAAAAACAAATGGAACTAAGTTTTGAATTAAGTTTTGATAAACTAAACAAAATGATGACGGAGCTTTCCACAAAATGAATTTTAGTTCACCAAAATGGTTTTTATCAATACTACGCGAAATGGGATTATATTCGAGAGATAGCGAAGAATGGGCTATTGGATGCGGAGCAATCCAAAAGTTAGGACGTTTCGCGAAGCGAAGTAGCGAAAAGCCCGTTTTTTTTGTTGTACAGGCGTTGCTTGCAACTAATCGAAACAAAAAAATTCACCCTGAAAATATTAATAATATTAGTTATTTAGAATATAATAATATACTAATAAACTATTTAGACAATAAAATTAAATTTGATTCATTTAAATTTGACTTACAGTTGTTTGCAGCAGAAGATGAAGGTAGAACTGAAGAAGGTTCTGAGAGAAGAAGAAAAGAAGAGCGTGATAAAGGAAACGTTCCAAAATCAGTAGAGCTACCTCAAGCATTAATTTTAATTTCATCAGTTATTGCAATTTATTTATTAGGAAATTTTTTCTTCACCAAATCTTTTTTATTATTTAAAAAATACTTTGAATCTATTTCAACTTTTCAAAATTTTACTGATGCTGAATTTCAAGTAGTTCTGAGATCTGCAATTAACGATATAGCTATTTTATTATTTCCGATTTTAGGAATTTGTTTTTTAGCAGCAGTAATTGGAAATGTTGTACAAGTTGGTTTTATGTTTGCACCAGCAGCAGTGTCAATAAACTTTTCAAAAATTGCTCCCAAATTTGGAAAAGTTTTACCAACAAAAAATACAATTTATAATTTAATTAAATCACTAGGTAAAGTAATCGTAATAGGTTGGGTAAGTTTTATAATTATATCTGTGGATTTTTATGCTGTGATTTTATCAGGTGAAATGGGTTTAAAATCTGCATTACAATTATTAGCTGTTTCATCTGTAAAAATTTTTTTAATTGTTGGATTTATTTTATTAGCTTTAAGTTTATATGATTATTTTTATCAAAAAGAACAATTTGAAGATTCAATTAAAATGACACCTTCAGAAGCAAAACAAGACCAAAAAGAAACTGAAGGTGATAAAACTTTACTTAATCGAAGAAGACAAATGGTTCGTGAATTTATTCGTAAAGGAATGTTACAACGTGTTCCAAAAGCTGATGTTATAATTGTAAACCCAACTCATTTTTCAATTGCACTTTCATATAACCCACAAATTCACCAAGCACCAATTGTTACTGCAAAAGGAATGGATGAACTAGCATTAGTGATTAGACAAATTGCAAAAAAAAATAATGTTCCAATTATAGAAGATAGAATTCAAGCGAGATTATTGTACGATGAAGTTGAAGTTGATGAAGAGATTCCAGCAAAATTTTTTAGAGCAATCTCAATTATCATCTCAAAATTAGATAAATACCGGAGAGTTGCCTAATGAAAGAAAAAAAATGGTACAACCAATCAGATATGATTTTAGGAGTTGGTGTAATTGCAATTGTATCTATGCTCATTATTCCATTACCAGGAATTATTTTAGATTTATTATTGATTGTAAGTTTAGCTTTAGGATTAATTATATTACTCACATCTCTATCAGTAAAAGAACCTTCAGAGTTTTCAATTTTTCCTTCGTTGCTATTAATCTCAACTATTTTTAGATTAGCCTTAAACGTTTCAACTACAAGACAAATATTATCTCAAGGTGCTTCGTTTAACTCACATATCATTGAAGCGTTTGGAACATTTGTTGTAGGTGGTGGAACTGGACTTGGAAAATATGTAGTTGGTTTTATTATCTTTTTAATTTTAACAATTGTGCAAATCATTGTAATAACAAAAGGTGCCACTAGAATTTCAGAAGTGGCTGCGAGATTTACGTTGGACGCATTGCCAGGTAAACAAATGGCAATTGATACCGAATTATCAAGTGGAAATATCAATGAAGAAGAAGCAAGAAAAAGAAGAAAAAAAATCCAACGTGAAGTTGACTTTTATGGGGCAATGGATGGTGCAAGTAAATTTGTGCAAGGTGATGTTCGAGCTGGTTTAATTATCACAGCAATTAATTTAATTGGTGGAATCATAATTGGTTCAACGATTAGAGGTGAATCATTTGTACAGGCAGTTGAAACTTATTCTAAATTTACAATTGGGGATGGTTTGGTTTCTCAAATACCAGGGCTACTTGCAACAACTGCTACTGGTATGATAGTTACTAGAGCTGGTTCAGAATTAGAACTTGCTGATGAATTTAAAAACCAATTATTTTCGAATCCAAAAACTTTATACCTTGTTGGAGGAAGTTTAGCATTAGCCGCATTAATACCAGGACTACCATTTTTTCCTTTGATAATTTTTTCTTCTGGTTTAATTTATTTAGCATATTCAATTGATCGTAATGCTAAAGAATCTTTAGCTGATATTGAAAGAAAAGAAACAGCTGGTAAAACAGATAAAAAACCAGATTATTATAAAGAACTCAGAACAGATCCAATTGAAGTTGAACTTGGGTTAAATTTAGTTCCACTTGTTGATACAAACCAAGGTGGAATATTGCTTGATCAGATTTCTAATTTGAGAAGAAGATTTGCAATTGATACTGGGCTTGTGATTCCTGCAGTTAGAATTTTAGATAATTTGGAATTGGAACAAGATACTTATGCAATTAAGATTCATGGTGTTATAATGGGTCAAAGCAAAATTAAAACTGACAAATTAATGGCACTTGATAATGGAAAAAGAAATGGGGATCCAATTAAAGGTGATGAATTTATCGAACCTACTTTTGGATATAAAGCTATTTGGATTGATTCAAATGATAAGATAGATGCGGAAAATCGTGGTTATACGGTAGTTGATTCATCCACAGTAATTGTTACTCATCTAAAAGAAATTATAGCAAATCAAGCTGCAACAGTTCTTGGTCGTGAAGAAGTAAAAAATTTAATTGAGCACCAAAAGACAACACATCCAACTTTAGTGCATGAATTAGAAGAGAAAAAAATTGGAATTGGTTTAGTTCAACAAGTTTTACAAAATTTATTGAGAGAAGGTCTTGGCATAAGAAATCTTTCTGCGATACTCGAATCAATTGCAAATAATGAATCTCGTTCTAGAGATCCATTTTTCTTGTCAGAAAATGTAAGACAAACTATTTCCAAACAGATTGTAAACGAATATATTTCTGGTGATGGAAAACTTCATGTTGTTACTCTTGATCCAAGAGTTTCGGATAGATTAAATAAAGGTTTGGTTGTAGATCCAATTGAAGGAAGTTTAATTTCAATTCCACCAGAATATTATAATAAATTAATTGAAGCAATTGCAAAAGAATACAACCGTTTTATGCAAGAAGGAAAATTTCCTATTTATGTTGTAGGCAGACCAATTCGACTAGCATTTTCTTATTTATTAGCAAAAGAATTTCCTCCAAGAAATTTTGCAGTGCTAGCAATAGAAGAGATAGGTGCGGCAACAAAAACCGTAATGGATGGAGTTATAAATATTCAGTCAACTGAATCAGTAAGAGTTAGGAGTTAAGAGGTATTAAATGGATTTTGTAAAAATTAAAGGTAAAGATATTCACGACTGTTTTATGCAGATGAAAATGAAATATGGATCTGATGCACATGTTTATAACCAAAGAGTAGTCATTGAAGGTGGTTTGATGGGAACTAAACTCATGGCAAAAAAAATGTATGAGATTGAAATTGGAATACCAGAACAACAAGCATCTAAAGATAGAGTTGAAAAAAAATTAAAAGACTTAAAAGAATTATTAAAACAAAAATCTTCGGAAGATAATCATAAAAAGAAAAAATTAAATGAGTTCAATTCTTTAACTGAAGAAAAAAAAATCAGCTCAGTGGCGGTTATTGAAAAAGAAGATGAATTTGAAGAAATAATTGAAGAAGATAAGCCCAGTTTACCAATACTTTCCATTAAAGATAATTTTGTTAAAAAAGATTTAGAACAAGTGAAAACTTTTGAATATTCTTTACATTTACAAAAATTATTTGATAGATTTTTAAAGGAATCTGTGAGTGAAGATTTTTTAAAACAAGTTTTAAATAAATCTGATAAACATCTATCAACAGTTGATAAAGAAAAATCGAATAAAGTAAATGATAAATTTGAAGAAATGTTGGAAGAAAAAATTTCTGTTGATTCAGATCTTTTTTCAGGAACTGGTAGAGGAAAAAGAAAAATCATTTTTTTTCATGGACCAACTGGTTCAGGTAAAACTACTGCGATTGCAAAGTTGGCAGCAAAGTATTTTTTACACCAAGGGAGAATGGTTTCAATTTATTCTACAGATAACCAAAAGATTGCTGGAACCGAACAATTGAAAAGGTATTCTGAAACAATGGATATTAACTTTCATCCAGTGAGGGATAAGAAAAAATTTCAAGAGCAATTGTATAGGGATGGTGCTGAATTAATTTTAATAGATACCGCTGGAATTAGTCATAAAGCAAACGATTTTTTCTCAAAACTAAGTTTGTATAAAGAAATTTTTTCTGAGAAAGATATTGTTGAAACAATTCTTGTATTACCAGCTAATTTATCAAAATCATCAATAAAATCAATATTGGAAGCATTTGATTCTATTAAATACAATCGTGTCTTGATTTCTAAATTGGATGAGGTTGACGAGTTTGCATATATAGTTGAACTTATGGATAAATACAATAAGACTTTTTGTTATTTAAGTACAGGACAAGAAGTTCCATTTGATTTAGTACCTTCAACTAAAACTTTAATTTCGAAGTTATTTATGGATATAGATATTTTAAAAGAGTTAAAACAAAATCAATGATTTATAAATTTAATAACATAATTCCCAAAATAGCTGAGAGTGCAATGATTGCTCCTTCAGCTGAAATAATTGGTGATGTTGTAATTGGTGAAAATACTTCGATTTGGTTTCAAACTTTAATTCGTGGTGATGTAAACTATATTCGAATTGGTGATAACTGTAATATACAAGATATGTGTTTGATTCATGTTGCAAGAGATTTATTTCCCGTTGAAATTGGAAATAATGTTTCGCTAGGTCATAGAGTAACTATCCATGGTGCAAAACTAAAAGATTTTTCTTTTGTAGGCATGGGTGCTACTTTAATGGATGATGTGGAACTTGGTGAATACGCTTTTGTGGGTGCTGGTTCACTTGTAACTCCTGGAAAAAAAATTCCATCTGGTATGTTAGTAATGGGAAGTCCTGCAAAAATAATTCGCGAAATTAATGAAAAAGAAAAAGAAATTATTGAACGTACTGCAAGAAATTACCAAAAGTATAAAGAAAATTATAAAAATCCAGAAATGTTTTCAAGGGTTTAACTTTTTTTCTTGAAGAATTAGAAAACTATTTTCAGCTTTCGATTCTCCACCAAGTTCTGGATCGTGAAAATAGTATAGCAATCTATAATCAATTTTCTTTTTCTTAACTATATCAACAGCCACTCTGATTAAAGAATCAGTAGGTTTAATGGAAGAGTCATATTCCAATTCACGATTCCAAATTGTTCCAGAATCTTTTTGCCCCATTTTGTAAAAACGTGCAAATTTTTTTGTAAAAAACTTTGTTTTAAAATTATCATAACTTAATTCAATTGAAAGTGAACGAAACAAATCACCAGAAGGTAAATGGTGTGCTCTTTTTTTTATAATTTCAATTGCGATAAATAAAACATTTTCTTCAAATTCAAATTCTGCAGTAGCGAATATTGATCTAAGAAAATTTTTTGAATGAGGACCTTTAACAAAATGATTTTCCATATGACAAGAATTACATTTTTTTTCAGAGCCATATTTTCTGTATTCTGAATAAGTGCTTTGCATTGGTTCATGTGAAAATTTAAAACTACCCGATTTTAAAGTTGGAAAATTAAATTCATGACAAGAAGCACAATATTCTGGACTTCCAAAATTTTTTTCTACAATAACTTCATGAAAAGAATTCTGATTTTTTTTATTACCATAAATTTTTCCTTTTCGTAAATGACAAGATGCACAATTAATTCCTTCATCGCTAAGAGAATTTTTACCAGATTTTTTTAAATAGATTTCTTTTTTTTGAGAAATCAAAGGGGCATGGCAATGAATACACCAGTCCATTGGTTCCAATTCAAAACTATGTTGAAATAAAGAATTTTTCCAAGATTTTCTATGAATCGAATCCTCCCAAGTGGAATGAGATTTTGCATGACAAGATTTGCAATAACTTGCACTAAGTTTTGATTTTTCAGTTTCAAAACCTGTTTCAATGGGAGTTAATCCCTTATCAAAAAAAGTATCTTGGCTTTCTTGACAAAACAAAAAAATTAATACGAAAATAAATTTTATTAAATTCAAATTCATTTTGAAAAATTCACATTAAAACCTTTTGAGAAATTTTCCAACTTGATAAATTTATTTTTCATTTTCTTTTTTTCCATAAGCAATTGAATTTATTAGTAATAAAAATATTATGAATAAAATATTATTCATTAAGATTTCAGTAAAATAATTTGTAGGAATATTGTCTTTTATATTTATTTTAGAAAAGCAGAAATTAGTTTTATTGATTTTAAGAACAAGTTGAAAAGATTATCTGAGCCTGAGAGAATTTTCTTCAAATTCAACTTTTTCATAAATTTCTTCCATAGAAAAACTAGACTCGATTGATTCAAATAAAACAGATTCATCCATTTTGTATTCTGAAAGCAGCCATTGTTTTTGATTTACTTTTTTAAATACTTCAATTTTTTTTTCATTTGTAGAAACTAAAACATATTCTTCTAAAGTTTCAATTTCACGGTACATTTGAAATTTTTTTCCTCTATCATAACTTTCTGTTGAATCGGATAAAACTTCAATAATTAAATTTGGATTGAGTAATGTGTCATTTTTTTCATCTAAAAATTTTGCAGTTTCACAAACTACAACCAAATCAGGATAAGTGTATAGTCCAGATTTAGTTGTGAGAACTCTCATATCAGTTGAAAATACCTGACAAGGTTTTTTTTTAAAAACCATTCTAAGCTCGCCCGACAGATTCACAACTATTCTAACATGATTGGCTTTTGCACCTGCCATCATAAACATTTCACCAGCGTAAAATTCACTTTTAAATTCTGCAGCTCTTTCTATTTCTAAATATTCTTCAGTAGTAAAAAATTTTCTAGCTAAATTATTCATAAACATATCTTAGAAACTAAAAGAGTATTTGTCAACTTATATTCCAAAAGAAGGATTGGGTTAAATTTTGATAAACTGAAAAAATTTTTCAACATAATGCAGCTATGCAAAAGGGATTGAGACGTTATCAAAAAATTTCAAATGAAATTTTTTGATAGGAGTTGAAAGCCCGTTTTTTTTTAGATGTAAAGACTTTGCTTGCAAGGTCGTTACATCTAAAAAAAATTTGCCCTTGTAAAAAGAAATTTCCAAAAAAAATTAGTTTCATGCCAAATAAAGTGGAACTTATTTCAAATGATCTTTTTGCAACAGTTGTTGAAAAAGCAAAGAGTAGCACAAGGCTTAGAGCCAATCATAATTTTCATGAATTCGAAGAAGTGTATCAAAGATTTTTAAATGTGCTAACAAAAAATACTTATGTACAACCTCATAAACACAAAAGCCCACCAAAGCCCGAAACTTTTTTAGTGATTAAAGGCGAACTTGGTTTTTTTATTTTTAATGATGATGGAAGTATCAAAGAAAAATATTTATTATCAGAACACGGACCAAATTTTGGAATTGATATTCCTCCAGATGTGTGGCATAGTATTGTTTGTCTTTCTGAGACTTGTATTTGTTTTGAAGGAAAGTCTGGACCATATCATCCAAGTGAAGATAAAATTTTTGCAGACTTCGCACCAACTGAGGCAGACGAAAAAAGATTTGAATACATAAAAAAATTAGAAGGACTATTAAAATGATAGATAGATATTCCAATCCAGAAATTTCAAATATCTGGAGTTTAGAAAATAAATTTGAGATATGGAAAGATATAGAAATTCTTGCTTGTGAAGCTAGAATGAATCGCGGAGAAATTCCAAAAGAAGATTTTTTAGAAATCAAAACCAAAGCAAAATTTAACGTAGCAGAAATTTTAGAATTAGAAAAAACTCTTCAACATGATGTGATTGCTTTTTTAACAAACCTTGGTGAGTCGATTGGACCAGCATCCAGACATGTTCACTATGGTCTCACATCTTCTGATATTGGCGACACTGCTTTGTGTATTCAAATGAAACAAGCAATTGACTTAATCATCAAAAAAGTTGAATTGCTTCTTGAAACAATTAAAGAAAAAGCAGTTCAAGAAAAAGACACACCTTGTATTGGTCGTTCACATGGAATTCATGCTGAGCCAATGACGCTTGGTTTAAAATTTGCTTTGTTCTATTCTGAGATGAAACGAAATTTAGAAAAACTTCACCTTGCAAAAAAAGAAATTTCTGTTGGAAAATTTTCTGGTGCAGTTGGAACTTATTCAAACATTGATCCTGTCATCGAAGAATTTATTTGTGAAAAGCTTGGTCTCCAAGTTGACCCAATAACAACTCAAGTCATCACAAGAGATAGACATGCTTTTTATTTATCAGTGCTTGGACTCACTGCATCAAGTCTTGATCGTTTTGCAACTGAAATTCGGTTGCTACAAAAAACAGAAGGTCGTGAAGTAGAAGAGCCATTTGCAAAAGGTCAAAAAGGCTCATCTGCAATGCCGCACAAAAGAAATCCTGTAATCTGTGAAAGAATTTCAGGAATTGCAAGAGTAATTCGCTCCAATGTAAATGTTGGTTTTCAAGATATGCAGCTTTGGCATGAGCGAGATATTTCTCATTCATCTGCTGAAAGAATTGTGCTACCTGATTCCACAATTGCACTAGAATATATTTTAGATAAAATGAATTATGTAATTAAGAATATGCATATTTATAGAGATGCTTCCATTCGTGTGCTAGACACTACAAGAGGTTTAATTTTTTCTCAAAAGCTTATGCTTGCTCTAATTGAAAAAGTTGGAATCTCTCGTGAAAAAGCTTATGAAAAAATTCAGAGCAATGCGATGGAAGTTTGGGCTGATCCAAAAACAAGTCTCAAAGAAAAATTACTTTCTGACCCAGAGCTAAAAAATTCTCTCACTGAAAAAATGCTTGATGAAATTTGTGACATCAAACCTTATCTTGCAAATATTGATTTTATATACAAACGACTTGGTTTGATTTAAGCAATATTAAAATTGAATTAAAAGTTTTTCCCCTCTCTAAGATTTTTTTTTGAAGAGGGGCATAAGTGTAAATTTTAACAACTTCTAATAAGTTGGGGTGAAGTGGGCGAATTTTTGCAGCCTAAAAGTATGCTGCAAAAACCGGGCTTTCAACTACCGTAAAAAAATTTCATACAAAATTTTTTTACGCCGTTTTAATCCCTTTCGCAGTGTAGCGAAATATTTTTTATAAAAAATTCAATTAGTTAAAATTAATTTCTTTTAGATAAATCTTTTACTAAAACTTCTGCAATGGAAGCTTTGTAGTTTGCAATTGCACGATGATGATCAGCAAGAGCATCAACTTCTCTTATCGCAGCTTCTCCTGTGGTTTGCTCCCTGATATTTACAATGAGTAAAGTCCCTTCCCCTACAACATAACGATTTCTTTCAGCTTCTTCTAATTTTTTTGCAAGTTCAAATTCTCTACTTGCAAGTATGGCTCTTTTTTTTGTATTCTCAACTGTGGTATAAGCATTTTTTATATCCGCAACAATTCTTTCTTTAAGAAATTTTTCTTGTTCAACTAATTTTAAATTTTTTGCAACAGAACTATCAAATTTTCCTTGTTCTTTTCTGGTTCTAAGTGGAATATTTAAAATAAGTCCTGCTTCCAACTCAAACTTGGAACGTGTAACTGAACCAGTTCCCAAATCTTGTGAACCAATAACAACTACATCAACTCCAGGACTCATTTGGTTTTTTGAGAGTTCCCCATCTATTTGGTTTTGTTGTTTTTGAATATCGATTCTTTTTAAATCAGGTCGAACAATAATTGCTTTTTCTATTGCTTCTTGTTGATTTGTAATATCAATTGGTTCAAATTTTTCAAAAGCTGCTTTGGGAATTTGTTCTATTTTTGGGACAATTAAAATTCCATTTGGGTTTGGCGTATAAATTGATAATTCATTTGCAGTGATTTCTAAAGCTTGGATAGATGAAGCAAGTAATGATTCTCTTTGTAAAATGACCCTTTCGTTTTCTACTTCATCTATTGCAGGTAAATCACCAGCTTTAACTCTTTTAGAAATTTGTTTTTTTCTTTCTATTGCAATTTCATAAAGTGTTTTTGCAATATCATATCTTTGTCCTGCAGCAATAAAATCCCAATACCTAAGACTTGCATTTCTATAAATTTCAATTCGTTGTTGTGCAACTGAAAAATCTGCCAGTATCATTCCAAGCTCTGCTTGTTTGATTAAAGCTCTGTTGCGATCAATTGCTCTATCTCTCCAAAGTGGAATTCTAGCTCCACCTCGAATTTCTCCAAGTGAGTTTGTTACTTGTTTTCCATCATATGGAGCAAAATTTCCTCTTCCCATTCTATATCCACCAAACACTGATATACCGTTATAAGGAGTTGCTTGTTCAGCTAAAATATCAAATCGGTTATTTTGGTAATACCCAAGTGGAGCAGAAGTAATACCTGATTTTATTGCAGGATCAAATGCTCCTCTTGCACTCAGTAATTCAGCTTCTGCAATTCTTAAATCTTGGTATAAGGCAAGGATTAGCGGAAAATGTTTTTCAACATGCTCTAAGACATCTTTTAGATAAATTGGATTATTTGTTTCAATAATAGGAACAGCTCTTTGAATAGTATTAATTGCTAAAATATCAGATCTAATTTTTTTTTGTTTTACTGAAATTTTTTCACCATATAAAAAACTAGTTAGTATTAAAAATAAAAATAATTTGTATATCATTTTTTAGATTTGTTCTGACCTTTTTCTTTTTCGTTTATTGGAGTTGTATCATAATGAAAATCTGGTGGGAAATTATTAAACCTTCTCCAAAGTTCGTAACCAAGAGGAACCACATTTAAAAATACCCAACCATTTGCTCGAATCCCTTGTCTCAAAAATTGAAGTGGAGGCCAGTCTTCTTTTTGATTAATTGGTTTAGCAATAATTCTAAATTTACCCGAAGAATTATCTGTAGAATCAACAAATACTACTTTAGCAGCAAAAGTTCCAAAAGAAAGGCCAGGGAATCCACTGAACTGTAAAGCAGGCAAACCTTGTATTTGAATTCTAGTTTCATTTCCTACTGTTACAAGCGGTATATCATTTCCTTCAATCCAAATTTCAACTGCTCTATCTTCTGAATCAGGAATTAAAATTGCAAGTGCTTCACCAGACTTAACCATCTCCCCGTCTTGCGAAACAATTAGTCTCATTATTGCTCCATCTCTTGGTGCTGTAACAACTTGTGAATGTTGTCTTGCAAGTCGTGCAGAAATTCTTGGTAACTCAGCTTGTGCATTTGCTAACTCAGCAAGTGCTGCTGCATGAGATGCTCTTGCATCTGATACTGAAGCTGAAGCATCTGTACCTACTCGATTTTGATCTGAAGCTAAAGCAATATTTTCTGACTTTGCAGCACTAAGTGCAGCTTTTGCTCTGTTCAAATCAGTCACCGCCCTAGCTTCTTCCATTTCAGCCATTTCAACTGCTCTAGTTGAAGCTAATCCTGAAGACGCTAAAGTTCTTTGACGTTTTAAATTTTGCATTGCAGTTTTATGAACTGCTTCACCTGCTTCCACAGCATGAGTTGCAGCATCAACTCTATCAACAGACATTCTGGTTCTAGATTTAGCAGCTGAAACTCCATTATTCATGGAAGCTTCAAGTGAACGAATTCTAGCTTTAAAAGATTCTGCCCTTGCTGAAACCGCAGCTATTCTTGATTCAACTGCAGTTTTTTCTTCTTGAAGTCTAGATAAAAATTGTGGATCATTATCTGAAATTTCTACAATTAAATCACCTTTTTTGACTTCAGACCCTTCCATAACATGCCATTTAACAATTCTTCCCTCAATTGGAGCTTCAATAAATTGTTGCCTATCAAGTGGTGCATATGCTACAACTCTTCCAGAACCATATACAGTTTGTTGCCATGGAAGAATTAACATAGAAATAATTAAAATTAAAAATCCATAAAGTAATATTCTAGAAAATATATGATAATAAGAATCTGATTTTAAAGAGTTTAATAAATTTTCATCTTTAATAATAATTTTGTTTGGTTCTTTTATTCTTGAACTCATATCAAACCTTCAATTGTTTTATTTTACCATTTTTTAATTCTAAAATTTCATCACAAAACTTAAGTTCTTCTTTAGAAGAAGAAGTGATGATAATTTTTGATTTCTTTTTTTCTTTTTCTAGTTCTGCAATGATTTGTTCTTTGGAAGTTTTATCTAAATATTTTAAAACATCATCAAGTAATATTAACTTTGGAGAACCTGCAAAAATTCTGGCAAACATTAATTTATATAATTCTTCTTTGATAAATGGATAATGATTTCTTAAAATTTCTGTATCTAATCCTTGTTCCAACTTTGAAACTTTATCACCAAGTCCAATTCTATTAATAGCTTCTCTCACTTCAGAATTAAGTAGAAAGAATTTTCCTACTCGAATATTGTCTAAAATTGTTCCACTAAAAATTTCTAGCTCTGAAAAATAAGAAACATGATTTCTATATTTAAAAATATCTATTTCAGAAAGCCTAAACCCATTCACTGAAATATAACCTGAAGTTGGAGAATTGATTCCATAGAGTAAATCTGTGATACTACTTTTGCCAGAATGAACTTCACCATAAATTCCCAAAATTGAATTCTCTTTAAATTGAAAATCGATATTTTCTAAAACAATATTCTGATTTCTTAAATAACCCATTGAAATAAATTTTAAATCAAATGAGTTTCCAAAATGATTTTCTCTAATTTCATTTTTTCTAGATTCAGTTTCTACTTCCAATAAATGATTTATTTTATCAATAGATGCGCATAAGTCATAATAACTCTCTAAATATTTTCCAAACTTTGGAAACTTGTCTAGGATTTTTGCGATGATTATTTCTGCAGCAATAAATTGTCCAAGTGAAATTTCACCTTTTATAACTAAATAACCACCTAAACATAGTAATAATCCAGAGCCCAAAACTTGGACAGATAAAAAACTAATAATTTGTTTAAATAATATTTTATAATGTTTTGTTCTGTATTGAACATAATTTTTTGCATTTTCTTCTAATCTCAAATCAGCATATTGAATTGATTCTGTTGAACGAAAAGCATTTTTATAAAGTGACATTTCTTCTAACCAAGATTCTGTTGAGAATTTTGCTTTAGATTCTTTGATGCTTGTTTCAATTCCATTTTTTCCTAAATTTGTAATTGTGTAGTACAAAACTCCAAAAACTAAAATATCTAAAATGATAAAAAATGGATGATACACAATTATAATTAACAAACCAATTATCGTTTGTAAACCAATTGCAAGTCCATCAGTTAAAAGTAATGTAAAACTTTTTTGGATATTTGCAATATCTAAAAAATAATTAGCTAGTTCGGGTGGGTGTTTTTTTTCAAAATAGGAATGTTTAAATTTAGAAATACGTCTTGCAACAGCAATTGAAACTCTGACATAAATTCTTTGTTGGATTAATTCTGCTAAATAAAATTGCATTAAATTTAAAATAGATGCAAATCCAAGTGCTAAAATTACTAAAAAAGTTAAAACAATCACAGGTTGAAATACTGTTCCAAAATTTAAAATGCTAATTAAAGATTGAATCCCAACTGGAATTACTAAATATAAAAATCCAATTGCAATTGAATAAATTGTCATATTCCAAATATCTTTTTTTTCTAGTTCAATTAGGTTTTTTAAAGTATCCCAAATTGTAAATTGATGGCTTAATGAATCTTCTTCAGTTAAGAAATTTTGAATATCTTGGAACAATACAAAAGTAGAATCTGAAAGATTAAATCTTTCTATAATTTTTTTTTCACTTAACCAAAAACTTTCATTAGTAATAATGTTTTTGACTTTATAAAATTTAAAAATTTTTCTTTTAATTTGGTAAGCGTCAAAAACAAAATCAAAAAAAATAAATTTATCAAAATTGTTTTTATTTAAAATATCTTTTTTGGGTATTGTGTCTGATTCAACTTCCAATTCAAATTTTTCTGAAAGATTATGAATCATTTCAAAACTTGTAATTTGTGGATTTAATCTTTTGATTTGTTCGATCATAGAAATTAAATAAATTGAATCTTCATGAATTTTTTTATTTTTAAAAAAATAGCTTGTTAAAGTTTTTAATTTTTCAGTGGAAAGTTGGAATTGGATTTTACTCATGACACTATTCATTAGATTGATTTTTGGAGAATAAAAGCTTAATTTTTTTAAGTCAATTTTAGAATTTTTGTCATATAATTTTAATAAAATTGTTTCTTTTTTATATAATTAATTTTGTTTAAAAAAAATTTTTATCTGAGGTTTGGGCGAATTTTCCACCACCTAACTTTGATTATATGAAAAATTAAACTGAATTCAAGTGGTGAAAAAACAGGCTCGCCTCTCTGGTCAACTTTTTGTTTATTTTAAGTGTTCTAAATTTTTTAATTTGCAAAAAGTTGACCCCGAGTTGATCCTTTTCGCAGCTTCACCCAAATTTGTAGAACTTATCCAAGTTCATTTTAAAAACACCAAATAAGGTAATTTGAAATAAAATTTTTTATCAAAAAAATAGCGTAGCCTGAATCTAAGGGAAAGAGATTGAAGCGTTTCCTTCAACCACACCCTTAAGGGTGTGGTTGAAGGAAGTAGCGAAAAGCACGGTTTTTTTAATAGGACTTAATTCATTAAGTCCTATTAAAAAAATTCCCCAAAATAATTATAAAAACCTTTTTGATGAAGTAAAAATTATTCTATCAAAATTTGATTTTTTTGAAATTTTGTTTTTATGAAAGCTAGAATCAATGAAATTTTTTATTCCTTATCTGGTGAAGGAATTTCACAAGGAGTCCCTACAATTTTTATTCGTTTTGCTGGTTGTTCACTTCGATGTGGACAAACCGATTCCAAAAAACTTTGGTGTGATACTGGCTATGCACTTTCAAATTCTAGCGGTGATGAATTTTCTTTAGAAGAAGTTTTTGAAAAAATAGAAAAAATTTCCAATTCTCCGACTCAAATTTTGCTGACTGGTGGTGAGCCTTTAGAAAATCAAAAAAGAGTTTTTTGTTATGAACTCTCAAAAATGATTTTTCAAAAGAGACATAATTTAAATTATGCTTATACAAGAATTGAAACCAATGGAAAGGAAAGTATTTTGAACCTAGACAATATGGTTTTTTCACTCGATTATAAACTTCCAGGTTCCGGGATGGAAAAGTTTATGTATAAAGAAAATTTTCATTTTATTTCTAAAAGAAAAAATCCTCTTGATGAAGTAAAATTTGTTGTGAGAGATGAAGTAGATTTTCTCAGAGCATCAGAAGTGATAGAAGAATTTTCATTAAACCAAAATTTAATTTTTTCTCCAGTGTATAAAGAATTACCTCCAGAAGTTTTAGCAAACTGGATTAAAGAAAAAAATATTGAAGGTGCAAAATTGTCTTTACAACTTCATAAACAACTTTGGGGAGAAAAAAAAGGAGTATGACACAATTCACTTTAGATTTTGAATCAAATAAAAAAGAAGAATTCAACGGTGAATTTTTATTTTTAAAATCTAAACCTGAACTTGGAATTGGAATTATAAAAAGCCTTTCTGAAAAAAATATTACTCTTTGGTTTGAAACTACAAAACAAATTTTTGAAGTTGCATTAAACTCATCAGAGATTGAATACATTCATATAAAAAAAGATTTATTATATTCAAAAGTTTTAAAACCTTTTGAAATGATTTTAGCATTAAAAGCAATTGAGCTAAAACTAACCCATGCATTTGATAAATTATCATCTTTATCAAATTCCAGAACAAGACTTCTTCCTCATCAAATTGAATCGACTCATATAGTTGTAAACTCTTTAAAGCCAAGATTTATTTTAGCTGATGAAGTTGGACTTGGTAAAACTATTGAAGCTTCATTAATCATGAAAGAGTTAATTTTTAGAAATGGCTATAAGAAAGTTCTAATCATTGCACCATCTCCTCTTTTAGTTCAATGGCAACAAGAATTAAAAAATAAATTTAATGAAGTATTTCATATCATGAAAAGAAAAAACTTTTTAGCTGAAAATGAAACCAACTGGCAAAATTTTAACCAAATAATCACTTCAATTGATTTTATTAAAAATCCAAAATATTCTGAAGAGATTTTAAAAAAGAAATGGGATATTGTTATTTTTGATGAAGCCCATCGTTTGAGAAGAGATTATTCAAAAATCACAAGAGGTTATATTTTTGCAGAAAAAATTTCAAAAAAAACAGATTGTCTTCTTCTTCTAACAGCTACTCCATTTAGAGGAAAATTAGAAGAATTATTTTTTTTAATTCACCTAGTTGATCCAAATTTATTAGGGTCTTATCATTCATTTGTAAATGATTATGTTGTTGGTTCTAAATCAGATCTTAAAGAAAAAATTTCCAAAGTATTATTAAGAAGAAGAAAAGTGGAAGTAGGTGGATTTACTAAACGATTTGCTAAAACTGTTAAAATTGATTTATCTGAAGACGAAAGAATGTTTTATGATGAAACAACTGAATATGTAAAAAGAGAATATAACATGGCAATGAACCAAAAAAATAGAGCTGTTGGTTTTGTGATGATTGTATTTCAAAAACTTTTGGATTCATCTCATTATGCATTACTTTCAGCATTAAATAAAAGAAAATTTTTAGTTGAATCAAAACTTCATAGCTTTCAAAAAAAAGATCCAATTCTTAGTGAATGGGATTTAGATGAAACAGAAGAAGTAGAAGATTTTATCTCTGAATTAGAAGAAGCTTCTTATGAAGAGCTAATGAATGTAAAACGAGAATTACTTTCTATAAATAGATTAATACATCTTGGTAAAAAAATCAAAGAAGATAAAAAGTCCGAAAAATTAATCGAAACAATTACTAAGTTAAAAAAAGAAGGAACTTCAAAATTTATTATTTTTACTCAATTTAGAAGTACACAAGATTATTTAAATGAAAAATTATCTGATTTTAAAGTAGTTTTATTTCATGGTTCATTAACTGCTGATCAAAAAGAAGAAGCTATTTTAGAATTTAAAAATCATTCTGAAATTCTAATATGTACCGAAGCTGGTGGTGAAGGTAGAAATTTACAATTTGGAAATGTTTTAATTAATTATGATTTGCCATGGAGCCCATTAAAAATTGAACAACGAATTGGTAGAATTCATCGTTTTGGTCAAAAAAAAGATGTATTCATTTTTAATTTTGCTTCTAAAGATACAGTTGCAGAAAGAATTTTGGAAGTATTAACTCACAAAATAAAATTATTTGAAGATTCAATTGGTGCTTCAGATGCTTTACTTGGAACAATTGAAGATGAATTAGATTTTAATTCTTCCTTTATGAAATTTATAACAGGTTCAAAAACTAAAGAAGAAATAGATACTGAATTTGATAACAGAATCAAAATTGCTGAAATTGGATTTACAAAATTAAATTCTTTAATGACACCAAAACTAATTGATTTTAATTTACAAGATTATTATGACCATACTTTAGAAGAAAGACAATATACGAACACTCATTTGGAAGAATTTGTGAATCTTTTCTCTAAGTTTTATCCAAAAGAATCAGGTTTTATAATTAAAAAAGATTTTGGAAATGATAAAATTTTATTTTTAGATCAAAATGACGAAGTTAAAAAAGCAACTTTTTATTCTGAAGAAGCTTTATCTAATGACAGTTTAGAGTTTTTAGCATTTGGTCATCCTATTGTGGAAAAATCAATTCAGTTTTTTTTAGACTCAAAAAAAGGTTTTGGTAAAACTTATTTTCAATCCAAAGAAAAAAAATCTTATTTTTTATTTTTAACAGAATTTCAATTTTCGTTAAAAAGAACAGAAATTTTTTATATTGAATATGATTCTAAAACAAAAACTGCAGTTGAAGTAAAAATGATTCCTGAATCAGTTTTAGAGAATTGTATTCATATTGAAGATGAAGAAGATTTGAGAAAAATTGAAGAAGGGTTTGTTATATCATACAATTTATTATTTGATTTAAATGAAACTAGAAAATCTGAACTTTTAAAAAATACACTAAGTATTTTTAAAAAAGAAGAGTATAAAATTGAAGTTTCATTTAAGAAAAATTTAAGATTATTCAACGAAAAATTAGAAAGACAAGAAGCTAATCTAAAGTGGGATCCCAAACCAGAAAAAAAATCTGCGATAAATAGAACTAAAAATGAAATAACAAAACTCAAAGAAGAAAACGAAAGAGAAATTCGTAAAATTAGAAATGGTTATGATATACAAACTAAGACAGAAATTTTTCAAGTATATTTATGTATTTAAAATTCATTTTTTTTATTTTATCATTATCCCTTTTTGCTCAAGAAAAGAATATTGAACAACAAAAGGAAAATCAAACAAATACTCCAGAAGAAGTAAATACTTCAGATTTAAAAGATCAGAAAAAACAAATACCTGACTCAAAAAAAAAAGAGGATAAAGAAGAAAAAAAAATTTCTATCACTGCAAGTTTTGGATTTGGAATTGCAGATTTAGGTTTGCAATTAAGTCAAAGAGATCCAACTTATGCACCTTCAGAATTTGTTTTTAACTCTGTTTATGCTGTTTCTTTAATCTCACCAAATACTGCTAACAATTTAGCTGGTAACGTAAACCCTGTAAGTTTTGCTAGCTTTTTAATCTTAAATGAAGAATTAAAAAAAGAAATTTATACTGCAAAATCCGACTCAGTTTATAATCGCTTTTATGTTCATAATAAAACTAAATCTGAAGAAACAGGTTATAGTTTTGGTTTATCATCTGGATTTTATTCTATTCAAACTGATTCATCAAGAGACCGTCTATCATTTCTACCCTTATTTTTTTTTCCAAATAATTCACCATTAATAAACCAATTTACATTACTTAGTTATAACTATAGCAAAATCCCTATTTTTACAAATATTACTACTTTTGATTTTTTTGCTTCAAAACATTTTATTCCAAATGATAAATTTGATTTTTATATAGCTTTAGGTGGAGGAATTGGAGGATGTTTAGTCGAATGTAAGGCATTCAAATTTTCTCCAAAGTTAGGAGCAAAATTTTTTCTAAATGAAGATTTTTATCTTTATTTAGAAACTGAGCTAAATTATTTAATTTTATTTGATACTGAAAGAAAATATTCTCCAATTAGAGAAAATGTAATTTCTTTTGGTCTTGGATTATATTTATAATTTAAAATCACTTACAATAGAAATAATTCCATGTGAAGATTCGTTTAACAATAAAGACTTCTCTTTTAACTTTTCAGAATTTTCCGCTAAAATTCCAGATGAAATATTTATTTCTTGGATTGAATTTTCAATTTTAATTATGACATCTTTTTCATGAGAAATATTTTTTAACAATGAATCTAAAGACTCATGAATATTTTTTGAATTTTCGGAAATGATTGCTGTATTTGTGCTTTGGTTTACAATTTTAGAATTTATTTTTTCAGTTGAATTTAAAATTTTTTCCATATTTTCAAAAAGTTTTTTTAAACTTGAAAAAGAAGCTTCTACAGACGAATTCCCTTGGCTTACAGCTTTGATTGTATCACGTATTAAAATTTTTACTTCATTAACTGAGATCAAAGTTTTTTCTGCTAGTTTAGTTACTTCCATTGCTACAACAGCAAATCCTCTTCCATGTTCACCTGCTCTTGCAGCTTCGATAGATGCATTTAAAGAAAGTAAATTTGTTTGATCTGAAATTTCTGAAATGATTGTTGTAAATTTTGTGATCTCATCAGTTTTTAATTTAATTAAATCCATTGCATTTTTTGCATTTTCAATTGACTCTTCTCCGATTTTACATTCTGAAAATGATTTTTTTGCAAGTTCGGATAAATTTACCATTCCTGTGCTAATTTGAAAACCTGTTGTTGTGAGTTCATCCAAATTATTATCTATGTTTCCAAAATTTTTATTTGTATCAGAAAATAATTTATTAATAGTAGAAATGGAATTACTCATATCTAAAATTCCTAAAGATATTGATTCTAGTGAAAGATTGTGGGATTGAACTTTATCAAGCACTATATTCGCTTCTTGGTCTAGTTCTCTTCCTATTTCACCGACTTGATCACCTGTAAATTTTATTGAAGTTAATACTCCTCCAACAGACATTACAACTTTATTTACTGCTGAAGTGATTCTACCAAACTCATCTTTTTTAATTTCTTTTTCATCTGGAATATCAATTTGGTAATCATTTTTTGACATACATTCTAAAATGTATAAAACATTATCTAAACTTTTAAATGATTTATTTAAAATATAATAAACAAAAATTACTGAAAAAATACCACAAATTGAACTAATTAAAAATACTTCTAAGAAAAATTTTTTAATTATATTTTTTTCAATTACATTTTCAGCAGTGTAATACTGAAAAGAAGAAAATAGTAGAAATAATAAAACAATTAAAATTAAATTTCCAATCAAACTAAATGTAATTTTTTTTTTTAAGCTTAGTTGCATATAATTCCTTTATTTAGAATTATTCTTATTGATCAAGAAATTTACTTGGGTTATTTAATTACTAGATTAATGGGTTTCAAAAAAGAGTAATTAAAAATAAAAAAAGAGTGCTAAATTACAAGACTGGAAAATTTAATTATGTGATAAAAAATAGTAATAAATGTAATTGTAATTTAATGCTAATAATAAATTTTAAATTTAGAAAATTCTTAGTTTAGGGGACATTATGAAAAAAATTTTGCTCACATCCTTAGTTCTTTATTTCGGTATAGTTGCTTGTAAACAACTAGGTTTAGAAAAAGAAGAAAAAGATAACACACTTCAAATCGCTACTTTAGCAATTTTGAATAATAGTAGAACTTCTTCGAGCCCAGGTACTAGTTCGAGCTGCAACGCTAGCACTTCAACCGGTTCGACAATTACAAATTCAAGTGCAACATTAGGTTCAGATGACTGTGTAAATGGTGTAACAACTTGTATTGATTCTGCGATGCCAAGTTGGATTAAAGATAATTTTAAATGTGTAGTAGCTTACCAAAGTGGAACTAACTATATTTTTAAAACTAAAAATTTACCAAATCATAAAAGTTATTATTACACAACTTATAATGGAATGACAGCTTCTACAACCTCACCACTTTATGAAGCATTACCTGCTGGAAATACCAGAGCTGGAACAAATGTAATTGTTAGTCAAAATATGACTTTTACAATTCCAGCAAGCCCAACTGCAGGTTCAGGGACAGTTTCCACACCAATGGGTGCAGCTGGAATAACAACAAATGGTTTAGCAATATTTAATAATGCTGCTGCTCCAGGAGATGTTCTCGCTTCAGAAGTAAGCACTTTTGATAATTATATGGGTCACCCTCAACAACAAGGAAACTATCATCATCATGCTGGTGTTCCAAAAGTTTGTGATAATACCACTAGCACAAATAACACAGTTGCTTGTAATAATAGAAATAAACTAATTGGAATTGCACTAGATGGATTTCCAGTTTATAGTCAAAGAGATGCAAATGGAAATTTACCAACATTAGATTCTTTTCAAGGAACAACAAGTGTTACAACCGAGTTTCCAAATGGAACTTACAATTATCGTTATGCTCTTAATGCAACAGCAACAATTTACACTTTAATTGGTTCTTTTTTTAGAGGAACAAGTGGAACTATTACCAATAATTAGTTATGAGACAAATTTCTCATTTGAATAAATTCTTTCAATTCTAAAGCGAAAGAGATTGAGACGATATCAAAAAATTGCGAATGCAATTTTTTGATAGTAGTTGAAAGCTCGGTTTTTTCAAAGTAAGGACTTAATTAATTAATCCTTACTTTGAAAAAATTCGCCAAAAAATAACAATATCGCATAATAATAATTAAACGAAAAAGATGGTCTATTCTTATAAGCTTGGTCGATTTTCAAAGTAAAATAAAGTAAGATCTCTTATTCTATGAGACTATGTTTTTTACTTCTTATCCTATCTCTACAAAATTGTAATAAATTAGAAATTCCTTCACCATGTAATTTTAAATCGGATACATTTAAAAGTTTATTAGCATTGAATTTAATTACAAAAAATCCTGATGGATTTTGTTCCTTAAAATTATTTTCTAATACTACCGAATCTTCACCATCATTACCAATATCTACTACTTCTGCTTCATCTACTTTCACCAAACCAGAAAAACCAATTGTTTCCAATCTAATAAATAACTCTATTCTAGAAACAGGATTTATTATTGGAACTGCAACTGGAACTTTGACTCAAATAGAAGTTAGTGTTGATAATGAAACATATATAAAAGCTGAAGGAACAGCTTCTTGGAAATTTGCTTTGAAAAATTCTTCCGTAAAATTGAAATATCATGGTAAACACCAACTAAATGTTAGAGCAAGCAATAACGGAGTTTACTCTGATATAACAAATTTAAATTTTTTCAAAGGTCCCAATAAAGACGTAAACGGTGACGGATATTCTGATTTATTAATTTCAGCTTCAGAAAGAAATACAAGTGAAGGAGAAATTTATTTATTTTTGTCAAATGGGGTAACAGGAATTACCTCCACAACAGCTGATTCTGCCAATACAAAAATTACAGGCACAACAAATTCTGAGAACTTTGGTGAAGGAGTTTTACTTGGAGATATAAATAATGATGGCTATTCAGATATAATTGCTGGTGCACCAAGTCGAAACGCAGGTATTGGAGTAGATCAAGGAGTCGTATTTATTTTTTATTCTAGCGGAACAAACGGAATTACGTCTGGAACATATTCTTCAGCAAGTATAAGTATTTCTGGTCAAGCTAGTGGCGATAAATTTGGGCGGCACTTAGCAGTTGGGGATATAAATTTAGATGGATTTACAGATTTAGTTATTGGGGCAGATGAAGGGAGTAGCAATCAAGGTTCAGTTTATATTTTTCGTTCCAGTTCAACAGGAATTTCTTCTACAAGTGCAACAAACGCTACAAGAATAATCACAGGGCAAAATTCTTCATCAGGAAAATTTGGAAGTGATATTTCAGTAGCTGATTTGAATGCTGACGGGTATTCTGATCTAATTGTTTCAGCAGAAAATTTTTCATCTAATAACGGAAAAATATATTTGTTTTTATCATCTGGAATAAATGGGATTCAAATTAATTCAGCTGATTCAGCAAGTTCTGCAATTACAGGTGCAAGTAGTATAAGTTTTGGAAGAACTTCTATTGGAGCTGATATAAACGGAGATGGATATTCTGATTTAATAGTTACAGACAATGGAAGCCCTAAGCAGGCTTATATTTTTTATTCATCTTTAAATAGCATTTCTGCAACATCATATTCACAAGCGAATGTTGTAATTTCTGATCCGAATGCAAATTTTTTTGGAAGATCAATTAGTTATGGAGATGTAAATTCAGATGGCTTTAAAGATATTTTAATTGGTGATGATGGCGGGGGAACTGGTTTTGCATATTTATTTTTATCAGCAGGATCAACTGGAATTTCAGTAACAAGTACTTCAAATGCAAGTTTGATAATAACTGGTGGAACAGGGCAGTTTGGACAAGCTTCTGGTTTTGGTGATTTTAATGGTGATGGATATTCAGATTTAATTGTGGGTGCTGGACAATTAAATCCCGCAGGGGATAATTTAGGAGCAACTTATATTTTCAACTCAAACAAAGGAGTAATTTCAACTACAAATGCAACTGGTGCAAATCTTCGGATTACAGGGAATTTAGCTTCAAGTAGCTTTGGTGGTTTTGTAAATCGATGATTTTTAGTTCATCCTTATAAGTTAAGACGACAAAACATTTTTTATAGTTTACTTTGAATGATGGATTTTAAGGATTTAAAATAATGATTTATGAAACAGTTTGTTGTTTAATTTCATTTTGTTTATTTTGTTATTTTATCATAGATAGGATTTCAAAAAAAAAGATGGGATTAAATTCATTATTAATATTTAGTTTAATTTGTATTATGATGAATTTTATTTTCAGAAGAAGATTCATCAATGAAATTTCGGATTTCCCACTTTATTTTAAAATTTCTAGCCATAATATTTTAGTTCCTGCGGTTTTATATTTATACATAAAATTAAAAATCAATTTGAAATTAATTTTTTTTGACTACTTGCATTTTTCACCTTTTATAATTTTAAATTTAATAAATCTCAGTTATTTTCCAAATAAAGAAGATGTTGTTTACCATACAATTTTTTTAAATCCCACTAGCTTTAAAGTATCTGGTTATTCTACTTTATTTTTTTTACTGTTTTCAATTATCTATTTTTTTTATTCTCTATGGACAATAAAACTTGTAAAACAAAATGAATTTCAAAAAGTTCATATTACTATTTTTGAAAATCAAAAATGGATAGAATTCTTGCTTTATTACTTCTTCATAGCAAGTTTTATAATGGTAATTTCTATTTTTATATTTAAAAATTCAAATCAATTAAACAATCTAGTTTATTTAGTTTCCTATTTTCAACTTTTTTATATAACTCTATTCATTGCTCTAATTATTTATTTTATAAAGATGGAAGAGTATTTTGATATAAGAAAAAAAGAAGAAATTTTACAAGTCGAAAAGTATTTAAAATCAGGAATTAGCCCAGATCATAGTAAAAATTTATTTGATGAAATAAAGATTTTAATTGAATCTGAAGAATTATTCCTTAACGAAGAATTAAGAATCTCTGATATTTCAAAAAAATTAAACACTTCTGTAAATATAGTTAGCCAAGCATTAAATGAAAATTCTGGGAAAAATTTTTATCAATTTATAAATGAGTATAGAGTAAATTCAGTAATTAATAAATTTAAGTCAGATAAATTTAAAAATCATTCAATCTTAAGAATTGCATTAGATTCTGGTTTTAATTCTAAATCTGCATTTAATAAAATATTTAAACAAATTACAGGAGAAAATCCAAGTAGTTATAGAAAAAAATGATTTTAATCATTCGATGAATTATTTTGAACATTTTTAAATAAAAGAGTGCTAACCTACAAGTATGGACGATTTATTTTTTTTATCATCTATAATTCTTACCAGTTAATAGTGATTAAATGCTATTAAAAAAGATTAATTTAAGAAACTTCAAAAAAAGGAGACAATATGAAAAAAATTTTACTAACAGGTTTAATTCTTTCGATGGTTTTAGTTGCATGTAAACAACTTGGTTTAGAAAAAGAGGAAAATGATAACACTCTTTCTCTTGCTGCAATAGCAGTTTTGAATAATAGTAGAACTTCCACTGGAACTGGAATAAGTACAGGCACGGGAACAACAACTAGTTGTACTTCTAGTACTTCAACTGGTTCCACAATCACCAATTCAACAGCAACTCTTGGAACTGATTGTGTAAATGGAGTAACTACTTGTATTGATTCAGCTATGCCTTCATGGATTAAAGATAATTTTAAATGTGTAGTTGCCTATATTGAAGGAACTAATTATGTATTCAAATCAAAAAATATTCCGAATCATAATTCAGGTTACTTTGGCTCCTCTTCTGCACTCTATGAATTTTCTACTGGTTTAAATCCGAGTACAATTACAAGTCAAACTTTTACCTATAAAGTTCCTATTACACCAACAAATGGAACTGGAACTGTAAGTACTCAAGGAGGATATGCTGCAGTCGGAATCACTACAAACGGTCTTGCTATTTTTAACAATGCAGCTGCACCACCAGATACTCTAGCAACTGAAGCACAATCTTTTGATAATTACTTTGGTCATCCGCAAAATTCTGGAGTATACCATTACCATGCAGGGGTTCCAAAAGTTTGTCATAATTCTGCAAAAGGAACATATACAAATGCAACAGTGTGCAATAATAATAACAAATTGATTGGAATTGCACTTGACGGTTACCCAATTTATAGTTCTAGAGATGCAAATGGAAATAGTCCAACTTTGGATTCTTTTCAAGGAACAACTTCAGTAACAACTGAATTTCCATCTGGAACTTATAATTACCGTTACGCATTAAACACTACAGCAACAATTTTTACTTTAATCAGTTCATTTTTTAGAGGGACTGTTGGTTCCATTTCAGCAAATTAGCGATAAATAGAAATTATTCAAATGAATCAAGTTCTTTCAATTCTAAAGTGAAAGAGATTGAGACGATATCAAAAAATTGCGAATGCAATTTTTTGATAATAGTTGAAAGCTCGTTTTTTTAAAAGTAAGGACTTAATTAATTAAGTCCTTACTTTTAAAAAATTCGCCCAAAAAAATAAAAAAAGATTTTTGGATTTTAAATTAAATTTAAAAATTATGATTTACGAGCAAAATTTATTTTTCGTATTATCAAATTATCTTCAGTAGAGGTATTTCTTTTATGATAAAATTAGTTTTATCAAATCTAATTTGTTTTTTTATAATTATAGCAATAGTAAATTGTTCAGAAAAAATTTACGATAACACTGATCCAAATATTTCTATGACTGCAGGAGTATATTTATATAAAAACCAATTTTTAACAGGCATAATAAGGTCTTATATTCCAGCGTTACAAGAAACAGAGCTAGCAAGTTTTAGGAATGGAATTCAACATGGTGAGTACAAAGTCATCACAAGAGACGGGAACCTCCTTCAAAAAATGAATTATAGAAATGGAAAAAAAGAAGGTTTTAGCAAAGCTTGGTATCATAATGGAAAGTTACGTGCATTTGGTGAATTTAAAGAAGGTGAATATATCAATGATAGAATTGATTATTTTGATAATGGACAAGTAGCTAGTTATGAAAAATATTCTGAAACCTCAAAAATTCAAGTTGTAAAAAAATGGTACAAGAATGGAAAAATTTATATGAATGTTTCTTTTAAAGATGATGGAAGTTCATATGGATTACCCGGTTCAAAATTATGTGATCCAATTAAAAAAACAAAAGAAAAGGAGCTAATCACTAAATGAAGATTTTATTTATAATTTTATTGTTCAGTTTTAATTTTTGCAAAGAAACTAAACCAGATATAGATGAAAGTATTAAAAAAATTTCTAAACCAATTGATGGAATACTCCCTTACTTTCGGGGAGAAATTTTAGATCCATTTTGGTCAAAAGATAAAAAAACATTACCAAACGATTTAAGAAAACTTCCTGAATTTGAATTTGTCTCTCAAGAAAATGAAAAAATTAATTTGCAAAAACTAAAAGGCAAATATACAATTTTAAGTTTTTTTTATGCAAGATGTAATGGAATATGTCCAATGATTACTTCCAATGTAAAAAATTTATTACCTAAAATAGATAACCAAAAAGATTTGAATGTAATTTCTATCTCCATAAATCCTGAAGTTGATACTGTTGAAGTATTAAAAAAATTTCGAGAAAGTTATAAAATAGAAAACAAGAATTGGTATCATCTCACAGGTGACAAAAAGACTATTTACCAAATTGCAAGAGATCAATTTTCAGCTGATGTAAAAATTATCCAAGGTGTGGAAAATCTGACAGATTTTGTTCATACAGAAAATATTTTTTTATTGGATAAAGATTTTTATCTAAGAGGGATTTATAGAGCTAAAGGTAATGGAGACTTGGAAAGATTTTTAGTTGAATTCAAAACTTTACAAGAAAATTAAAGTTTAATCAGAAAAAATTTAAAAATCACTTCACCGCATTACAAGCTTTAAGATAGTTCAATTCACAAGCTTTTTTAAAACTTGATTTTGATTCATCAATTCTTCCTAAATCTTTTAAAATTTTTCCTAAAAAGTAATTAGCTTTTGGCAAACTTTGTTTTTCGAGAATATTTTTTAAAATTAAAATAGCTTCATTGGAATTATTTTTTTTGTGAAGTAAGTTAGCTAGTTCCATTTTGGAATCAAAATTATTTTCAAAAAGTTCAATTGATTTTTTATACGACTCAATTGCTTTATCTATATTTTTTTCTTTTTTTGAAATATCACCATAACCTTTAAATGAGTAGGATTTAACTTCATTATTTCCTTTTTCTTTTGCTTTAACAAAATTTTCAGAAGCTTTTGTATAATCTTTTTTTCCAATGTAAGCAAATCCAATTTCATTATAAATCATAAATTCTTCTGTATCTAGTTCTAGAGCTTTCCCATAATGAAAGATTCCTTTGTCGAATTTTTTTAAAGCTATATCTGAATCTGCAAGTAAGCGGTAGTTAAACGAACTAGGCTCTAACTCAACTAATTTTTGGTATTGAATATTTGCTTCATCAAATTTTTCACCGTCAAAATAAATTTGTCCAAGATTTTCATAAAGAGGAATATGTTTTGTATCCACAAGTTGACCTTTTTTAAAATATTGAACTGAAGAATTAAATTCATTTTTTAGTTTTAATAAAATTCCAAGGGAATTATAAAATTTTCCTTTTTTAGAATCTAGTTCAATACATTTTAAATAGTTTTGAATTGCACTGTCATAATTTTTTTCTTTAACTAAAATATTTGCATGAAGTTCAAGTGGTATTGTACTTTTTGGTTGAAGTTTTTTTGCTATGTTAATATATTCTAAAGATTTTTTATAATCTGATTTTTTTAAAAAGTAATTTGCATAGTATATTTGAACTTGAAAATGATTTGGATAAATTTCATCTATTTTGTTTAGCTCTTCTAGCGATTCTTTAAATTTTCCTTCTTCAAAATAAATATCTGAAATTTCTGAATAAATCGAAATATTTTTTGGAGATATTTCTAAAATTTTTTCTAACCTTTCATGTGCTTTAGAATAATTTTTTTCTTTTCTAAAACATTTGCTTAAATAAAAATTTGTTGAAATTAAATTTGGATTCATTTCAAAAATTTCTTTTAACTCTTTATTCTCTGAACTTAAAAGTTTACTATTTTCTTTTGCTAGAACGATAAAATATCTCATTTTTGCTTCAGCATCTTTTGGGTCTAATTCAGTTGCTCGTTTAGCATAAATTTTACTTTTTTCATAATCTGGATCTAAATAATAATAATAAAACGAAATAACTCTATTTGCTAAAGACGAGTTAGGTGAAATTTCGATAGCTTTTAAAGAATTTTCCAAACCATAGATTTTCATTTTTTCAGAACCAATTTTATCTCCTCTGAATAATTTGAACTCATAAAGCCTAAGATATGTTTCTGATAAATAACTAAATGCATCTGAATAATTTGGATCTAATTCGGTTGCTTTTTTAAAATCAGGAAGAGCTTCTTCTAAACTTTCTTCATCCAATAAAATAAATTTTTCTTTTCCTCTTCTAAAAAAATCAAATGCCTCTGCTTGGTTTGTTCCAAGTACAGAAATTTTTGTTTTGGTATAAGTAATTCCATAATGTTCCAAAATTTTATCTTCAAGTTCATCTGCAATACTTGGTGTGGTTTTTCCTCTTAGGTTTAAATCAATTTTAATTTCAGAATCTGGAACAACTGAATTTGTTTCTACATCAATTAACTTGGATATGATTCTAGCATCTAAACCTTCACGAGTAAATTTTCCAAGAACAATTCTATTTGCAGACATAGATTTTCCAATTTTTAAAAAATCATTTTGTTTATCATCTTCTAAAAGTTTTTGATAAGAATTTCTATCTAATACAAAAAAATTATCTACTCGGTTTAACGCACGCGATGCTGCTTCTTGAAGTGCAATTTTTAATCTATCTTCTCTAGGTTTTGCTCCTTCAATATCAAAAGGAAAAATTACTATCTTTAATTTTTTATCTTCTTTTTCAAAATAAGAATCTAAATTTTCTGGGGCATCAAATAGTTTATAACCTACAAAAGCATTTTCAGCAAAAAAAATAGAATTTTCATCTTGTTTGGTTTTGATACTTGCACCAAGTTTTACGGAATTTATTTTTAAGTCAGCTTCAGTTTTTAAATTGAGTCCTTGTTTGTTTTGAAATTCAATTCTAATTTTATCTACTTTTAAAACTGCACCAATGTATTTTTTTTCAAAAAAATCTTTTTTATCTTTGAACTCAGAATTAATTCTCAAATCTTCCAAAATATATTGAACTGGATTTTCCAATATCAAACTCATGGATTTTATATTTTCAAAACCAACTTCCCCAGAAAAAATTTCTTTAAATCCTGCATTTAAAGTTTTTGCATCTTCAATTGAATAATTTAAAACAAGACTTTGTTTAATTGCATCTTCTTTGGATTTTCCTTTCCAGATCATTTTATCAAATGTTTTTTCTTGTCCAGATGCTTCAATATAACCAAGTAAATTTCTGGAAGTATAAACTGGAAATTGTTTAAATCCACGAATGTCTAGTTTATCAATTTCAGAATTTCCTTCAATTCTTGCTTCAGGAGGTGTTACACAGGAGTTTAAAAATAAAATAAAAACTAAACTAAAAATTTTTAACATATGAACTCATCTCTTTTGGTTGGATAAATTTGATTTCAAAAAACATTATTTTATTCTCATACCTAGTTGAGTATTGTCAATAAATTTCTGAGTTTAAAAAGGATAGCTTAAATTCTTTAGAGTGAATTTTCTCCTGCTAGTTCAATAGCCTTATTCAATAAACTTTCAGAAAAAAAAGAATTCGAATTTCGAATTTTCTCAATTAGCGGAAGAATGCTTTTAATCAATCCTCTATCTTTTGCAATAACTAAAACACCGAGACTTCCGATGATTTTAATTTGATTTAAGTTAGCAATTTTTCTTGCTTTTTCATCATCAACTAAAAGCCAGTTTGCTTTTAATTTTCTATATAAGGCAATTGCTTTAGCTTCACCAGCACCTAATGAACCTTCAGAAATAAAATAGTCTTCAGAATTAATTTTTTCAATTTTATCTTTTAAAAAAAGTTTTAACTTTTCTGACTCTGGTTTTGAAAACTTAGTTACTTCATTATAAACTTCAAATGGAACTTTAATTTCATTAAAAATTGTATTAAGGATTTCAAGACAATTACAAATAGATAATGTAATTAGAGCAGAGCTATCTGCAACTAAAATCAATTCAAATCTTTCCTTAAAGCGAGCACTTCATTCTCTAAATCTGCAGGTGAATAATTTACTACAAAGATTCCAATTTTTTTGCATTCTTTTTGAAATTCAAAAATTGAGAGTTTTGCAATTTGTGCTGCTTTTTCAATTGATACTTTTTTTTGACTAAAAAATAAAAGAGCAACACCTAATTGAATATCTTCCAACAAAGTCTCTCGGTTGTATAACTCAAAACTATTTGGTAAGTCTATAGAAAGTTGCATAATCCACTCCAAATAAAAAGCTATAAATATTTTTATTTTTAAATATGATTTGTCAATCTGAAAAATATTTTAAAATTTACTTTTTCTCTAAAGCACTTGTTCATATTTGATTCATTCCTATCAAGTGATTCTGTTAACATAAATTTATTTATCCGAAGAGAATATTTTTAATCATTTTTCTCTTTAGCGTTTTTAATTTTTTCTAGTTCTGTTTTTAATTCTTCAACTTTTTTTTCATCACCAGATAAATAGGATGGAAGATTTAATCCAGCCATATTAAACAAATCATTTAGCGGTGGAACTGATTTCATTAAATTGGAAATAAAATTTGCTGTTGAAGAATCTTCTTTTCCAGCACCAGAATTCCAAACAGTGATTTTATCAATTTTGATATTTTTAATTGCTTCCACTTGAATTCTAACTAACTCAGGAAGTTTTTCAATTAATAATAATTGAAATGCTTTTGAAGGATCTCCACCAGCAGCGTTTACAACTTCTTTATAACCTTGTGCTTGTTTCATCAAAATTTCTTAAAGACCTTTTGCTTCAGCTTCCATTTTTGAATAAATTGCATCTGCTTCACCTTTTGCTTGTTCACGCATTCTTTCAGCTTCTGCTTGTGCTTCAATAATTGATTTTTGTTTTTGGATTTCAGCTGGAATTACAATATTTGCATTTTGAGTTGATCTTTCTTTTGCTGCTCTTGCTGCTTCCGCTTTTTGTTCTGCTACATAAGCTTCTTCTAATGCTTTTGCTTGTTGAACTTTTTCCGAGGCTAATGCAATTTTTAAAGCTTCAGCTTCTTTTTCTCTTCTCAACGCCTCTGATTGTGCAATCGAAATTTTAGCTTCGTTTTCACCTTTAATTGCGATTGAGTTTGCTTCAGAAATTTTAATTCTAGTATCTCTGTCTGCTTCAGCTTTTCCAATTGTTTCTTCTTTGATCGCTGTTGCAATACTTATCTCTTTATCTTTATTTGTGTTTGCAATTCTAACATCTCTATCTCGGTGAGTTTCAGCAATTTGAACATCTTTTTCTCTATCAGCTAGTGCTTTACCAGTCTCACCAATTTTTTCTTGTTCAGCAACAGAAATTTTTGCTTCGTTAATTGCTTTGGCTGCAGCTTCTTTTCCAAGAGCTTGGATATAACCAGACTCGTCTTTAATGTCAGTGACGTTTACATTGATTAGCTTTAGTCCAATTTTTTTTAATTCTGAATCTACATTAATAGAAATATTTCCTAAAAATTTATCTCGATCAGAATTGATTTCTTCAATGGTCATAGTTGCAATTACAAGTCTTAGTTGACCGAATAAAATATCTTTTGCAAGTTCTTGAATTTGTTCGTACTCCAAACCTAATAATCTTTCAGCAGCAGTATTCATGCTGTCAGCTTCAGTTGAAATTGCAATTGTGAATCTACAAGGAACATCAACACGAATATTTTGTCAGCTTAAAGCATTTGTTAAATTGGCTTCTATGGAAAGTGGTTTTAAATCTAAGAAAGAAAAATCTTGTATAATTGGCCAAATAAATGCTCCACCACCATGAATACATTTTGCTGAACTTCCACCAGTTTTACCATAAATGACTAAAATTTTATCTGAAGGGCAACGTTTGTATCTTTTGATCAATGTTGAAACGGTTGCAAAAAAAAGAATAACAAAAAAAACTAAAATTAAAAAAGGAAACATCAAATTTTCTCCACAAATAAAATTGTATTATTTTCAATACGTATAATTTTCACTTTCTGACCTGTTAAAATTTTTTCAAATTCAGTCATTGCATCTAGTTCTTTAAAAGAACCATTTACTGAAAGCATTACTTTTCCAAATCCAGTTTTATTTTCAGGAATTGTCAAATAAACTTCAGCAATTTTTCCAATACAAGATGAGATTTGAAAACTATTATCTTCACTAAGTTTTCCAAATTGTTTCATTAAAAATAAAAAAGTAAAAACAAAAACTGAACCAACTAAAAATGAAATAAAATATAATAAAAATAAATTTTCTAAATTACTATAAAGTGAAATTGCAGTCCATGAAAACCCAACTAAAAAATGAGTTAAATTTTTTAAAGTAAACAAATCAATTCCATCTTCAGAATCAATTCCAAAAAAAGTAAGAACCGTTTGAAATAAAAAAATCAAAGTTACTGGTATTGCAATCGCAAAGTAAACTTTTAAAAAAAAAACTTTTCATCCAGTATAATTTCAACTTAAAGAACTTGTTGTCAAATAGATTTCTAAGTCTAATAAATATGTTTACCACAAAAGTAGAAGCCTTAATTAATTCAGACATCGAAAAAGTTTTTTCTTATGTTAGAAATTTTGAAACTATGCCAAAATACAATTCTTCTGTTAAAGAATCGAATTGGATTGATGATTCAAAACAAGTTTGTAAAATCAGTCTCAACCTTTCAGTTATCAATATCCAATCTGAATACAAAATCATCGAAATCATAGATAATAAAAATATTTTAGCTAAATGTGTAACATCTAGTTTGGAGTTTCAAGATTTATATGAATTTTCAGAAAGAGAAGGAAAAACTTATTTAAGTATCACTGATGAAATGAGTTTAAAAGGACTTCTTAGTTTTAGTGAAGGTTTGCTTTCAGGAATTTTTAAAAAAGAAATGAATGAAAATTTAGCTCGTCTTGTAAAAATTTTAGAAACTTAAAATATTTTTTTTAAAGATTCCCGTGCGAATTTTTTTTGACAGTGGAAAGACAGTGGGTCTCGACCCCCGGTCTGGCCCAATGCCACTGTCAAAAAAAATCGTGCTTTTCGCTACAATCTTTTTGCAAGCAAAAAGGATTTTCGCTTCAATCACTTTCGCTCGAATAGTTAAAATTTACTTGTAGTAATAAATCAATGTGCATAATTTGAATTATGAAATTAATTTTATTTTTGATAACTAGTTTTGTTTATTCAAATAATCTTCAATTTGTAACTGAGCCAAATGGAATTAAAGTTTTTAAAGATATAGAATTAAAAAAAGAATTTTTTATTGGTTATAAAGAAAGTTTTGAATTTTTTGAAGATAATAAAAAAAATCAAAATTTAATTTTTATCAAATTTAAAAATGAAGATTTTTATGTTTTAAAAGAAGAATTTAAAAATGAATCTTGGAAAAAAATTACAAATTTTCATTTTGCTTATAAAAAGTATTTTTATTCACCAAAAAAAATTAGCATTTATGAAAAACCTTTTTTGGATTCCAAAACAGAAAACTTTTTAGATGAGTGGAAAATTTTTCAGTATGATAGGTATGACGATACTTGGATAAAATTAAAACTAAATGAAAAAGATTATTTTGTTTTGAGAGAACTTGTCGAAACATTTGATAATGAAGAAGTAGCCAAAACAAGTTTAAAATTAAAAGAAATACATTTTAAAGATTATTTAGTTTTAATCGAAAGAGATATAAGTTTATTTGAAAAAGAAAAAAATGGATTAAGAAAATTTAAAAACTTGAAAAAAGGTTTGTATCGTTTCAATTCTGAGATTACAGTTAAAGAAAAAAAGTTTTTTGAAATTTATGATAACAAAACTTCTGGTTATATTGAAGATGAAAATTTTAAAAAATTTTCTTATTTTGAATTTAAAAAATATTCATTTGAAAATTCAAAATGGAAAAATGATTCAATATTAAAAAAAGTTTTTTTGGACTCGATTAGCCTTGAACATAAAGAAAGATTTTTAGATTTTAGAAGTTTAAACAAAAAAGAAACTTATTTAACCAAAGATAGAAAACTAATAGAAATTGAATATGAAAATGATTGTAAATTTCGATTTTGTGAATATTACAAAAAGGATAAATTAGTTTTAATCACAAAAAAAAATGAAATTGAATACAACCAAACACCACACGAAGGAAAAATTCTAATTCAAGATATAGATGGAGATAAAATTCCCGAATTGATTCTTTCTGATTTTATTGCAAGGTTTGGAAGTAGTTACCAAGTATTAATCAAATTTTCTAATTCTGGAAAAATTTTAACTAGAAATTTTAGCACAGAAAGATATGAGGATAGAGAATCAGATCAAATATACTTAGCTAAATTTGATAAAAATTTCATTCTTGCAGAAAATGATAAAAATGAAAAAAGTATTCAAATAAAATTTATGATTCAAAATGAAAAACTATATTTAATTTCTGAAAATAAAAAAAATTTAATTCCTTGGAATGAATAAAAAAAGTTTTAAATATTTATAAAAATTCTTCTTTTCAAAAAAATTAGTAATTTTAATTTAGGGAATCGTTTAATTCTAATTAAATGAAGTTTTTCAATACAAGAAGCGATAGTGATTGAAGCGTTTCGCGAAGCGAAGTAGCTGAAAGCACGGGTCAATATTAGAAGATAGAGCTTAGATTAAGATTCGAGTGAAGTAAATTTATTTGCACTCTCAATCTTCTATCCTCTAACATCTATATACTATCTTCTAATATTGACATCGCCCCAAATATACATAGAGGAATTTTTATGACTGCAAGTAAAGATTGGAAAGAAATCATCGCTCAAGGTGAAGAAGAAAGATATGCTAAATATGCAAAAATTTTTTCTATCCTCCAAAAAACAAAATCAAAAGAATTTGGAAATGGAAGAGCTTTACATAGAAAACAAATTCTTGGACTAAAAACAAAATTAGAAATTTTTGAAAATATTCCAGAACATGCAAAAGCTGGAATTTTTAAAACTGCAAAAACTTTTGATGGAGTTGTGCGTTTGTCAAATGGTGGACTTGAGGTTGCTTCTGATTCAAAACCAGATATTCGTGGATTTTCGATTCGATTAAATGTGGAAGGTGATGGGGCTTTAGGGGACAAAACAACTGCACAATGTTTTTTGATGATCAACCAAGAAACTTTTTCCACAGCAGATTCTGAAGGTTTTGTAAATTTTGTTGGTGCTGCTGCTGGTGGCGGCAAATCACTGTTAAAGTATTTAGTAAAGACTCATGGAGTTTTTGGATTGTTTGGACAAATTTTGAAAATGAAAAATACTTTTGGGCGACCATTTTCTGGTTTTGCAACTGAAAAATTTTCTACTGTACTTCCGATTTCTTGTGGCGAATATGCTTGTAAAGCTAGAGTTGTCCCTTCACCAACTGAGAAAAAAAATCCCTCAGCAAAAAATGATTTTTCAAAAGATATAAAAGATAAAATTTTAGATCATAATATTGAATTTGATTTTGAATTACAATTTTTTGTGGATGATGTTTCTACTCCAATCGAAAAAGCAAATGTAGAATGGTCAGAAAAAAAATCTCCATTTATAAAAGTTGGAAAATTAACTTTATTAAAAGACGAAGTAGAATCTGAAACATTTCAAAAATCTATTGAAGCAAATGTATTTGATCCTTGGGCTAGTTTAATGGAACACAAACCTCTTGGAGATGTGATGCGTGCAAGAAAAGTAGTTTATTTCCAAAGTTACAAAAATCGTAGCAAGTAGAATTTTGTGAGAAATTTTTTATAAAATTTGGGACGTTTTTTTTAATTACTATCGCTAAACGATAGCAATTAAAAAAAATGCTCCACTAATCACTAGTGCAAGGTTATTGCATTCAGTAAATTTAATTTTTTGTAAAAAATATATAGTCTTTAATGAAATTATTTCTTCAGTACCTTTATCATCTATTTCAAAATCAAAACGAAATATCAAATTTTTTCCCACTCAAAATTTGTGATATTTTTATTTTCACTAGAAAATTCTACTCCAATAAGGTAGATAGGTAAATTGTTGTTAGGTGAAAGATGTTTTTCATAGTATTTTTTTTCTTTGATTTGAGATAAGGCAGTTCCTTTGTCTGTCATTTCAATTACTTTAAATTCAAACACATAAACTTTTTCTTCAAAAAAAACTGTCATATCAACTTGACCTTGGTTTGTTACATCTTCAGCAATTACATCAAGACCCAGAGCAGTGAAATAGCAATAAAATATGGAAGCATAATATCCTTCATAATTTGCCAACTTGTTTTTTCTATACCAATCATTTGGAATGGAAGCAAAAAAAGAATAAAATAAATTTTTTAGTTTATCTAAATTGTTTTCTTGTAAAATTTCATAAAGAGAAATTTTATTGTTCTCTTTTGGTTGGATGTCTTTAGTTAAAAAATTTAAAATCAAATCATTGAGACTAAATTTAACTTCAAAGTTTGGATATTTTAAATAATAAATCCAATTTCCGTTCATCTCTTTTGTGTGCTTAATTGTCAAATATCCAGTTTGAAATAATAAATTTTCTAATTCAATTGAATCCACATCAAAACTAGACAAAGAAATATGAGTCAGTTTTGTGTTGTTAATGTTAATTGTGTTGTAATTATTTTTTTCAATGAGGTCTATTAATAATTTTGGTTTTCCACTTTCAAACCAAAAGGATTTGTATTCTTTTTCTCTTAAAAATAATAAAATATCGTAAGGATTATAAACTGCATCTCCTCTAAAATTGTATCCATTGTACCATTTTTTTAATTTATCTCGGTTTACATCTTTTAGCTCATTATCAAATTCACTAAGTTCTATTTCTGTGTAGCCACAAATAGTTGCATAATTTTTATTTAAAGTAATGTCTTCAATATTATTTAATCCACTGAATAAATTGATTTTGGAAAATTTGGAAACACCAGTGATAAATACAAATTTTAAAAAAGCATCTGCTCCTTTAATAACTGAATAAATATCTTTCAGTCCATCTCTCATTTCTTTTGCAAGTTCTGTTTTGGCAATATTGTCCAAAATAGGTTTGTCGTATTCGTCCACAAGGATTACAACTTTTTTGGAATATTTTTTTTCTAACTCGATGATTAATTCTCTAAATTTTCCTGAAATCGTTTCTGATTTAAAACTTATTGAATCTGATTCTGCATTTTCATTTAAAATTTCTGTAATTCTTTGTTTTAATTCTTCTGGTGTTTTTAATTGACCTGTTCCAAAATCAATTCTGATGACAGGATGTTTTTTTGACCAGTCCCAATTGTTTTCTAAAAATAGTCCTTGAAATAATTCTTTGTTACCAAGAAAAGCTTCTCTAAGTGTATCTAGAAATAAACTTTTTCCAAATCTTCTTGGACGTGATAAAAAATAATAAGAACCAGATTTATCTAGATCATAAATTAATTTTGTTTTATCAACATAGTAACAATTCTCTAAAATCATTTTGCTAAATGTTTGAATTCCAATTGGAAGTTTTTTCACAAATTCAAATTTTGCTTTAGAATTTGAAAAGTCAATTGGAAAAAAATTCAAACAAATGAATATTTTTTGATGAATAAAAAAAGAATTTATTTTTCAAATATTTGGATTTTTTAATTAGTCACTAAATATTTACTGTTCAGTTTTTATTGATGATTTTTTTTTAATTAGTATTCAGGAAATTAATGAATCTGGTATTACTAAAGGACTATTACTTAAATCAAATCTAAGTTATTGATATTTTAATCATGGTAATTTATAATAATTTTTTATATCTTGAAAAGCCAAATCTCTTGTTGTTCCGTCATAATAATCAGAGAATAAAACCACTTCAGAAATGTTTCCATCAAAATATTGTGTTGCATCAGTTCTTCTTCCCAAGATAAACCCATTTAAAGTTGAAGATTCTGTACCAATAACTCCTGAAGGTGAATTTACAGTTTGTGAAACTCGATTAATAAACATTTCTATAGCTGTTCCTGTTCCTCTGGTAAAAAAACCTTGCTGATGAATTGAAGTAATTCCAGCTAAACTTGGAATAGTAGTATTGTTTGCACCATTAACCCCATCTGAATAAATATAATTTTGTCCAGTAATATTTATAGAGCCGAATCCAAAAATACTTACACCACCAACACTATCTGATAATTGTCCAACTGTTGAACCAGTTGCATTTGTAAAATTCGCTACATAAAAAATTGATTTTGCAGAGCCTTTAGGAACAACTGTTGTGATATTTCTTAAAAATTGATCATTTGGTACAAATCGAATTCTTACTTTTCCATTGCTGTCTTGTTGTAAAATTCCTGAAATTACTATCATAGGCATTTGAATTATTACACTTGCAGAAATATCCATTCCTTTTCCACTTTGGTCATACCAAATTCTGACTCTTCCAGTGGAAGCTCCTGTGTTACCTGTGTGATTTAATAAAGCTGTTCTATCTAAATCACCACTTGAATCAAAACCAATATCTAAATTTGCACCAGAAGAATTTTGGACATTAATTGCTGGACCAGTATAATTTTTATTTAATTTTCTCAAACTATAAGCAGCTGCTATATTAGGAATTTCTAATATATATCCTTGGTAAATACAAGATATGTTTATACTTAAATTTTGGGTTATTGTTCCAGTTAAATTATTGCCTGTACAGGAATGATAAGTAGAACTAATAGAAATTGTATAATTTGAATTTTCAGAAATCTTAGTTTGAAAATTAAAACTAGAATTAGAATTTATACTCAAAGTTTCTATTTGGTTTAAATTAATTGATAATTGATCAGCGCCATTAGTCATAAATCCAGAAATATTAATTTGAATCGAGAAACTATTTATAACTTGAGTTTGAGAAGGTGTGTTAATGGGAGTATTTTGAATTGGTGTGTTTGTTGGTGTTGTTTGATCAATAGGAATTCGATTTGTTGAAAGGCTGAAAAAACTAATCAATTTTGACTCAGGACCATTTGAACAATTAAATAAAAATAATACTATAAAAATTAAATATTTTTTTTTAAAGTCCATATAATATTGTTTTAATATTTTCTTAAAAAATCAAGCACTAATCTATAATATGTTTGCATGAAAATATAAAATTAGCTTTAACCATAAAAAAAGCTACAATGTGTTTACTGGATAATGAAATTAGAATATAGATTGGTTAAGAATGATTTAAATATTTTTAATTTATAATTTCTCTAATATCAATTTTTTAATGATTTTTGCATCACCTTTTGAAAAATTATCAATTTTTATATCAGTGTTTCTAGTTTTTGGTTTGATCTTAATTGTAGACAAAACCATTCCTTCAACAATTTCAACTCCTGAAATATCTGAGTACAATACAAAACTTTCAGTATTTCCAAAAACTTCTTTTACATTAAAAGTAACACCTTTTTTATCAAAAATAACTTCATCAGGTGTAATTGGATCTCCAAAAATAGAAGCTTTAAAAATTTTTTTAACATAAATTTCTGTTGCAGGGCTTTCATCTTTTTTTACTTCACCAATATTTAGTGTAGTTTCTGAATCAGCTTTAAAATAAAATGGAACAAAATTAAATAAAAAATACCCCCCCAATATTCCCATAACGAGATAAAGGTATTCATTCATATTTGGAACTTTAAAATCATGAGATAAAACTCCCACACAAATCCCAATAATTAATAATATAAAATGATTTAGGTTCACTACTTTTAATATCGGAAAAAAGTTTTTTGAATAGTAAAAATTAGAATTGATGTGGGTTAAAAAAAAGCCCTCAAATAATTTTGAGAGCTTTTTTTTATAAGTCGATTAAGCTTTTTGGAATTTCTTTTTGATTATAAAGTATCCAATTACTCCAACAACTAATAAACCTAGTAAAATTTGAAACTCAGCAAATGAATTTACTGAACCTAAAAAGGCAAGTAACTGAGAGTTTGGAGTGTCTAATGCTGCTTTATTTGTTATTACACTTGCATAATAATTATTTGTGGAAGATGCTGCAGCTGAATCTGAATACCAATTCGCATCTTGAACACCTTGTGTAGAAGTCCAATTTGCAAATTTTGGATAACCAGTTTGAGCTAGAATTCTCAAATCTCTTGATTCTCTAGGCCATTTCCAAAGTCCTGGAACAACTATACCAAATGGGAAATTGTTTTTATCGATATAAATATCTTCACCAATTTCTCTCAGATCCCCATCCACTGTTGCTTGTGAAGTAAATTTATAAAAACCGGGTCTATGAACTTCATAAACTTGGAAACTTCCTGCTGAAGTAACAGCTCGAGGAGCATCAGTAGGATAAGTTCCATCCACATTTTTAGATTCATTTCTCATAAAAGTATCATATGGTGCAAGTCCAATTACTGAACGTGCTACTGGTGTATTAAAAACAACTTTGACTTTAGCAAAATGACCATTTACATAAGTTGTGTCTGTAGTTCTTGAATTCCAAGCGGGCATAGTTGTGTTTGTGTTGCCTAGTATTCTTAATCCATCTTGTAAATCAGTTACAGAAGGAGTGAACGCATTAATTCCTGTTGTTTCTGTTTTGGATTTTGTCATTGCAGCATTTCCTAAAAGAACACCATTTCCATTTCTTACTTCAGAAGAATAATTTACATTAACTGTACTTGGTAATCTCAAATAAAGGGAATGTTGAAATCCAGAACCATGAGCCATGTATTGGTAATTTCCTCTGATTTCAACGATCTGACCAGCAGCATTTAAATCTTCTTCAATATAATAAACAACAACTGAATCATTCAAATCAGCATCACCAGCATTCGGAAATAAATCTTCAAAAGCAATTGTATTTACTCCATTGGTAGGAAACTTTAATCTAGTTGCTTTGTTTGGATCATTTGGATAATCGTCAATTGAATCTAAAACTCCATCACCATCTGAATCAGTTAAACTTGTTCCTGTAGAACTAGAACCAGTCGAAGTGATAGTAGAAGTTGGTAAATCAATTTTGATTTGAGTAATTCTAACTAAAACTTTATTATCACCAGTTCTGACAACAACAGCTTTTGCTGGTGTAGTTACACCTCTATAAATTACATAAACATAAATTGTAGTTTCAGTTGTATTTAAATTTAATGAACCTTGAACCCTTCCAGATGAATTGGAAACTTGTTGGTAAATTGTATTTACATTTGTTGTATCTCTAATTTCTACAACAGCACCAACGATTGGTTGATCAGAGCCATCAACAACACTTGCATCAATTGTAACTACTCTCATAGTTTGGTAACTAAAAACTTCATTTTCATAAACACCTGTTACAGTTGGTGCTGTATTACTTAATGTACCAACCGGGGCAGTATTTGCAGAAGGTGTAGTATTGGGAGTTGTTGAAGAGTTTTGAGTTCCAATAACAACATTTCCATTTTTATCAATCCCGACTTGATTTTGTATTGGAATTAAATTTTTCTTTTTTTTCTCACAGTTACTAATATTGAATATTAGTAAAAATATAATGAACAAGTTGCTTAGTTTCATATAATTATCCTCAAAATTTAAAACTCAATTTAAATTAAAAATATTACTTTTTTTAAACTTAAATAGCATTATATTTTGCAATATTACCTTTATTCATATATTGTTTCGCTAATTCTAATCCAATTTTTCAATTCTCTTTGTTCAATTGTTTTAATATATTATTATTAACTCACTTACTTTCTTCGTCCATAGCTGAATTCTTTTAAGTAATTATAACAGGGGGTTTGCAGCCGCAAAGTTTGCGAGCTTAAGGATTTGTTAAATAATATTCCTTTTTTTTGACTTTACTTTATCGAAAAATTAAATATTAAAAAATTTGCGTAACATATTTTATTATTCCAAATGGATAAAATTTCCTATTTAAATTTTAGTTAGTTCTTTTAATTGAAAAATCATTAAATTCATTAATACAAATGACTTATTTTTTTTAAAACAAGTTATTCAAATTCACTGACCTAGAAAAATGAATTTTTAAATTCAAAAAAATTTTATTAGTTTAGGATAGTTTGAGATTTTATAATTCATTTTGAATAAAAAAATAATTATTTAATTTTGGATTAAAAGAAAAAATTGAAATGTTTTTTTCAAACTATTTACTTTAAAGACTTTTTGAATTTTAAAATAGAATTTGATATATAAATTTATTTTTTTTAGAAAAAATGAATTAAATTTTTAAATTTTATAAAATAAATTCTTAAGATAAGAAAATAAATGAATTATAATAAAAGTATATTAGGAAATTCTAATATACTTTTATTATAAAAAAATATAATAAAAAATAAAAAAAATCTTTTATATTTTTTTTATACCTCATGCCGATACTTTAATCAGGAATAAAAAAAAAATATTTTTTTTTAAAAAATTATTTTTTTTGTTTACAAAAGCCCTAGGGTGTTTTTATTATGTCTCTAATTCTATTGGTCGGATTTGGAAGATACAAAAAGAAACAGACCAAAATTTAATTTGGAGGACCTATCAATGGTTGCAAAAAAGAAAGCTGCTGCTAAGAAAAAACCTGCTGCAAAGAAAAAACCTGCTGCAAAAAAGAAGTAATTTAACTTCTTTAAAAAAAATATAAGTGTTTTAACCTAAGCCCGCTTTTATACAGCGGGTTTTTTGTTTTTATGATCAATTTATAAAAAAAATTCATTCTCTTTGATTCTATTTTTAAAAAACATTTTGAAGTCTTATCATTTCTCCTTCAAAATCTACACAAATTTACAAAAAACAATTATTCGAGAATTTGCAATTCATAATGGACTTGTAGATATTAAAGTTTGTGCAGTAGATGAAATTTGGAGTGGATTAAAACTAATAATCCCAGTTAAAAATAGAACTTAATTAAAAATTTCTTTTAGTGAAAGTGAAAATCCTTTCATATACTCACCTGTTGTGATTGTATCTTCCATATGAAAAGTTCTAGCAGTGTTGTCGGGATAATAAACTTGAATTGATTTTCTTGTTGGATATACTAACCAAACTTCTTTAGCTCCAAATTTTAAATAATCATCTACTTTTGATAATAGTTTATTAATTTCATTTCCATCAGAAACAATTTCAATCATTAGTGGAAAAGCTTTTGTTGGAATTTCATCTTCAGTAATTCTTACATCTGACCAAGCTAGATCATAACAATATCGAATCTCTTCTGAAAATTTAATTCCACCTTCTCCAGCATAAACATCTCCATATCCACCAGCTGACTCTATCCAGTTTTGAATTCTGTGAGTAATTCTACTTAATATTCTTGCATGTATAGGTTTAGTATAAGTCATTTCTAAAGGTTCTCCATTATATAACTCAAATCGTTCCCATTTCTCGGGATTTTTTTCCATTTCAGTTACTGTTAGTTTTAGAAGAGTTGTTTCCATAAATTCATTTTATCATAAATGAAATTTTTTGTAAAGTAAAAAGCAATTTTAAAAACATAATGTTTTTTTAAGATAAAGTTTTTAAATACTAACATGTCTCTGCGAAAATGATTTGAAGGGAGCGATAGCTGTCTATCGTGGGTCTCGACCCCAGGTCTGACACAATGATAGACCGGAGTGAAACGAAGCCCGTAAAAGCATGGTTTTTATGTAGGAGATTGCTAAGCCAATCTCCTACATAAAAATTCGCCCTAATAAAAAATCAAAAAGATGAATCAAAACAATTTTGGATTTTCATATTCTTCGTTTAACAGTCCAGAAGAAATTAAAAAATCAGCTGTTGCTCTGTTACATGCCATAGGAATATTATACAAAACTGCAATTCGTAATAATGCTTTCACATCTGGATCATGAGGTTGAGCAGAAAGTGGATCCCAAAAAAAAATCATCATATCTAATTCACCTTCAACTATTTTTGAACCAATTTGTTGATCTCCTCCAAGAGGACCTGAAATAAAACGATGAACAGGTAAGGCAGTTTCTTCGTTAATTAATTTTCCCGTTGTCCCTGTAGCAAATAAAAAATGAGAAGATAAAGTTCCTTTGTTAAATTTTACCCACTCCAATAAATCAGGTTTTTTATTATCATGAGCGATTAATACAATTCGTTTTGTTTTATTCATTAATTTAATATTGTCTCTATTTTTAATTTCTTTATTTAGGATCTGTCTAAATATTAATTCTGAGATTTTAAAATCAAGAAATAAAATTTTTGAAATTCAACTAATTATCAAAAAAATGGAATCTGAAGGCTAATAATGGATAAAATCGAAGAGATCAAACGAGAAATCACAAAAGTAAAACACCCTGAATTCAAAAAAGATTTAATTTCACTTGGAATGTTTGGTGAAGCTATTAAAACAGATGATGGTTTTCAAATCAAATTAAAAACTCCAACAAATGATCGAAAACTTCAAATTGGAATTGAAGCACAAGTTAGACAATTTTTATCCAAAATCCCAGACATCGGGAAAGTCAAAATCAAATTTGAAGTTGATCCAAATTTAGCTTTGGATGATGGAAATAAAATCCCTGGTGTAAAAAGAATTGTAGCAATTGGTTCTGGAAAAGGAGGAGTTGGAAAATCAACTGTCACTTCCAATTTAGCAATGGGTCTTGCTTCACGTGGATTAAAAGTTGGTGTATTGGACGCAGATATTTATGGACCATCAATTGGAAAACTTTTTGGAATTGATGGAAGAGTTGCACTCAAAACAGATGAAGATAGAATTTTTCCTGTTGAAAAATATGGAGTCAAAATTATTTCCATGGCATTTATGGTCGATGAAAACCAACCAATAGTTTGGCGTGGACCAATGCTTGGAAAAGCAATTGAACAATTTTTATATGACGTGTATTGGGGTGAGCTAGATTATTTACTAATTGATTTACCACCGGGAACTGGTGATGTTCAACTTTCACTTGGTCAATTGGTTGAAGTTACAGGTTCCATTGTAGTCACAACTCCACAATCTGTTGCAACTCTGGATGCAAAAAAAGCTTGTGCAATGTTTCAAACTGTAAAAATTCCAATCCTTGGCATCATTGAAAATATGAGTTATTTTATTCCACCAGATATGCCTGACAAAAAATATCCAATTTTTGGAGAAGGTGGTGGAGAAAGTTTAGCTGCATCAGCAAAAACAAAATTACTCGGCAAAGTTCCAATGTTAATGGAAGTGATGAAAGCAGGTGAAAGCGGAACTCCAATTGTTCATCTAGATAAAAATTCTGCAATTACAAAATCTTATGCAGATATCATTGACGTAATGGAAAAAGAAATTTTAACTTGGGAGTAAAAGTTTTTGGCGAATCGAGACTTCGTCTCGACCACGCTTTCCGCTACTTCTGAATAGCCACTGACTAAAGCAGAGGCAATTCAGAAACGCTACAATCGTTTTCGCTAGAGTTTAAAAATTTTGTTTGTTTAAGCTGCTAAACTTGGACCAGCAGCAACTAGTTTTTTATTCTGAGCATCCACTAACAAATTTAAACCTTCAAGAGTTCTTGCACCGAGTAATTGCATATCAGATTTTTTTGCAAAAACAACTTCATCAATTGTGAAATATTTATCGTACCGAAAAATTATAAAACCAATATCTCTTTTAATAATTTGTCCATTTGCCATTTTGAAGAGCACATCTTTTTTTTTAACTTCCACTCCAATTGAATTTAATGTGATTTCAGAAATCCAAGTGTATTCACTTCCAGTATCAACTAAGATTTTTTGAATCATTAAATTTTTCTCTCTATTTGAATGGTTTTCAATTTTACCATTAATAAAAAAAGTTCCCATTCCTAAAAAATAGAAATTAAATAAAAAAAGTCAAATCTTTTTTAAACAACTCTACTTGCAAATAAGTATGAGTTTTTGTAAAAATTGTACATATTCTCATACTTATTTAAACAAAATTTATTTTTTTAGTTTCAGAAAGAATCTATAAAATATGAATTATAGTTTAGAACAAAAAAAAATTTTAGAATCAAATTTTAATTTTATTCAAGTAATCGCAGCTGCTGGTTCAGGAAAAACAAGCACAATGATTGCACTACTTTCCAAAATTATTTCTGAAAAAAAAGAAAATGAAGAAGAAATTCTAGTTATTACATTTACCAGAAAAGCAACTGAAGAAATAAAAGAGAGATTAGAAAAAAAAGTTGGCGTAACAAAAATCAAAATCCATACTTTTCATGCTTATTCTCTTTCAGTTTTACAAAGATTTAACCCTGAATTTAATTTACAAAAAGCAGAAATTATTGAAGAAGAAGAAAAAAGAAAATTGTTCAAAGAATTTTTTATGGAACGAAAATTTTTAGTTGGTGGAATTCCATATGATTTGCTTTTATCAACTCCAAAATTTTTACAAAAACATTTTCCTGAATTAGAAAAAGAAATAAAAGAATTTTATCAAAATTATAAAAAGAAAAAAAATAAATTAGATTTTGATGATTTAATTGAAATTTATCTAGATGCTCTGGAAAAAAATTTGGATTGGACTATTCTTGCAAAACAAGAAATCAAAAGAGTAATTGTTGATGAATTTCAAGATACAGATTTTAGACAATTAAAATGGTTAAAACTTTTAGAACCTGAAAAGCTTACTGTTGTGGGAGATGATTGGCAGGCAATTTATGGATTTAGAGGAGCAACAACAGAACCATTTTTAAATTTTTCAAATTTTTTTTCACCAACAGAAAAATTTTTCCTCAGCACAAATTATCGTTCATTAAAAAAAATTATTTCAGTTTCCGCAATTCCCATTTCAAAAAATAAAAAAAACATTCCAAAAAAAGTAAAATCTTTTCGAGAAGGAAAATCCATTACCAAAAAAATTTTACTTGAAGAAAAAAATTTAGAAGAGTTTAAAAATCAATTGATTCAATTTCCGAATGAATATAAAATTTTAGCACGCTCCAATCATCGACTTAGATTTTATGAAAAATTGGGAATTCCAAATTCCAATTTATTAACAATTCATTCTTCAAAAGGTTTAGAATTTGATACAGTGTTTTTGGATTTATGTAGTGGCTGGAATGTTTCTACAAAAGAAGAAAATGATATTTTAGAAGAAGAAAGAAGAATTTTATATGTGGGTTTAAGTAGAGCAAAAAATAATTTATTCATTTTAGGAAATAAAAAGAAAAAAAAAGATAGACTTGAAGATTTGTTTTTTTCTTATTTTCGTTTTTCAGTTTTTAAAATTGATCCAGAACAAATGTTGAAATTATTTTCCAAAACATGCGATAAGGATTGAAGCGTTTCTGAATAGCGGTGGACTTTAGTCCACCGATTCAGAAGTAGCGAAAAGCCTGGTCGAGCAAAGCTCGAATCGCCCAAACTTTTTATCAAAATACTTCATTTTTAGTGATTTCTCGGGGTAGAATTGTACATTTAATAAAATCATATCTAAAGAATTTTATTTTTTTTGCTGCTTCCAGAAAAAAAAGTTCGTACAATTAAAAAAAAAATTACAAATAAAATAAAATTATTTGACAGATTAAGCTTGTCCCTGTAATCGTATCCATTCAAGCCCAAGTCCAAGCCTCAAGATTTTCCAGATCAATAAGCTAACCTTGTGGTTTAATTAATTTTAAGGGGAAAAAGAATGATCAAAATGATCAGTAAATCACTCATTTCTTTAACTCTTTGCTCACTTGCACTTTCATCTGCTTTTGCTGGGGATGAAGACTTCGTAAACAAGGGAAAGCAAAGACTCATATTTGGTTTAGGTGTCCAATTCGATCCAAACGGACTCGGCGGAACAATCCTAAAAGATGGTTTGAACTCAAATCAAGCAAAAACAGACGCGAATGGTAACTATGCCGGTCAGCAACAAGCTATCATTCCAGACAACAAACTCCAAGCAGCTGAGACTTTAACTGGTGGATTAATCAATTACAAATCTTCTGGTCCAATGACTCTTGGAAATTTGACTCTTGGTTATGAAAGAGATGTGAAAGAAAATTTCTTTTTCAGAGCAGGTATCAATTTTTCTACAAAAGTAATGGGTGGACACACTACATCAAATTTCCTTGGTTACAACTGGTATGATGTTAGATGGTTTTATCAATCAATCGTAGTTCCAGTTTATTTTGGTATCAAAATTAATTTTGGTTCAAAATCAGCTTTTTATGTTGGTCCAGGTGTTCATTATTATGATGCACAATGGCAATTAAAAGGTAAAAATGATGGAACAGGATTAGATGCAATGACTGCAGGAGCTGCTAAAAACCTTCCAGTTCTTGGTGATGCTGCAAGACCAGGTGTTTTATTAGAAGATACTAAATTTGCTGCACATGGCGTTGGTTTAAACTGGTTATGGGGAGCTCAAACAAAAGTAACTGCAAAAGGTTATTTATTTTTTGAAGTTGAGACTTTCTTTTCTGGTGCAATGGCAAGTGGTCAAACAAAATCTACTGGTGGTATCGCTGCCCTCAGCCAAAGACCTGCATACCCTGTGTTAGCCGCAGGTAACGTTTATAGATTCGGCTACAAACACGAGTTTTAAGGAGAAATTAAAACATGAAATTATATTCAAAAATTATTTCAACCCTAGTTTTAACTGCAACACTTAGCTTCGCTAATTGTGGTGGCGGAAAAGGCTCTGGTGGATCAGATTTGAACGGATTAGTCGTTTCAAATTTTGTGAACGGTTTAGTTCGTTCTGCAGTGACAGGTAACTGTGCAATTAGTTTAAATTTGGGAACTCTTTATGCAGGAGCAATTGTTAGTGGTGCTGTAAATTCAACTACCAATTTTACTGAAGCTTCATATGTTTCAGCTTCTGGAAGCACTTTAACAGCTCAAGGCTACCAATCATATGCAGTAGTTCCTTACAACAAAAAATATGATGCTTTTATGAATACTACTGGAGTTTGGACTGCAGCTTTAAGAAACACTGCTTTAGCTTCTTCAAAAGTTTCAACTGATTTAGGTGCTTTAACTGGTGCTGTAGCTGCTTTTTGTGCTGCTAATTTAGCAACAAATTTAGCATTAGCTGCTCCTGGGGCAGTTACTTCAGGTACTTTACAAGCTGTAGCTAATGGAGCTTTTGCTACTTTTTCTGCAACTGAACAAGCTGGTATCAACGCTGCAATAAATGCTTCATTTAACACAGCGACTGGTGGACTTGTGACTACTTGGGAAAGTTATGTTACTTCAGCTATTCCAAATGTTGGTTTAGCTAATGGAAGTGGTGCAAGTTGTGCAAGTTTTGCTAACATGATCCCAACTGCAGCGAGTTTAAATTCTGTTGTAAATGGTGTTGCTACAAATGCTGGTGGTATTACAAACATTATTAGTGCATATGCTGCAAGAACATCTTGGAGATCAGGTATTGCAATTTTAGCTTGTTCTAGAATTCCACGTTCAAATTGTAGTTTACCAGCATTAGCAACTGCAACTAGAGCTGCTGATATAACTTCAGTTTCTACTACTTACAACACAATTCAAGGAACTCCTGAATGTGCTAAACCTTCTCAAGGAACTTTACAATCAATTTTAAATCAAATTACTGTTGGTTTACCAAGAGAAATTACAGTTACAAATTTGAATGCTAGAAATTCATTTTTGAACGTAGCTGATGTTGGTGGTTCTGAAGGATCAACTACTTCTGCTGCAACTAACAAAATTTTAGCAGACAGACAATATCCAAAAATTGCTGCATTACAAAATCTTTCATCTTCATTTGTAACTGCATTCCCTATGAATACTGGTACTACTCCTTACGGCGTAACAACAGGTTCACCTAGTAGCATCACTGGTCAAGCTACTACTGCTTCAACTGCTGCTACTGGTCCAACTTCTGATATTCCTTGGTATGGTGGTTCAAACATCAATTTCACTACTGTTGAATCTTGTGAATCAATCGGTTTAACTGGAATAGGTCCAACTCCTTTAAGACCAACTGAACAAGCTGCTACAACAACTTTAACTGCTGTTCAAAATGGAACACTTGCATTATCAAGAAGAAGATTATTAACTCCTGTTAATGAAATTGTTTATTCTTTTTCTTCTAATGGAACTGCTGCTTCTGAATATTCCCTCAATAGAGGTGTAACTTATACTTCCTCTACTACTGACGGATTAATTACAGTTAATGCTGGAAGTTTTCAAGGTATGAACGATTCTGTTGCTTGCAACACTTCTTTAAGATCAAAAACTGCAATTCCTGCTCAATTAGGTGTAGGAACTAAACTTCCTGTATTAAACACTCCAAGAGGTGATGGTGATACTACTTCATTATTAACTGCTTGTGTATATGGTGGAACTGCTGGAGCAACTGGTACAAGAGCTGTTGTAGCTGGTATTTTTGCTACTACACTCTTCAACATATCTGAATGTCCTGCTGCTGCTCAACCAGCTGCTTCTACATTTGGTGAGTATGGTTTATCTGGATTTGGTGCTGCTGGTTTTCCAAACGGTAGAGATTAAGATTTAATACCTATTTTCAATTTTCTTAAAAACTAAGTTCTAGTTTTTAAGATGCTGAATTCAATTTTAAAACTTCCTAAGTTTCTTAGGAAGTTTTTTTTTAGGGTTGGGGTGAAGATTTTTTTATTGACAGAAAATTATTTAGGATGATTAATTTTTAAATATGAGTACATCAAACAAAAATCAAACTATGATTGATTTTGAAATCCCTGAAAGTTTACTTTTTATTTTGAATCAAAACCAAAATGAATTTAAAGCAAATGTTAAACTTTTTATTGCTTTAGAGTTTTTTAGAATTGGTAAATTATCTTTTGAAAAAGCAATAGAGCTTTCAGGTATTGATTCTGAACTGTTTAAAAAAGAACTTTTTGAAAGAAATATTCCTTTAATTAATTATCCTGCTGAAGACTTAGAGAAAGAATTAATTGCTCTGATTTAATCAATGATTCTTGTAGCAGACTCATCTCCTCTAATTTCACTAGCTATTCTAGAATTATTGGATTCTTTAAAAATTGTTTTTGAAAATTTGACTGTGCCAAAAGCAGTTTATGATGAAGTTTCCAAAAAAGAAAAACCATTTTCAAATGAACTAAGTGAATTTTTGGAAAACAAAGTTCTTGAAGTTAAAAACACAGTTTCTGTACAATTTTTAAGAAAGCAAATTGGAATTGGAGAATCAGAAGCAATAGTTTTAGCAATAGAAAATAATATAAATTTTATTTTAATTGATGATTTAAAAGGGAGACAAGTTTCAGAATCATTTGGAATTCAAACAATTGGAACACTTGGAGTTTTACTAAAATTACAAAAATTAAACTTGATAGTAAAATTGAACCTAAAATAAATGAATTATTAAAAAATAAGATTAGAATAAGTGATTCATTAGTTGAAAAAGTATTAAAGCTTTCAGGAGAGAAATAAATTACAGAAAATTTTTTTTGGGCTGGTGAAGTGCAAACTTACAAAATTAGATTCATTTTTTACTTGAAATAATTTAGTTCACTTTTAATTTTATTTTATGCAAAAAATCTACAAAACGAAAATTCAGATTTAGACTAGTTAGTTGAATTTTCTGATGAATCTGAAATTGGAATTTTTGAATTTGTTCGTCTTGAAAATGAAATTTCTGAATTATTAAACTTAAAAATAGATTTAGTGAAAAAAGATTCAATCAAAGAAAATTTGAAAATTTCTATACTTTCTAATTTAATCCCAATTGTATGAGAGATAATCTAGTTTATTTAAAAGATATATTGGAAGCAATAAATGATATTGAAAGTTTTACTGAAGATTTTGATTATTATAAGTTTCAAAATGATAAAAAAACAATTCAAGCAGTTATTCGTGAATTAGAAATAATTGGTGAAGCGTCAAAACAACTTTCTAGTGAAATAAAAGAAAAAGAGATGGATATCCCTTGAAAAGAAATTGCTGGAATGAGGGTTAAATTAATTCATCAATATTTTGGAATCAAATTAAATTTTGTATGGAAACACGATAAATTTTTTGCAGGAATTATTTAGTTGTCATTTTTGCTAAAAGACTTCATATTCAAACACTAAAGGACTTGATTCATTTCCTGATTTGTCTCTCACTGATGCTTTTAAAATATGTTTTCCAATTTGTTTTAATTTCTCGGGATAGAATAATTCTCTCAGACCTGTTTCAGGATTTAAGTCATTATAAACTTCTTCACCATCTACTTCAATTTTTAAACTAGGTTCAAAAATTCCAGAACCAATATCTGATGCAATTAAGTACAATTTAAAATCAGAGTTTTTAAATTTATGATTGGAATTGTATCTATAAATTTTTAAACTTGGTTTTGAATAATCAGAGAGAATTGCATATGTTCCAGTTGAACGTGTTCTGATTCTAAAAAATTTTTCTGTTAAGTTGATATAAGTTCCAGTAATATGACGAAACGTTTTTCCTTTATTAAAAATTTGATATAGCCCAAACTTCACAGGATCAATTTCTTTTTTAGTTTTGAGATACAAATCATAACCCAAATTAAATTCTCGGTAATCTGGTGACAAAGTAAAAACCCCTGATTCTAATTTTATATCTTGTGGAAAATGAAAATTTGTTTCTTCAGAGATTTTAAAATTCTCTTTTGTAAAAACAGAATAAGCTGGAAAAAAACACTCAAACTCTTTGTCTAAACTAGAAATTGTAGAATAATTATCTGGAGAAATATTAAATTTTTTTTCTTCTGCATTTGGATAATCTTTTTCATCTTTTTCAAAATCAATTTCAATTTCATGAATATTTTTTAAACCTGTAATTTTGATTTGAATTTGGTTTTGCAAATTTGAAAGCTCAGAAGTTTTAATCACTCCAAAACCTGCATCTTTGTATTTTGTTCCAAGCAAAGTATTTCCTTCTTTAGCATGTAAGAAATATTTAAACGGTTTTCCATTCATTCTGCTTTTATAATTGTCCATCACAAAATTGGAACGATGAGTATGAAGATTTGAAATTTTAGAAAAACTCATTTCTTGGAGTTCTTTTTCATTCAAAAACAAATTCATTTTTTGAAATCCAATTCTATTTCCCTGTCCAGAAGTCTCAGCTCCAGAAATGCTAACTGAAATATTACCTTTTAATTTTGGTTTTTGTTTTGGAATTGCAGTCCATTTGTTTTCATTATCTTTTTGAAATCTTAAAGTATATGTTTGATTTTTTCCGTTCACATAACTTCGATTATCCTCAGGAACTAAATCCACAGAATAAATTTTTATATCACCTGTTTTATTTAAGTTCAAACCAAAATCGCTAGGATTGTAATAAATATTATCTTTAAAAATTTCTAAATGTAAATGCGAAGGTCCAATTCCTGTTTCACCAGAATAAGCAATGATTTCCCCTTTCCCGAAATAAACTTGTTCTTCTTTGGTGAGACTGTATTCAAAATCTAATCTTTTTTTTCGTTTTTCTAAAATATTTTTGTCTTTGATACTAGCCCAAACTTTTTCATGAAAATCAGTCAAATGTCCATATCTAGAAAAAAAACCATCTTTATGTTCTAATACAATTGCATTTCCAATTGAATAACGATAATTTTGGATTTTTACAACTTTGGAATCTGTCAGTGCAAAAATAGGTAAACCGTTTTTGGAATCAGTTGCAAAATCTTGACCCATGTGAAAATGAAAATATCTAAATTCCCCAAAACTTCCTGTAACAATTTTTTCTGCATCCACAGGCCAGTGATAATTTTTATCGAGGTTTTCATTTGGGTGAATATTAAATAATAAAAATAAAATTAAAAATCGAATCATTAATTCCAGATTTTTCAAAAAACTTGCCCATTCAAGTGAAAACAAAATTAGGCTTGATTTTTCAAATTCAAAACTAAACTATTAGACATGCTTACTAAACTTTATCAATTTAAAAAAATTTTGGATAAATGGAAAACTGAAAATAAAATTTCAGAAAAAAGCTTCAAAGAAATTGATTCTTTAATTGAAAAAGAAAAACAAGATTATATAATTGAACCAAAACCATTTAAGTCTGAATTCTTAGATGATTTATTAATTTTTTTAAATTCAGGAATATTTGCACTCAGTGAATTTTCAAAAGAGTTATTTTCTCCATTTACAAAAAAACAAGATATTGATTTCAAAAAAGAAATTTTTAAAACTGAAGAACCAGAAGAAATTGATTTTAAAAGTTCAAGTATTTTTGAAGAGCTTGCTAGAAGTTTTAAATCAAACAGTGATTCCAAAAATTTATTTTTAGAAAGTATAAAACCATTATTTAACGAATATATTTTTTGGTTACTTGGAATTAGTTTACTTTTAGCAGGATCAATTTTTGGAGTGAGAGAAGCTTTTCGTGTGTTGAATCAGTCCAATCAAATTATTTTAGTGGCATTTGCATTTATCATATACCAATTTTTATTTTCTACTCTTGGATTATTTTTAAATAAAAAATCTCCACTACTTGCAAAAGCTTTAATTTATATTTCGATTTTACTGTTTCCGATTTCATTTTCTTTACTAGGAAATTTGTATTTATTAAATCCATTTAGTTTTTTTATCGTATTTAGTTTAGTTTTACCGATTTATTTTTTCTTGTTCACTAAAATTGAGAGTGTTTTTAATGCTTCTGCAATTTCATTATTTTTAATTCTAATTCCAATTTTAATTCTTCAAACAATCATTTTTGCTTTGGATAGTTTTTATTCACCAATAATTTTAATTTCAGGAGTTTTTGTTTTTCATTTCACTGGTCTTATAAAATTTGAATTTAAAAATTTTAACTTATTTTATAGAATTTATTTTTTTGCAATTCTAGTAATTTTATTTTATTTAAAATTTAGTTCTAGAGCAGAAAATTTAATTCTAGGTAGTTATGAATTAGCAGTAATTTATTTAAGTGTAGTTTTATTTTTTACAAGTTTAATTTTTTATTTTGAAAAAGAAAAAAATAAATTTTATCTTGAATTGATTTTTTTAGTAATTTGTTTTGTTCTTTCAGTTCTTTCTTTAAAATATTTGTATTTTGATTTCCAAGCTCTAAATTTTTCTAGACTAATCTATTTTTCAATTCCACTCATTACAAGTTATTTGTTTTTTAGAAAAATCTCTATTTATAAAGAAACCATTCATCCATTTTTGGTTTTAGTTACTATTACATCTTTTTTGCTTTTACAAAACTTAAATTTAAAACCTTTAAGAATTGAATTTTTCTTAATTTGTATTCCCTATTTATTCATCATAATGAAGCTAGATAAATTTCCAAATTTCAGTAAAGTTTTAAAAATTTATTCTATAGCAATTTGTTATTTTGTAAACCTGTATTTGTATTTTAAATTTACTGAGGAAATTCTTGTCCCAATAATTTTGACTTCATTTTCAACATTAGTCATTTTTCATTTGTATTTTGATAAAAAATCCTTAGTACATTTTTTTAATTCATTTATTTGTTATACATTTCTTTTATTTTTTTTATTAAAATTAGCATTCACTTCTGAGCTTGAAGATTCAGTAATATCCAATTTTTTTCCTCAAATAACTTTTATTCTAACTTCTGTATTTTATTATGCAATCGGCTCATTAGAAAGATTTAAATCAAATGAAAAATTGGAACCATTTGTGGAAGTATCATTATTATTTTCCATTTTTTCATTATTTATTTCATTTTCAAGTTTTGATTTAAACAATCCACTAAGCATTTTACTCACAACAATTTCGATTTTATTTTTCTTCATCAGAAGTTTTGAAGATAAAACTGTTCTCACAGGATTTTTTGCAGTATTGGTTTTATTTTTTGGAATTGAAAAAATTTTTTTTCTTTATTCTAGTTTTCATCCCATTAGCTTCAAAATTATATTCTATTCAATTAGCTCAGTGTTTCTAATATTGCTTTCTTTAATTTTACCAATTACAAAATCAGACTCAGAGTCTAGGTATTTTTTTGGAATATTTCAATTTCCTTTTTATGATGAAGGTTTTAATTTATTTAACAAATCAATTGTGTTAAATGGATTTCTATTTTTATTTTTTGCAATATACAATTATTTTTCTTGGGCAATCATTCCAAATCATCCTGATAGAATTTACATTATTTTTTCTTGGCTTAGTATTTCAGTTTTGTTTTTGATTTTGTTTGTTAAGCGACTTCCAACTTTAACAAAACTTCGCGGATCTGTGTTCACTTTGATTTTAGTGTTTTTATTTTTGGGACTTGGTTTAATCACGAATCGCCTTGGAAGACCACTTGAACCAAGAAATGTTGGACTAAATTATTCTTTTGCAATTATTGGACTTTATCTTTTAGTTCTTGCATTCCAAAAATATGGACTTAAAATTTCAACTTATCTCAAAAATGAAGGAAACGAAAAATACTATTTTCATGTTCCACTACAAATTATTTTAATTTTAAGTTTTGTATTATTTTTTAAACTATTAGATTTTAAAGGATTTATCAGATTTTTTTATTTAGTTCCACCAGTTTTGTTTTTAGCTATTTCAGTTGGAATTTATTTTTATTTCAAAGTTTTAAAACAAGATATTGGTTTTTTAATTTCAAATTTATTTTTTGCATTTTTTATTTTGTTTACATTCATTCAATTTAATCTATTCGGAGTTGAACTCACTAGATTTCAAGATACAAATTTTTGGTATCCAAAACTTGTTGAAGGAAAAATAGATACAAGTAATTTTTTAGATTCCAATTATTATTTTGAACAAGATTATTATGATAGTTTTTATATTTTAAATCGTTTTTTAATTGGAATTACGGCGATATTTCTAATTTATTCTATTTTATTTTCATTGACTAGATTTAAACTAAGCAAAGAAATTTTTGAATTTGCTTTATTTAAAAATTTTCAAATTCAATTTGTATCTAGTTCTTTTTTCACAATTGTACTGATTTGTTTTTTCATACTCTATTTAAATTTTTTAATACAAAAATTGGATTTAGTTTATATTACTATTTTTTCGATTTCAGTAATTTTACTGAATTTAAAAATTAGATTTAATACTGTATTACTTTTTATTTTATCTGTAATACCAATTTTAATTCAATTGATTTCAAGATTTGAAATTTTTCCAATTTGGTCTGGTTTCAGTTTTAGTTTACTTGGGCTAATTCAATTATTCCTGGTTTATAAAATTTCCAAAACCAAAAATTATGAATTGGAATACTATTTAGAATACGGAAAATATCCAATTTTAGTTTATTTAAGTCTTGGAGTTATTTTTTCATTTACAACTAGATTAGAAATCAATCCGTTTAATTTGATTTTTTCGATCTTCCAAGCTTTTTTGATTGGAATTTCAGGTTTTTGGTTAAATCATTTTACTGTTTCCATTTCACTTATTTTATTTTCGATTTATTATTTTATTATATTTCATTTTACTAAAAAATATAAAGATCAAAAATATTTTACAACTGCTTTAATTCTAATTTTAACTGGGTCTTTTCTTTTTATTCCAAGTTTCACAAAATTATTTTTATTAAATTTAGATATTTACCAAATTTATTTTTCAGGTTTTATTCCATATTATACTTTGAACTTTGCATTATTTTCTGCTGCATTTTATTTTTTTAGTTTTGAATCAAGAGATGAAAAATTAATTCAGTCTTATTTATTCACAAAAGAAATTTGTTTTGTGATGACAGGATTTTTTACGTTGATTTCCATTTATCTAAATATTCAAATTTTACCATTTTCAAATCTATTTCAATTTGTTGCAATCCTAATCATTTTGATAATTAGTTTTATAGAAAGTTTTAAAAATCTGACTTTAAAATCAGTTTACATAATCCAAGCTTCGGTACTTGCTTTGTATTTTATAATTAAATCTATTCTTCCAAATTCCATTTCAATTCAAGTAGAAAATATTTTATTTGTATTGTACGGATTTTTAATTATTGGGATTAATCATTTTGCAGAGAAAAAAAAACTTCCGATCATAACAGAAGCTACTTCAAAATTTCTTTCAATTACAATTTTGATTTATAAATTTTCAATTGGATTTCAACCTACTTATCAAGATCTAATTAATAATTTTTTATTTAGTGCAATTTTTTATGGACTTGGAAAAAGCTCCAACCATAAAATTCATTTTGTGCTATCCAGTTTTTTTGTAGCATTTGGATTAAACGATTTTTTCAAAATGAAAGGTGTCACAGGAATTGAAATTTATTCTACTTTAATCGGAATGTTTCTTTTGAGTTTAAGTCATATCTACTCAAAAAATTTAAACAAACAAAGTATTTCTATTTTGCGAATCGTCGGTGGACTATTTTTGTATTTGCCTTCAGCTTATTTAATTTGTTTTGAAATTGGTAGAGGTGATGACGCATATTTTACAATTTTATTTGGACTGATTTGTTTAGTTGGAATTTTATTCGGAATGTTTTTTCATATCAAAGCGTACGTGTTTAAAGGTTCGTTTTTCTTTTTATTAAATCTAATTGTTAATCTTTTGCAGGAAGGTTTACGAAATGAACTTTTTGGTTTTATTTTACTAACAGTTTTTGGACTACTAATTATTTTTAGTTTAATTTATTACAATTTAAAAAAAGAAATTATATTAAAATGGATTTACGATTTAAGAAATAAAATGAAAAATTGGGAATAAATTTTATAGAACAATTGTTGGGCGATGTCATTTTAGAGGATTTTAAAAGACATCCTCAAAAATGACCCGAGCTACAAAATGCTAGGTCTCAGCACCCTTCGGGCTTGAGACTCCTTTCAGGACATTTTGTATCTCTATCGCAT
>JAAFIR010000068.1 GCA_013297885.1 Leptospirales bacterium | reverse complement strand
TCAACGCAAGACATAACCTTTTCTTTTTTAAAATCTTTTCTATATCTTTCATATGGAAAATAAATTATTCTACTGTTTTTGTACAAGTTTTTTTTAAGACGATTTGTTATTTTGCAACAACTCTAATGAATGAAATTAAAGAATGTTTAATTCATTTTAAAGCAAAAAACGATCATGAATTTTTGGTTGCAGATAAATTACTTGCTGCTGAAATTATTAGAGTTCTGGCGTATTTTTATATTCATGAAAAAAATTCTTCTGCGTCTTTGAGTTTTACCAAAGAATTATTTAATTTTATTTTTAAAAATCATGAGTTCACTGAAGCTAGTATTATTGAGATGATCAAAAATTATTTGGAAAAAAATAAATCTGAATATGAAGATTTAAAATCTAAAAAAATAGATTTTCCAACTCTTTTAAATATAGCAATTCAGTATGATACTTATTTTCAAACTGACAAATATCGTTTAACAACAAATTACCTCTTGCAAGTGGCAAATTTGATTCTAAAATCTGATGGAGAAATTACTAAACTAGAAGAAGAATTTTTAAATCATTATATCCAAGTATTACAAAATCCAAAAATTTCTAAATCGAATTTTAAAAGAAAATCTTTTATCGATGAATTAGAAGAAATGTACCTAAGATTATTTAAACCAGACGAGAAAAATAAAAAACCAAATTTTGAAAAATCAGAAACCAAAAAAGAAGAAATCAAACCTGAAATCATTGAACCGAAAATTCCAATTGAAGATTTATTAAAAGAATTAAATTCTTATATTGGTTTAAAATCCGTAAAAGCTGAAATTGAAAATTTGGTAAATTTATTAAAAATAGAACTAATACGAAAAGAAAAATCTCTTCCTGTGCCAGATAAATCTCTACATTTAGTTTTTACTGGAAATCCCGGAACTGGAAAAACTACAATTGCAAGACTGCTTGCTAAAATTTTTTACTCTTTAGGAATTTCAAAAAAATCTGCTTTTGTAGAAACAGATAGATCTTCTCTAGTTGCTGGATTTGTGGGTCAAACTGCTACAAAAACTTTAGAGGTATGTAAATCTGCTTTAGGTGGTGTACTGTTTATTGATGAGGCTTATTCTTTGGCAAGCGGAACTGAAAACGATTTTGGTAAAGAAGCAATTGAAACTTTATTAAAATTTATGGAAGATAATCGAAATAATTTTATTGTTATTGTGGCTGGTTATACTGAGAACATGGAATTTTTTATTGAACAAAATCCTGGGCTTGAATCTAGATTTACTCGTTACATCGATTTTCCAGATTATTCTCCTGAAGAACTAATTTTAATTTTTGAAAAACATGCAAACAAATGCCAAATGAAATTATCCGAAAAAGCAAAGATAAAACTAGAATCGATTTTTAAAACGATGTATGAATCACGAGATGATAAGTTTGGAAATGGAAGACTCGCTAGAAATTTATTTGAAAAATCTTATTCTTTACAAGCAAATCGCATTGTAAAACTGACTGAGTTAACTGATGAAATTTTGTCCACTATTAAAGAAGAGGACATTACCCCTCCCTTTAATTGAAAAATAGATAGTTATGCAAAAGTTTTGGGAGTTCCCATTCAGAGGAATAAAAAGTCCTCTGAATGGTCGGGCTTTTCGCTACTTCTTTTATAAACTTGAGACATAGGTCTCATGTTTATAAAAGAAACGCTTCAATCCCTAACTCTTGAGTTGAAAAATTGGATAGTATTTAATTAATTTTCAGTATCTAAAAACCTTTTTGTGTTGAAGAACCTAACTAAATCCAAATAGTTATGCAGAATTTGAATTTTATTGGAAGGCTTTTTCCTAAAAAAGTAGAATTTATAAACTTTTTTACATTGCTAAGACATGTTTGTATTGTGGGATTTTGTAGAGTTAGGAAAAATTGCCTCTTGTTGAGAAACTTTTCTGCTTATAATTGACTTATTTGCTTTGAAAAACTTGTTTTGTTTCGAATAATCTTTCTGTGTCGAAAAAACTGACCGAAATCTGAATAACTATTCGTTTCTCAAAGTTCTGTCGATTTCAGAAAAATTTTTCAGATTAAAAAAAATTTCAGTTATTCAAAACTGATTCTTCCTTATCATGAAAGTCAAACCTACGATAATAAAATCTTCGATGATACGTCCAAGTTTTTGTGTTAAAATAGACCTTACTACATAAAAAAAACTTGGCAGTTTCAGGAGTTATGAAGTTGCCAAATTCTTCAGGCATATTTTCAGCCACTCCAAGAAAGTCCAAATACAAAAAATAAGTCATAAGTTTACAACAAGACCAATTTGTAATTTGCTTGAGAGTTTTAATTTCAGCCCAAGTTTCACATTCCAAAGAAATTGTTTTGGCTTGCAAATTTTGCCCTTCATCTTGGTAAGAAGTATTAAAATCGCCTGAAAATTCAGCCTTATCGTGATACAAAATGTATCGATAACGGCGAAGAAGCTCTTTGAAATATTCACGAGATTTCTTTTTTGAACCGTGAATCAAAAAAAATTCGTATAAAAATTCTGGCACAAGAATTGTGGATCTTGTGATTTGGCTAATTTTTTCACCATCAGATAAAATCTTGGTGTTAAAATCATTCTGAAAATGCTGATCGTAGATAAGTTTAGAAGTGTTCATATAAATAGTCTAGGGCAAAAGTCATATTCAACTAATATTTTTTTGCAAATTTAGGATTTTTTTTTAATTATAATTCTGAAAAATTGAACAACCAAAAAATTTTGCATAACTATTCGATTTTAGAATACAAAAAAGTTTCTGAATACAGAAAAATTTCTCAAAGCAAACAAGTTCATTTTACAA
>JAAFIR010000018.1 GCA_013297885.1 Leptospirales bacterium | reverse complement strand
TTGGGCGAATTTTTCCCACAGCTCGGTTATGGAATGTTGAATTAAGAATGCTCTAAGTAAATTAAAAAATTTTACATTTTTAATTCTTAGTTCAACATTTTTAATTCAAAAGGGAAAAACCGGGCTTTTCGTTTCAGTCAAAAAAAATTATGAAAATTTTTTTTGACTTTCTCTTCAATCCCTTTCGCATGGTGTAGAAAAATTTCACTCAATACAAAAACTTGATAGTTCTAAATATTGATGGATCTGAACTTGTGTTATAAGCTTGTATAAAAGCTAAAGCTCCTGTTGGGGAAATAGAATTTAATTCAAGTGAATTTGTTGATAGAGTAAAGCGAGTTGAAACAAAATAACGATTTGTTAAATCCTTATCTATATTATTCAATCCATTATTAGGAATAGTTCTATCTAGATTTGTAATGATCGAAGTTCCATCTCCAGTAGTTTGATTGATTGCAATTGAATAAATTCTTTTGTCAGATTCACAAGCAAAAATTACAAATTGTCCATTATTTGAATAATTAGCACTATATAGAAATATAGCATTACTTGAACAAATATTTCCTGCTGGAACACCTCCTAATGCTGCTGGCATAACGCTAATTCCAGAAACTGTAAAAGGTGATGTTAAACTTCTAGCACCATACCTTTTACCATTAACCCCTGCAATAAATAATTTTGTTCCATCAGGATGAAAAGCCACTGTTCCCATATTTCCTACACCCGGGGTAATAGTTACTGGTGCAGTTAAATTTCCATCTGAATTGATAGAATAATAATTTAAAGTTGAGGAGAGTAAACCAACTATTAGAGAATTATTATCAGGGCTAATTTGCATCTCTCTTGGACCACTCACACCCGAAACAATAGTTCCTAAACTGATGTTATCATTTTGTCTATTAATAAAAATAGGTTGAATAGAATCATTATTACCATTTAGATAAATTGCTTTTCCAACTTTGTCAGCGACTGCAAGCAATCCACCTGCAGCCCCAAATCCAGCTGTAAATACATTATTGTTATTTAAACCTGTTAAATCTCCAGTCATAAAATTTATTTTAAAAACTTTAAATTGATTTGTTGCAATTATATCAGGTCCAACTAATAAATAATCTCAAAAGCATCAATTGCAAATGCTTTTAAACCATTTACAAATCCTGAGCTTACTGGAGTTAAAGGTTCTAAAGTATTATTTGATTCATTTAATTTATATCTATTAATATTTCCATCGTTACTTGAAGAAAATACAAACTGAGATGCACGACTAATTGTAAATGTTTTTTAGGTAGTTGTTCCAGACGAACTAGTTGCAATAAATGTAAATGTATTTGCACCTATATTTAAAGTTTGGTTTGGAATATTTGCAAGATTTGAAATTGTTGTACCGTTTAGTGTAACAATTGCAGATTGGTCACTAGTTGTTAAATTAAATTTTATAGAACCTACTCTATATTTTACATTTGCAGTATAAGTGGCAGAATCAGTTATTAAAGCAGGTGTCCAAATTGTATCTGCAATAATTGGCATCGTAGCTTGACCGCTTGGTCTAAATGGAAAATTGAATAATGGAATTGGCTCAGTTGTGAAGGTTAAGGTTGTAGCTATGGGAGTTGTTCCTGTGCCAGTTGCAACACCTGTCCCAGTTCCAGTTCCTGTTCTCATAACTGAAGAATTTATTCTATCTCTGATTCTTAAATTACAATAAAATTCTTGATTGGTAGATGTTCTAAAAGCAAATGCTTCTCTTAAAAATTTAGCTGGGTCATTTGTATCACAAATTTTATCTATTTTTAAATCAGGAACACATTTAAGAAAAAAGAATACACAAAGCAGAATTCTGAAATTTGGGAATAAAGATCGAATTTTGGGACTGTGGAACTTTTTTAAATCCATAAACACTCTCAATAATTTTTAATTGGAAAGAAATTTTTTTCAGTTTAAAAATCAAATTAAATAATGCAACGTTTTTTTGTAAAATCTAAAAAAACATCAAATTCGATTATTTTGAAAAGGAATCAAAAAATTTAGCCCGAACAATTCAAAACTCTAAATTCACTCAGAGAAGGGGTAGCGTAAAAGCATAGCTTTGAAGTAGTTTCATATGAACTTAATTTCAAAAGCGGTCGTTTTAACGGCTCCCGCCTAAAGCAGCTAACCTAGACCTCAACCCCAATTCCATTCTAGTTTCCTTGTGTCACTCGAATAGGTCTGTGGTTGGGAAAGGCTTTCCCCTTTAGTATCATTTTTAATTATTCACTGCTCTAATGTGATTTATCAAACCATTCAATTTTATAAAGATCATTTCTTCTGGAATTCATATTTCTAACAGATCCCATTCTTCTTTGCTCTTTTAACAAATCCAAATCCAAATCCACAACCAAAGTCATTTCTGTATTCGGTGTTGCTTCAGCTGCAATTGCATCATGAGAAAAAGAAAAATCAGATGGAGTAAACACTGCAGATTGTGCATATTGAATATCCATGTTCTCTACATTTGGTAAATTTCCAACACTCCCTGAAATCACAACATAACATTCATTTTCAATTGCACGAGCTTGAGCAGTGTGACGCACTCGAAGGTATGCATTTTTTGTATCAGTGGAAAACGGCACAAATAAAATATCCATTTCTTGTTCTGCTAAAATTCTTGGAAGCTCTGGAAACTCTACATCAAAACAAATTAGGATTCCAATTTTACCCATATCTGTTTCAAAAATTTTGAGTTTATTTCCACCTTGCACTCCCCAATAGTCTGACTCGTTTGGAGTGATATGAATTTTATATTGTTCGTCCCAAGTCCCATCTCTTCGAAGAAGGTAAGAAACGTTGTAAAGTTTTTCTCCATCATAAACTGGCATAGAGCCTGCAATGATATTGATGTTGTAAGAAACTGCAAAATGTAACATTTCATTTTTGATTTGTTCTGTATGCTCAGCAAGTGAACGGATTGCGTCTCCTGGATTTTGTTTATTAAATTTTGCCATTAGCGGAACATTAAAAAATTCTGGAAACAAAACAAAATCAGCTTTGTATCCTGCAACTGTGTCCACAAAAAATTCAACTTGTTTTAAAAATTCATGATAAGATTCCACAAGTCTCATTTGCCACTGAACAGCACCCACACGAACAATAGATTTTTTTCCACCAATCAGTTGTTCTTTTTCTTCATAATAGATATTGATCCACTCAAGAAGGGTAGCATATGTTTTGGAATCATCATCTTCTGGAAAATAATTAGTCATGATTTTTCGCACATGAAATCCATTTGCCAATTGAAAACTGAGTACATTATCAAAAATTTCTTTTTCTTTAACTTGATTGATATATTGTTGAGGAGTGATTTCGTTAAAGTATTTTTTGTAACCAGGAATTCTTCCGCCCACAATAATTCTTCTGAGATTTAATTTCTCACATAATTCTTTTCTTGCATCATAAAGTCTTCTGCCGAGTCGTAAACCTTGGTAATCTGGATTTACAAACATGTCTACACCATACAAAGTGTCTCCATCAGGATCATGATTTGTCAAATAACCTTTTGAAGTAATTTTATCATAAGTATGTTTATCAGTGTAATTTGCATATTTAACAACCATACTTACAACTGCAGCAACTAATTTTCCGTTATCTTCAATACAGAATTGTCCTTCAGGAAATTTTAATAATTGTGATAAAAATTCTTCTTTTGTCCAAGTTCCACCAGCATTTGAATAAACTTTATTCATAATATCTGAAATTTCTTCGTAATCTGAAATTTTAGTATTTCTTAATTTTAATTTATGAGAAACTTTTTTCTTTGCTGTAACTAGTTTCTCTTTTTTAGGTTTTCTTTTTTTTTCTTCCATTATTTTAAATACTGTATAAAAAATTTGATTCCATCTGGTATGAAACGATTTATAAACTCTGTTGTGCGGGATATGAGTCCTGGAAAAACATGAAGCTCATCAGATTTGATTCCTGAAATTAAATCTCGAATCACATCTTCTGGAGTGGACATTATAAAATCTGGAATCAATTTTTTTTCTTTAAACCCAAATTGAGGTGAATCCATCATGGGTGTTTTTGTAAAGAAAGGATATAAGTTTGTAACTTTAATTTTGGTATCTTTTAACTCATCATGAAGAGCTTCACCAAATGCTCTCAGTCCATGTTTAGTAGAAGCATATGTGGAAAGTCCAACAGCTGGAACAAATGAAGCAACAGAACAAATATTTACAATATGCCCAGAATTTGTTTTAGTCATTTCGCTAAGGAATAATTTTGTGAGTCTCACAGGAGCCAAAAGATTTACTGCATATTGTAACTCCCATAAATTTTCTGGAGTTGAAATAAATGTTCCAATGCTTGCAACCCCGGCATTATTTACTAGAACATCAATACTCAATTTTTTATCTTTGATAATTGTAAAAACTTTTTCACATCCTTCTCTAGATGATAAATCAGATGTAAAATGAAAAATAACTTTTGCTTTCCCAGATTCATTTAAACTATTTATTAAACCAGATAAAGTTTTTTCGTCTAGATCAGTTAAAATTAAATTTGATCCTTCAGCCAAAAATTGTTTCACCATTTCTTTTCCAAGTCCACCAGTTGCACCTGTAATTAAAACATTCCTATCTCTTAAAAAACTCATTTATATTTCCTTTAAATTTCTTGGTATTGCACTCTTTTGGGATGAAAACCAATTTCAAAATATTTTTTAATTTCATTTAATCCATTTTCAAATAAATTATATTTTTTTCCAAAAAATACTTCAAACATATCTTTATAAAATTCCATCTGAAATATTTTTTTATCTTGAACTGATAAAACAAAAATGGTTGTTCCTGAAATGGAAAAAAATAAAATTGTTGCAAGACACATTCCGCTTGCTCTCAAAAAATAATCTGAATTCATTTCGTTTAACACTTTAAATGCGACCTCAGAATGATCTAATTCTTCTTTGATATGCCAAATATAAATTTTTTTTATTTCAGGATCAGCTTTATCAAAAAAATTTTCGTTTGATGCAAGTTTTGCAAGCATTGTGGTGTAATGCTCTAATGCGGAAGTCAAACTTAATGAATATTCTAGACTTAAATTTTTTTGGATTATTTTTTTTACAAAAAAAGAAAAACTTTCTATGAGTCTATCTATCTTATAATCTTTTTTTAAAACTTCCCAAACTTTTTGGTGCTCGTTTGCGTGTTTTGTTTCTTGTCCAATAAAACCTTTAATTTCATTTATTAAATTTTGATTATTAATTTTTTTGGAAGATTCTTTTAATGTATCCACAAAAAAATTTTCAGTAGCTGGAAAAAGCAAATGAAATGAATTTAAAATTTGATTTATAAATAAATTTTCTTTGTACCAAAAACTTTCAGAATGAGATAAATCAAATTTGATAGAATGAGGTTTAATTTCAGTCATATTGAAAGATTCTCTCAAAAATCCATTTTGTCAAGGATTTAGTTTCTTCTGATAAAAGAATTAAATTCAAACTTATAAAATACAAAGCTATTTTGCGATGTTTTAACAACTTTTAATTTTTTCAATACTAAGCAAAAGAGATAGAAGCTGAGAGCTTCGGTTTTTTGTGGAGAGTCAATTTCAGGACTTTTTTGAAAGCCTATTCAAATTGCTCCACAAAAAATTTGCCCTAAAAAAATAAATAAGAAAATTCATTACTTAAATTCTGAAATAATAATTGTACTTGAATTTTTTGTCCTTTAATTTTTTATTCAATTCGAGGATTTTTATGAAAAAAGTTTTAAGTACAATTTTATTTTTAAACTTAGTTTATTGTGCCAGCACATCAGGTGAACTAGTTCAATTAGATAAAAAATTTCAAGGAAGTGGTTTTAACCATGCAGGAAATAAATTAGAAATTTTGGGTTTGGCAAATAAACCATTTGTGGTATTTCCAATGGACAAAGCATTTATTTTAGCAGCAATCGGAAAAGAAAAAGTAAAAGAAAATTTAGCATCATATCATTTTAAAGATTCAATTGGTTCAAGTTGTTATACCCAAAAAGTAGAACAAGTAAAATCTTCTGCAAAAGATATGGAAATTACTGGAAGTCTTTCTAGTGGAGAATGTAATACAAATTATACTTTAAAAATTAATTTTATTTCTCCAAAAGAAATTAATTTCCAACTAAGTTTTTCAAATAAAAATATCAATCGCTCAAGTATTTTATTTGGCTCAGAAAAATCAGAACAATTTTTTGGACTAGGTGAACAATTTACACATGCAAATTTAAAAGGCACAAATCCATTTTTATTTACTGAAGAACAAGGAATTGGTAGAGGAGATCAACCAATTACATTTGGAGCAAATTTAACTGAAGGTGCTGGTGGAAATGAATACACATCTTATGCACCAATTCCACATTATATTTCTACAAAAAATATTTCTGTTTTATTTGATAACACAACTTATTCCAAATTTGATTTTCAAGAAGAAGATTCTGTCAAAGTTAGTTTTTGGGAAAATGGATTAAAAGGAACTATTTGGCAAGGTTCAAATCCATACGAATTAATTGAACTGTACACTGCAAAAACTGGAAGAAATCCAGAACTTCCAGATTGGGCTTATGGAACTTGGTTTGGTGCACAAGGTGGAGAAATTTCTGTTCCTGCATTTAACGGCAAAGAATTAAAAAAATATGAGAAGTTAGAAAAAATTATTGATGACGCAGAAAAAGTTGGAAATCCAATTTCAGCACTTTGGATTCAAGATTGGTGTGGAAGAAGAATCACAGGATTTGGTGACCAATTAAAGTGGAGATGGTATGCTGATGATGAAATGTATGTGGATTTAAAATCATTCATTGCAAAAATGAACAAAAGAAATATAAAAGTTCTTGGTTATATCAATTCATTTTTAGCAGACACAAATGAAAAACTAAAAGATGATAAATTTAAAAATCCACAATTAGAAGAAGCAAAACTTAAAGGTTATCTTGTAAAAAATTCTGAAGGTAACGATTATAGAATTAGAACTGTTGGTTTTCCAGCATACTTAATTGATCTTTCAAATCCTGATGCATTCAAATGGACAAAAGATATTATCAAAAAAAATATGATCGATATTGGACTATCTGGTTGGATGGCTGATTTTGGTGAATGGCTTCCGTATGACGCAAAAATGTTTAACGGTGAAACAGGAAAATCTTATCACAACAAATATCCAGTAGAATGGGCGAGACTAAATAGAGAAGCAATTCAGGAAGCAAAAAAAGAAGGCCAAATTGTATTCTTCTCAAGAGCAGGTTACACAAATTCAAATAAATATTCTACAGCATTTTGGGCTGGTGACCAAATGGTTACTTTGCAAGAACAAGATGGACTTGCTTCAACTGTTGTGGGTTTAACTAGTTCTGGAATTTCTGGACTTGCAATTAATCATTCAGACATCGGTGGATACACTACAATTTTAAATCCTGCGATGATGGGAAAATACAAACGTACAAAAGAAACTCTTCTTCGTTGGATTGAAATGAATGCGTTCACACCAATTTATAGAACACATGAAGGAAACAAACCAAAACCAAATGTGCAAGCTTATACTGATGAAGAAACAATTAAATTTTTTGCTAAGTTTGGAAAAATTCATTTTGCTCTTAAAGATTATTTGAAGTCATTAATGACAGAAGCAAAAACAAAAGGTTATCCATTTGTGAGAGCGACTTACCTCAATTATCCGCAAGACTCCAACACCTACAATTTAAAATTTCAGTTTATGCTTGGTGCTGATGTGCTTATGTTGCCTGTTGTTAAATCTGGAGACGACACAGTTGAGGGATATTTTCCTGCTGGAGAATGGATTCATCTATTAACTGGTGAAACTGTAAATGGTGGAGTGTTTAAAGAAGTAAATGCACCAATTGGAACACCAGCTGTTTATGTTAGAAAAGGTGGAGCTTGGTCTGAAAGAATTTTGAATTCAGTAAAATCTAGTTTGAAATAATTTTTTGGCATTCACGAAAGGGATTCAAACTCTGGTCAATATTTTTTTAAATAAAATACCAACTGCCAAAAGTAATTACCCATTACTTTTGGCTTGTTGAAGTCCAGATTGAATTTTGTTGATTAGAATGAATAATTATTTTTGCCAATCAGTATAAATAAAAGTATTTTTTTTAAATCCAATAGATTTAAAATTTTTAAGAAGTCAAAAAAAGTTTTTTAATAGACTAAAATTTCAATTTCAACCAATTTGAATATTATAATTGAGAATCTTACTACTAGGTGAGCAAAAAAATGTACAATCCTGTTAAAGATGGAATTGAAAAAACTTTTACAGAAGTCATTTATCTTGAATCAAAACCTGCATATGAATTTTCAAAATATGTTCATAGTTTTTGGGAATTAAAAACAAATTCAATTTTAAAAGAAAACTTTTTTTTACATGTTATCCCAGATGCATGTGTGAATATTTTATTCAATTTGACAGATACTAGAATTGCAGGCGTAACTGCTTTACATACAAATTATGAAATTTTGAATTTGGGAAAGTCTTTTCATTTCTCAGGGATTCAATTTTTACCAGGTGTCTGGCAGGGTGATAAAAAAGAAATTATTGATACTTATGTTGGAACTCCTTACAGAGGTAAATTACCGTTAGTCGATACAGCAATCAAATTGAGAACTCTGGATTTTATGAATCAACAATCTGTGTATTCAGAATTAGTAAAATGGTTTATAAAAGAAAAATTTATAGAGTCAAATATTGTTTCCGAAAAAATTCTTTCTAATATCGATGAAATTAATACTGTTGAAGATATGGCTTCCATTGTTGATTTATCTCCTAGACAATTACAAAGAACATTAAAGAAAATGATTGGATTTTCTCCTCATGATTTTTTAAAAGTTTTACGCTTACAACATTCTTTTAAAGGTCAATATCTTGCTTCATTTTCTGACCAATCACATTTTATACATTCATTTAAAAAAATTACAGGTTACACTCCAAATACATACTACAATAAATTTGATGTCTGATATCTACAATACGATTTTATAAGTCCTTCTAATATTGGTCATACTATTTAATAGTGAGGAGACTATATATGACTAAACCAAATGCAATTGGATGGTTCGATATCTATGTAAACGACATGAAAAGAGCTAAAACTTTTTATGAAACTGTGTTAAAACAAAAATTGGAAAAAATGCCAGACCCAACTGGTGAAACTGAAATGATGAGTTTTTCTGGTGATATGAAAGCCTATGGAGCAACTGGTGCTTTAGTAAAATCTAATTATTCAAAACCGGGAGTAGGTGGCACAATGGTTTATTTTAGCGTTGAAGATGTTGCTGTAGAAGAATCAAGGGTTATTAAAGCTGGTGGAAAAATTCTCAGACCAAAATTTTCAATTGGTGATTTTGGTTTTGTATCTTTATGTGAAGACAGTGAAGGAAACCATTTTGGGCTTAACTCAATGAAGTAGTTTTTATTTGGGCAAATTTTTTCTCACCTAACTTTGATTAAATGATGATATTGATTTTCTTATGTGAGAAAAAACCGGGCTTTACGTTACTTCTCAAAACTAAGGCAGTGGATAACTTAGTTTTGAGAAACACTTCAATCCCTTTTGCTAGAATCTGAAAAATTGATTCGAGAATTAAAATAAACTATGGCTTTAAAGTTAGTTTAAATTTCAAAAAAGCTTTAATACTTATGTTTCACAATACTATTAACAAACGATAGTATTTCAAAGAAAGTAATATTTTTTAAATTCTAGTGAGAGGGATTGTAACGGGGTCAAAAATTTGTGAACACAAATTTTTGACCAGAGTGTAAAGCCCGTTTTTTGCGAAGCAAAAACTCACCCCAATATTAATATTTCATATTCAATTCTAAATTCATTTTCAAAGCAAATCAAAAATTATGTTCTAAGTTTAAAAAGAATTGTCTATCTTCTCTAGACCAAGCATAGTCAAATGAAATAACAGTTGATTGGTTCCAAATAATTCTTAATCCCCAGATATAAGAGTATTTGTAACCCTGAAGATTTAATCTTTCAATTTTATCCCAGACTCTTCCAAGTGAAAAAGCAGGAACCAATTGAAAAGCAAAACTTTCTTCTTTATAATTCCAATTTGCAAATCTCCATCTAAGTTCCATATTCCCAAAACCTGTTACAGATCCCACGAACCGATCTTGTTTATATCCTTTAGTGGTAGCATCTCCACCAAGTGCGAGAATTGGTCCGTCTAAACTCCAAATGTATCTATAGTGAAAAAATGGAACTTCCCCAGTTACTCTTGAAAGACCAAGTCTAGTTGCAAAAACTAATTCCTGAAAGTATTTTGGAAAAATTTGATTAAATGTTTTTAAATGTGCAAAACTTCTTTGGTATTCATAATCTGATCCTAGAGCTTTAGCAACCTTGATAAAATTAATTTCAGCAAAAATACCTCTTCTTGGATTGGGTTCAAAATCTCTGGTATCATATGCTAAACCAATTTTTAAAAAGTTCGTATAACCGCCATTTAACCCAACTATTTTTTTTGCTTCAACATCTTCAGTTAATTTTGTTGTACCGTTTGGTGTTGGTACATCAACATTGATTAACGGAAAATTTGTTTCACCGAAAAATGGATCTTTTGCTTTTGTCCAAACATTATCATATCTACGAATTACTGTTTTAAAAATATCAAGCCCAAGAGCAAATCGAAACTTTCCCCAAAATGTTCTATCTACTGATGATGTAAAACTTGATTGTTCAGCTTGGTATTCATTATAAAATTTATCTGTTACAATTGGAAGTTCAGAGCCTCTTCTGCCTTTTCTTCTAAACGATAAAGCATGGTCTCTTTCGTCAAAATTGGAATTATTAATTCTTTCTTGTGTGTTGTCATTTCTTGGATAATGAGAAAGTGGTTGTAGGGTTTCTTCACCCACACCAAAATATTGAGTTTTTAAATTTCTATCATATGCTCCATAAATATTTATGCGATAAGGGGAGTTTTTGAAATATGGGAGATCAACTCCTGCTCCATAAAATTTTGCAGCAGTGGAAGATTGGTAAGCATCAACTGATACTCGATATACATATGGTTGGTATGCAAAAAGGGGATTTGATTTTTTTCCATTTTCAATAAAGTATCCACTTCCACCATACCAAATTCCTGTTATTGGATCTGAGCTAATGGAAGGAAGACCTGTTATAAATGATCCTTCTTTTTTTGATTCTAATTCTTCCTCATCCATTTTTTTGGATGGATCTATTTCAAATGGAAGTTTTGTTTTGGATTCAGATTTTGGTTCTATTTTTGAAGCAGTTTTTGATTCAGAAAATAAACTAAATGAAAAAAATATTATAAATAAAAAATACAAGTTATGAATTAGACTGAATTGAAGTGGATAAAAACCTTTCTTTGAAATATAAAAATTCTTATACATTTTTTTGTTAATTTTCTTCTAAGTTTAGAATAAGTTTTCAAGAAGTAAAAAATTTAAGAAATCTTAATTTCTTCATTTTTAATTCTATTCAATTTGAAAATGATTGTTAAGATTCATCTTAAAATTTTAAGAAAAATTTATGAAAGAGCAAGCATACCACATGCACCATTTATTTCTTTTCCAGGGGAACGTCTGTTCATAATAGGAACATTTGATTCTTTGATTTGAGATTTAAAAATTTCTACTTCTTCATCTGTGGGTCTTCTCCATCCATGAAAATCTGTATTAACTGGAATCAAATTAATTTTACAATTTACTGAACGAGCAATCTTAACTAATTTTTTTGCGTTTTCAGTACCCATATTTATTTCAGGAATCATTACATATTCAAATGTAATTTTTCTACCCAATGTTTTTGTAAAATTTCTAGCTGCAAGTAGTAGAGTTTCTAATGGAAATTTTTCATCCACATTCATAATAGTTTTTCTTTTTTCTTTATCAGAATGATTTAGCGATATAGCAAAGTTAAACGGTTCTTTATTTTCAATAAATTTTTCAATTCCTGTAACAACTCCAGCAGTAGAAATTGTAATTCTTTTTGCTCCAAGATTAAATGCATCTTTATCATGTAAAATATGAGCAGACTTGATTACAGAATTATAATTATGCATTGGCTCACCCATTCCCATAAATACAATATTGGTTGCTTTATCTGAAACGAGTTCTTCTACTTTTAAAACTTGTCCAATAATTTCTGATGGTTTTAAATTACCTTTAAAGTCAAGTCTGCCTGTTGCACAAAATGCACAAGAAAGTGTACAACCAACTTGAGAAGAAATACAAATTGTTTTTCTTTCTTCATCACCAACAGGAATCCAAACTGCTTCCACTTCTTTTTCTTCACCAACAAAAAAAGTAAATTTTTCCGTACCGTCTTTAGATTTTAAATGTTTGTTCACTTCTAAAAATTTAATTTCATAATTTTCAGAAAGCTCTGATAAAAATTTTTTAGATAAATTGGAAAATTGTTCTAGCTTGGAATATCTTTTTTGATACAAACCTTCAAAAATTTGTTTTGCTCTAAATTTTGGTTCAGAAAATTCAATTACAATCTTTTCTAAATCTCCTAAATTGAGTCCAATTAAATTTTGTTTCAATGTCATTCTCTTTAAATATAGTTTGGAATTAATCAGGAGAATGTTGTCAACTTTATTTAAAAAAAATTTAAATAAGTTAAAAACTTCATTCCAAAAATTTACTTCTAAGCTCAGGTGTTGGAATTCTACAAACATCTTTTTTTCCAAATATCGCATAACGATTCTTAGCCACTAAATCATAAACCCATGTTTTAAAAATTTTTGGTAAAAACGAAAACCAATTTAATGAGTTAAAAGGAAATCCAAGTTCATCTGAAATTTTTAAAACTGCATCTGACTTAAAATAAATTTTATCTTCATCAATTAAAATTACTGAGTTTAATTCTTTTGGATTTAGACCAAATTTAGTTTGGAATTTTTTTCCTTGTTCTGATTGTAAAGCAGCAAATCGGAAAAAATCATTTTTATCATATTCAATTATAAAATTAACTGTGGAGTTACATAAATTACAAACTCCATCAAATAAAATAATTTTTTTATTCATCTAAATAATTAAATGAATTTTTTTTACAAAGATTGGAATACCATTCAGCGGAGAGTTTTGGAGTTCGTTTTAAAGTATTTCGGTCTATATGAACAAGACCAAAAGTTTTAGCAAATCCTTCTGCCCATTCAAAATTATCCATAAAAGTCCAAACAAAATATCCTTTAATGTTTACACCTTCTACAATCGCTTTGTGAACTTGAAATAAATAATCTTTTAAAAATTTAATTCGATTATGATCTTCTAATTTTCCTTGTTCTAAATTTTCATTATAAGCCACACCATTTTCAGTGATATAACAAGGAATGTTTCCATATTCAATTTTGATTCGTTTTAGAAGTTCATAAATCCCTTGAGGAAAAACTTCCCAACCCATACTTGTAAATTCCACACCAGGATGTTTTGGATTCACTGGTCTAAAATTATAAAACGGAAATGGAACTGGTTTTACAATTAAGCGAGAATAATTATTTATTCCCACAAAATCAACTTTTTGTGAAATAAATTTTAAATCATCATCCTGAATATTTTTTTTATTTTGGCGATATACTTCGTTTCTAATTTCTTCAGGATATTCACCTTTTAAAATTGGGTCTAACCAAAGTTTGTTTACAATTGCATCTGCACGTTTTGTGGACTTATCATATTTATCCATTCGATTGGAATAAACTGGCATCATTGCATTTGTGATTCCCACCAAGGAATTTTTGGAATTTTCGCGAACAGCTTTAACACCAAAACCATGGGCAAGTAAAAGATTATGTGCAACTTTCATAGATGAAAATGGTTTAAAAAAGGCAGGTGGAAAAACTTTTAATAAATACCCACATGCCATAACAATCCAAGGCTCGTTTAATGTAATCCAGTTGGAAACTCGGTCACCAAGTTTTTCTATAACAACATTTGAATAATCTCCAAAATATTTAGCAGTGTCACGATTTAACCAGCCGCCTTCTTTTTCAAGAGCCAAAGGTAAATCCCAATGATATAATGTTACAAATGGTTTAATTTTTTTTCTAAGTAAAATATCAACTAATCGATCATAAAAATCTAAACCTTTTTGGTTTAAAATTTTTTTTCCATTTGGAAATATTCTAGGCCATGAAATAGAAAAACGATAAGCTTGGTAAGAAAGCTCAGACATCAGCCTGACATCGTCTTCCATTTTGTTATAATGATCACATGCAATTTCACCAGTATCGTTATTTTTGATCTTGCCTTTTCTAGTTACAAATTCATCCCAAATAGATGGACCTTTTCCATCACTAGAAATTGCACCTTCAATTTGGTAAGAAGCAGTTGCTGTTCCAAAAATAAAATCTTTTGGAAATTTTATTTCACTCACTTAGCTTCCTTTTTATTGTACAGTTTCCAATTGTATTTAAAATGAACTTCTTTTAAAATCAAAATAAATGGAATCCACCATAAAAAATCATTTGTGAATAAAGTATAACCAAAACCAATTGGAATATTTCCCTGAAGATAATTTATTATAAAACCAATTGGACCAAAAATTTTTCCAAGTAATCCAACAAAAATAATAATCCAATGTCTTAAAGGATGAAAACTTGCGAGGTAATAGGCAATTCCATAAACGCCAATCACCATTCCCATTCCTTGCCAAATAACAAGATGGTTAATCATTTCCATTCCAGTAATTTGAAAAAAATGTTTTGGAAATAAAATGACCCAAGCTCCCCAAATCAAATTGTAAACACCAGCAATTTTTAAAACTATTTGCATCCATTTAGGAGTTTTAGAATTTAGTTCAAAAATTTTTTTCATTTGAATACTGGTCTTCTTTTTTCTTTTAGTGATTTCATTGCTTCAAGCATATTGTATCGAATATCTGGAACGCTTAACCAATCTCTAGAATTTTTTATATGAATATCAAAGTCTTTTAATGCAGAACGATTGATATTTTCTTTTGTAAATCGAACTGCTGAAAGTGGAAATTTAAAAACAGATTCTAATCTTTTTGTGCTGAGTTTACGTAGCTCTTCTTTGGTTGAAGCAACTTCATCAATCATACCAACTTCTTTTGCTTCAGGACCTTTGTATGCAGTCGCTTCCATACAAATTTCATTTACTTTGGTTGGATTTACAGCGTCTTGAATTTTTTGAACAAACATTCCAGGTAATGGTAACCCAAAACCAATTTCAGTAAATGAAATTCTACAACCAGTCGAAAGCATATATTTATAATCACAAGCCATTGTCATAACAGCTCCACCACCCATTGCATGGCCAGTTACTTCAGCCACAAGAGGTTTATCAAAACGAAGCATATGACCAAATAGAATACAAATTCCACCCACAGCTTCCACTAATTCATCTTCAGGAGTGTTTATTAAAGTTTCTGCATCAAGTCCGTTTGAAAAAAATTTTGGATTTTCTGAAGTTAAAATTGCACCCTTAAGAGAGTCGTCTTTTTTGATCTCACTTAAAATTTCTGTGAGCTGGCTCATACTTGCCAGAGTTAATGAATTTTGTTCATTTGTTTGAATGGTGATTAGTTCTGCTTTTCCACCGCTTAGGTTTAATGATTCTCTTTTGAAATACATATTGCCTCTTAATTATATAACATTTTGAAGAATAAAAAAGACATTTGACTCCAAATGAGTATGTCCAACAACTTTTCAATCAGAGAAGTATTTTATTTTAACAAATTGGTATAGGTTTAAGGTTAATGTTTATTTTTCGTCTTATAAGTAAAACTTTTTTTAAGGGCGAGTTTTTGCTACGCCGAAAAGATAGCTACAAAAAAACAGGCTCGCCTCTTTTGTCAATTTTTTGTTAATTTTTTTTATTATGCTATTTTGTTTGTTTTGCAAAAAATTGACATCGAGTTGATCCTTCTCGCATACTATTGAAAAAATTTTTTGTTTATAAAAAAAATTAGAATCACTTTTAAACTTTTTAAACAAACTAAACCAAAGCAGTTTATAAAAAGGATTCCAATAAGTTTAAAAATAATTTAGAAGAATATTAGAAAAACATAATATGATTTAAAGTATTATTAGAAATGAAACTTCTAATTAAAGCTAAAAGTTTTTTCAAAAAAAAATTAGAAAGGATTTATCATAGAAACTATTTAACGATTGAAGAAGCTAGAAGTAATTTCTCCTAAATACATCGAAATATTTTATAATAGAAAAAAGGTTACATTCGTATTTAGGCTTTAAAAATCCTGTTGAATATGGAAAAATGAAATATAAAAAAATAACCTAATTTGTGTCCGTTTTTTAAGGGGTGGTTTATATCTCGGCTTCCTGCCTCGTTTTGGCGACCCACACGCTTTCTTTGCTCGACTTCCTGTCTCGCATCTGACAGACATGAGGGGTCTCATGTCCTTTCAGAACAGAAAGCTTTCTTCGAGTCCTAAATTTTTTGTTTTTGAATATTTCTTGGGCCCAGTAGGACTCGAACCTACGACCCGCAGATTATGAGTCTGCCGCTCTAACCGACTGAGCTATAGGCCCTTTTGAGAATGGTAAGGTCATATTCTCAAAAGAAACGCTCATTTCAAGTTTTTTATTCTTTAAGTTTTAGAATCTTTGAACGACTTTTTCTTGAATTATTAAAATATTCTTTCCAGAAATCTTCTTTCGAATTACCAGACTCTAGTTCTTGTGCTAATTTATTAATCTCTTCTTTAAATTCTTTTAAGGATTGAATGATATTTTTTTTATTAGAATTAATAATTGCATCCCACATTTCTGGATTAGAGCCAGCAATTCTACTCATATCTCTAAAACCGCCTCCTGTTAACGGAAAAGGAAAAGAGTCTGTTTTTTCTTGAACTTTTTTATTTTGATAAGCCCAATTAACCAAAATGGAAGATAAAATATGTGGAGTATGAGAAAGATAAGTTAAAACTTCATCATGTTCACTTGCATTCATTTCGATAGTTATAGATCCAATGGATTCCCAAAATTGTTTTAACTCAACAAAAACAACTTCATTAAAATTTTTTGGTTTAGTTAAAATACAAAGCTTTGATTCAAATAAATTATCTTTTGCAAATTCTAGACCAGTTTGTTCTGAACCTGCCATTGGATGAGATGAAATATAATTATGCGATGTTGAAAATTTATTTTCAACTACTTCAATAATTTCTTTTTTTGTAGAACCTAAATCAGTAATTACCCCAGAAAAATTTAGAGGTAATAGTAAAATTTTTTCACAAGTCAAATCAACTGGTAAACCAAAAACAATTAAATCAAATTGATTCCAACTTTGGTTTAAAAATTGTTTCTCTGTAAAAATTTCGTCAGCAATATTTAGTTCAATTCCTTTTAATTTACTTTTTTCTGACCTTACCACACCTGTGATTTTTTTTGCTAAATTCTTTTTTTTTAAACTAAGACTAAGTGAAGCTCCCATTAATCCTAATCCATAAATTAAAATATTTTGAAAAGATTTCAAGGCATTGGCTCTGTACTTGGATAGGAACCTAGTATTCTCAAAAAAGTTGTATTTTGTTTTAACTCCGAAATTACTTCAGCGATTTTTTCATCTTTATCATGTCCAAAAAAATCTATAAAGAAGTGGTATTCCCAAATATTTTTTCTAGTTGGTCTAGATTCTACTTTTGTTAAATTAATTTTGTTTTCAAAAAATGGCTTAAGAGCTTGGTAAAGTGATCCAGGTTTATCTGCAACCGAAAATACAATAGAGGTTTTATCTGACTTAGTTGGTAAACATTGAGACTTTCCGATAATTAAAAAACGAGTAGTATTATTTGGTAAATCTTCTATCGATTCTCTAAGAACTTTTAAACCATAAATTTCAGCAGCAATCTTAGAAGCTATAGCAACTCCTTCACCTCTTTCCGAAACTAATTTTGCTGCCTTTGTTGTAGATGAAGTTTCAATTAATTCAACATTTGGTAAATTTTGATTTAGCCAATTTTTACATTGAAGATTAGCAATTTTAATTCCATAAAGAGTTTTTACTTTTGACAAATCATCTTCATATCCAAGTAAATTGAGAGAAATTTTCATATATATTTCTGAATATATATTTAAGTCTGAATTTAGTAACATATCCAATGTTGAATTAACTAAACCTTCAGTAGAATTTTCAACAGGTACGACCCCATAATTGCATTTATCCGCTTCAACAGCTCTAAACACATCTGGTATTGTCGGAAATGGTTTTGAATGAATAGATGAACCAAATCTAAGTCTTGTAGCTTGATCAGAAAATGAACCCTCTGGACCAAGATAAGCAATTTCAAGACCTTTCTCAAGCATAATTGTTCCAGACATAAGCTCTCTATAAATAGAAATTAAAACTTTATCTGGTAAGGGTCCTTCATTTAATTTTGTAATTTTATCATAAACATCTTTTTCGCGATCAGGTCTATAAATTGGATCACCAGATTTTTTTTTGATTTCACCAATATCAGAAGCAAGTTTTGCCCTTTCTTGAATTTTTTTTATAATATCAATATCTAAAGAATCAATTTGTTTTCTTAAAAAAGATAAATCATCATTCATAATTTTCATCTTCTAAACTTTCAAACTTTAATTCTTTAACTTCAATTGGTTGAGGTAAATCAGAAAGTTTATTTAAACCAAAATGAATTAAAAATTCATTTGTAGTTCCGTACATAGTTGGTCTACCTGGAACTTCTTTTTGTCCAACAGCTTTGACTAGTTTTTTTGTTAGTAAAGTAGAAACCATAGACCTTGATGCAACACCTCTAATGTCATCTATTTCTGATTGTGTAATTGGTTGTTTATATGAAATGATTGCTAAAGTATCTAGAGCTCCCCTCGAAAGAGTTTCACGTTTTTTTTCTTTAAATACTGAACCTAATATTTTATAATAAATTTCATTTGTTAAAAATTGATAACCACTCGCAATTTCTTTTAATAAGACTCCACCGTTTTTTTCAGAATAATCTAAAATTAGTTCTTCAACTAAATCGCGTGTATAAGACTTTTCTAATTTTAAAGAATCTGAAATATTTGCTAATTTTATAGGCTCTGAAGATAAGAATAATAATGCTTCAACTAATCCCTTGTCAAACTCTCTATTTTGTTCTACCAAATTTAAGCCGCCAAGAAAATTTTTATATTTCCAAATAGTTTATGTTGGTGTATGGAAATTTTTTTATGTTTAATAATTTCAAGTAATGCTAAAAAAGAGAATACGATGTCATATGTTTCTGGATTTTCAGAATCAAAGATTTCAGAAAAAAAAATTTCTTTTTTTTCTTCTAGTAAAGTTTCAATTTTAGTAATTTTAGTGTCTATTGAATAATCTTGATTTGCAATTAACAAATTTGGATGTTCATCGTTTGCTGCTTGTTTTTGAAGAATAGAATTAAAAGCTGAAATCAAATCGATTAAATCTAAATCTAACCAATTATCGTCTTCTGTAAAATTATTTAAAATTTGATTGGATTCCCTTTTAAATACACCAGCAACTACTTCATCTATTGCAGAAAGTTTTTGTCCCATAAGTTGGAATTTTTTATGTTCTAATAATTTTTCAACTAATGCTTTTGGTAATTTAGGTTCTTCATCAATTTCATCAAAACCAGGATTTGGTAATAAGGCTTTTGATTTTAAATAAACTAAATGTGCTGCCATTTTTAAAAAATCTGTGTTCAATTCGAGAGATATTTTTTTTGATAAATTTATAAAACTAATAAAATCTTCAGTTATTTTAGAAAGTGATACATCAAAAATATCAACTTTGTAACTTTCAATTAAACTCCATAATAATGATAATGGACCTTGTGTTAAACCACCTTCAGAATTATTCCAATTAACAAGAAATGGTTCTTCATTTACCTCCTCTCTTTGTTCTGAAATCATTTTTTAAAAATTAAATACCAAGTGCTTTTGCTGCTGCCTGTTGCAATCTTTCAGGAGGAAAAGGTTTAACAACAAAATCTTTAACTCCCATCTTAATTGCTTTTGCAAGTAAATCTTCTTGACCAAGTGCAGTAACCATAATCACTTTTGCTTTAGGGTCTAATTTAATTATTTCGCTAGTTGCAACTATACCATCTTTTTCTCGCATGGTAATATCCATTGTAACTAAATCTGGTCTCAAAACTTTGTATTGTTCAACTGCAATGTTTCCATTTTCAGCTTCACCTACAATTGTATGACCCACAGCTGTTAAAGCATCTTTCACCAATGTTCTCATGAATTTTGCATCATCCACAACTAATATTCTGGCCATTTTAAATTCCTCTTTCCTTAATGATTCTTAAAATATTTGGGACTATATCATTCAATGGAACAACATAATCAATTCCGCCTGTTTCTATCGCTTGTCTATTCATTCCATAAATTACAGAAGTTTTTTCATCTTGTGCTATTGTAGTACAACCAGCCTCTTTTAATCTTTTCATCGAGTCGGCTCCATCACGACCCATTCCGGTCATAATTACCCCTACAATTGCATTACCGTACAAAGCCCTTAAACTGTCAAACGTTACATCGACCGAAGGTCTATGTCCATTAACTAAAGTTTCTTGATCAGTTTCAATTCTTAGACTATTTTCTTTTCTGACAAGTTTCATATGAAAATTTCCAGGTGCAATATAAGCAACCCCAGCTTCAATTATTTCTCCGTGTACAGCTTCTTTTACTTTTATTTTCGAAAACTCATCCAATCTTTCTGCAAAAGCTTTAGTAAAACCTTGAGGCATATGTTGTACAACAAATATCGGCACAGAAAAATCTTCTGGAAAATTTTTAAAAACTGAGTGAAGTGCATTTGGTCCACCTGTAGAAGTACCGATTGCAATAGCTTTAATAGGAAGTTTTTTTACATCAGGAAAAAAACCCACTTTTATTTTTTGTTTAGGAGTCTTTCTAATTACTTCAGCTTCAAAATAACCTAAAATTTTAGCTTTTAATAAATTACCAATTTCAGATAAATCCATTTTCATGGCAGATGATGGTTTAGGAACAAAATCAATTGCACCAAGTTCTAATGCTTTAAAAGTTGCATTTGCTCCATGCTGAGTTAAAACTGAAAGCATAATTACTGCAATATTCAAATTTTTTTGTTTCAATTTTTCTAATGCAGTGAGACCATCCATGATTGGCATTTCAATATCTAAAGTGATTACATCAGGTTTATATTTTTCAGCTAGTTCAAGACATTCAATGCCAGTTTTCCCTGAAGCGATAACTTCAATGTCACCACCTGACTGAAGTAAATCTATGATTATATTTCTCACTAATGATGAATCGTCTATTACAACAGCTCTAATCTTTCTTGAGAATTCAATTTCTGCCATTAACTAATTATCCTAGTCTAGCGATTAATTTAATTAGCTCGTCAAAGTCTGGTAAAAATAATAAATTCCCAATCAAATTATCACCTTCATAAATAAATTCTGTATTCATTGTTAAAAATTTAGTTTTCTCAGGTTTGACAATTTCAATCACTTCTCTAAAAGTTCCTGTAACTAATTCAGGAACAGAGGGCATGATTTGTGCTTTTGCTTTGTTTGATAAGGAGTTCATAACCGATGCACAAACAATATTTGAAATTTCCATTAAAACTGAAAGTGAATCTTCAGAGATTTTTTTTGCTAAATCGGATTCTTCGTTTGATTTTAATAATCTATTTGCAAGCTCTCTACCTTTTTCATCAGAGAACATCATTAATAAATTACCATTTAGATCTCCATTCATTCTAACTTTCATTCCAAAAAAATTATCAGTTGCATCACGAACAGAATAAGATAAAGATTCTTTATCTACCATCATAATTTCTGGCATAAATAATTCTACATTGGAACCTACTAGTTGTGATAAAACTAAACCTGCATTCATCATTCCGGTATTAACAACTGATTCTAGTTTTCTAATTTCTTCTTTAGTAAGAGCTTCATCAATTGGTCTATCAACAATTAAATCTTCTACACGTTTTTTTGTTTGTTCAGCAAAAGTCTTTAACATCTCTTTTGCTTTTTCCCTTTCATCAACTTCTTCTGCTACTTGACTAATCTCTGCAGTTGAGTCTTCTTCATCTAATAGAGCCGAATCGTCTTCAGGAAGATCTTCTTCAATTAAATAAGGATTTTTATCTTCCTTAATTTGTTCAACGGGTTTAACTAGTTGGGTTTTTTCTGTTTCTATAATTATTTCATCAGCTTGTGTAGCAACTTCATATTCTAATTTTTCGATGTCATCTTTTGTGAAATCTTTTTGAACAATTACTTTTTTTCTTTCTTGTTTATCTTTTTTTCTCTTTGATTTATCTTCTTTGATTAACTTCAATAATGAATTGTTATAAATATTTGTAGCATTTAAAGTTTTATAAATTATATTCGAGCTATTAATATCAGAGTGGTTTTCATTTAACCGTGACATTTCAGTTCCATTTAAACTATTATTAGTTTTTAGTTCATTAGTGATATCAATCAAACCAGGTATATCCAAAACTAAAATAATTGTTCCATCTCCCATTATCGAAGCACCTGTTAAACCTCGTATATTCTTAAAATTCTTTTCAAGGGTTTTAATCACTGTTTCATGTTTACCAATCAATTCATCTACAATAAATCCAAGTTTTCGGGAATTATAATTTACAATTACAATTGGAGACTCTTCTAGATTTGGTCTTTCAGATAAACCAATAATTTTATCTAAACGATAAATAGGTAATACTTCCCCTCTAAGGTTAATAATTTCATGTCCTTCAAGTGTATTAATTTGTTCTTTTTTTATTCTGATTGTTTCAAAAACTTCTGAAAGTGGAAACGCATAAATTTCTTCTTCCATAGAAACTAAGATAGAAGGTATAATCGCAAGTGCTTGAGGAAAACATAATGTAAATGAGGTTCCAAATCCTTCGGTAGTATTAATTAAAATTTTACCTTTAAAATCTTGAATTAATTTATTTACAACATTCATACCAACACCACGTCCAGAAATATCTGTAACTTCTTGTGCAGTTGAAAATCCAGCGGAAAAAATAAATTGGTAAATATCATTTTCAGCTAAATTTGCAGAATCAGACGCATTGGTTAATCCATTATCAATTGCTTTTTTTAAAATTCTGGCTTTGTTTAATCCTCTACCATCATCTTTTATTTCAACCATGATATTATTTCCACCTTGGTAGGCGTTTAGTTCTACAGTTCCTGTTTCTGGTTTTCCAGCTTTTGTTCTTTCCGCAGGGGTTTCTAAACCATGATCAATTGAATTTCGAATTAAATGCATCAAAGGTTCACCAATCATATCAACAACTTTTTTATCTAATTCAGTATTTTCACCTAGTAAATTTAGTTGAACCTTTTTTCCAGTTTCAATAGAAAGATCTCTTACCAATCTTGAAAAACGATTAAATACAGAACCAATAGGAACCATTCTTGTATTCATTATTCCTGTTTGAAGGTCTTTAGAAATTCGATTGATTTGGTCTATTTTACTTTTTAATTCTGCAAAAATGGTATCATCTCCAAAATTTCGAACTAAATCATCATAGATTTTTTGGAATCCTGAATTCGTAATTACTAATTCACCAACATTATTCATCAATTGGTCTAATTTTTCTGAAGAAACTTTAATAGATTTAGAAAGTCCTTTATCCTGTTCAACGTCTTTTTGATTAGCTCTTTCTTTTTTTGCTTCATTTGCAATTGCTTCTGATTTATTAGGAGAAATAAATTGTGATTGAATTGAGCGTTGTTTAATTTCAACTAATTCAACCATGTCAACTTGAATTAATTTTCTTATTTCATCTTCATTAATTGAAGTAATTACAAAAAAATTAATTATATTTTGATCTATTCCTCTTTCTAAAATTTCCATTTCTGGATTACATTTATAAATTACTGCATTTAACTTTAGGTTTTGTAAAATTAAAGTAAATCTCAGACCTTTCATAGGAGTTTCTTTTTTAAGAGCAACTCTTATATCAAAAGCTCGACCATTTCTAACTTTAATTTCTTCTTCTACTTCACGTAACTCAGAATCTTCAAGATTCATGATTATAAAATTTCCGTAATCACTTGCTGGATTAGAATTTTGATTTTCTACAGAAACAAATTCTGAAGTTGTAACGAGTGGTGGTGTTATTGTTTTTGGAGTGGATGATAATGGTTTTTGAGTTGAAGCTAAATCACCATGAGATTTTTCATAGTTTTCTAATTTTGAAATCATTTCTGAAAAAGAACTTTCGTTTTTTTCGCCTCGACCAACAGCATCAATTACAACTTTAATTAAATCAAAACATTCAAATAATAAATTTACTAAAGTGAGTTGAACAGGAAGTTTGCCTTCTCTAATTTTTTGAAGAAGGTTTTCCATTTTATGTGCTAAGTCGGATAAGTTATATAATCCAACAAAAGCTGATGAGCTTTTTAATGAATGAGCAGCTCTGAAAATATCATTTATGATTTCTGGATTTGAATGGTCTTGTTCTAATTTTAATAAATTTGCATTTAGCTCTTCAATTTGATCTTCAGACTCTTCTAAAAAATCTTCGGTATAATCGCCTAAAATTCCTGACATAGTTTATCCTTATTCTTGCTCAAAGCTAATTAGTTTATTTAATTCAATAATCAAAACAATATCTTCACCACTACGACCAACTTGATCAATCATATTGTTAAATGCTGCAGAAAGGTGATTATTAATTTCTGAAATAGAATTTTTTAAAATTTTAATTACATGTTTTACTTCTTCTACAATTAATCCAAATTTTTTTGAATTTAATTCCAGAACTATTATTCTAGTTTTTTTATTTATTTCAATAAAGCTTTGTTCAAATTTTTTTTTCAAGTCAACAATTGGAATAATTTCACCACGAAGATTTACAACACCCAAAATATTTTCATCAACATTGGGAATTCTAGTGATATAAATTGGTCTCAAAATTTCGTGAACATGAATTAACTCTATTCCAAAAATTTCTCCTGAAACATGAAAAGATAAAAATTGAGATACTTCTTCTGATTGTATAACTTCTGTGGCTTCCATTTTAATTCCGTTTTAAATATTATCGGAATGGAATGATTAAAGATTCACGATTCCATTCTGAAATATTACAGTCTGAACTCTAATATCTGTTGCTATGTAAGTAAAATCAATCGAAAAACTTTCATCAAAAGAAAAACCAATTAGTTTTTTTTGGTTGATATTTTCCAATGCCCTGTCATAAAATCCTGCCCCTCTACCAAGTCGATAACCCTCTTTATTCCAAGCTAAAGCAGGTACAAAAATCAAATCTGCATCTTCAGGATTGAGATTTTCTTCTCCAATTGGTTCAGAAATCGAAAAAGCCCCAATTTTCCAAGATATTGGTTTGGTAAAATTGATTTTTTTTTCTGACATAGATATTACACTTGGATAATAAAATTGATCTAAATTTTTATCCAAGATATCTAAATTAATTTCAAAATCATCTGCTCTATAGGAGATAATTTTGAAATCAGGTTTGATTAAAGTTTTTGCGAAACCAAGAACTTTGGATTCAATCTCATATTTGTTTTGCAAATTTAAAATTTTATCCTTTGCAATGATTCGGGCTAATTTTTTTGTCATTGAAATTTTTTATTTAAAATCCCTGCTTCAGCAGATGTCATCATGGATGCTGTAAAAGCTGCTTCTACACAGGGTACACCAATTTTATCTTGATTTGCAAAATAAATATTTCCAATTGGAGTAGAAGCATTTGTAAATATATTTCTAGAAAATTGTCCTTTAGAAGCAAGAATCAAAGCATGTCCCCATCTTGTAATATTGATATCATAAATATCTGAAGTTTTAAATTCTAATTTTTCAGAATATTTTGCAATTTCATTAGCAATCAAATTTTTTACTTCTGCAAAATAATTTTTTTCTGCTTCAGGAGTAGATGACTTAGATAAAACTTCTGCTCTTTTTGAATCCATTGCATAAGGCATATAAACAGAAAGTGCAGAATAATTTTTTCTTTTTTGTTCAGGTGTTGCATAATCTGCTAAAACAGCATCTGATGCAAAACCATCTCCAGTATTTAAAAAATAAGCATCATACCAAACTTGTTTAGGTCTATTTTTTAATAGAATATTTGCAACAAAATATGTTCTGTATTTCATTTCATTCATAGCTTCAAGTTGTGGTTTTGGAATGTCTTTTACAATTCTTTTTGCTACAAATTTTTGTGATCCTAAAATTACTTTTTTTGCTGTATATTTTTTTAATGAATGAGTTGGCAAGTCAAGAGAAATTACTTCAACTAAATTATTTTTGTTTTGAACTGATAAAACTATATTAGAAGTTTTTAATATAGATTTTCTTGCTAATAATTTTTCCATTAATAATCTAACTGTAAAATTATTTCCACCTTGAAAACAATAAATATGACTTTCAAATTCTGGGCTTATAAAATTTAAAAAAGCATATGCAGACATTTCTGAAGCAGTTGAACCAAATGAAGCACGAGCATAAGTTTCAAGATAAGATAATAGTGCTGGTGAAAGATTTGAATTATAATCTTTTTTTAATACATCTATCAAAGAATTATTATCCAAGTATTGAAATTCTTGTTCTGAAATTGAAAGTTTTTTTGAATAAGGCAAATAAGGAAACCGATTGCCTGAATATTTTTTCATTTTTTCAGGTAATAATTTCATCTGAGGATCATCAATTTCAGTTAGTTTGCGAAACATTTTATCACCATGAAAATAGACTTCGTCTTTATCTCCAATTTTTGTCCAAAGTTTATCCATTCCCATATCTTTATAAAACTTTAAAACTGGATCTGACTCATCAAGCTGGGTAAAATATGCTGAACCAATTGCATATCTCAGATCACCCCATTCTTGGGATTTTGCATTTCCTCCAAATTCTTTTGCTTGTTCCAAAACTAAAATTTTTTCAACATCAGACATATAAGCAGAAGACAAACCAGATAAACCACCACCAACAACTATCAAATCAAATTCAGAATCAATTTTTAAACTTTTAAATTCTTTTTCATCAATATTCCAAAGATGTTTATGAGCTGTTGCAAAATTATCACCAGTGAATTTTCCTGAATATTCATTATTTGGTTGGAAATTAAAATTACATTTTGATAAGATAGAAGCAGATGCAATTGCTAGTGCCGAACTTTGTATAAATTCTTTACGTTTCATAATCATTCCTTGATTTAACTAGATTGAAATTAAATTGTTTAGAAATTGTCAAGAACAAGAGGGATTTTAATTTAGGTTTAATGAATACAATTCAAACTTATGCATTAAAATTTTTACCTGAAAAAATTCAAAACAGGTATTTCTTATATTATCAGATTCTATTTAATTTTTTACTATTTTTAGTTTTATACTTTTTTTATATTGCATTAGAAAAACCTAACGAAAAAGAGCTAAAAATTTTATCCCAAAAAATAGAATTTTTTTTTGAAGAAACAAAAACCAGACATAAAGAAAAATTATTCACTTATTCTGCTTGGGAAGAAATGTGGAATTTAAAAAAAGTAAAACAAATCGAAAAAGTTTATTTTCAATTCCAACAAGATAAATCTATTTTGGATAATTATGATTATTTTTATTTGTATTTTGATAAATTAAAACCATTTATAGTTTTAAAAAACTCTAGAAGCAAAAAAGAAATTAATTTAGATCAAAATCAAATTAAATTATGGTATGAGGGTTTTTCTAAAAATGAAAAAATACTCCAAAAAATTATTTATATAGAAAATGAATTTTATTTGCTTAGTTTAAGCTCATTAAAAGACGATGCAGGTAATCCTTATCCATTGGATGGGATTTTATTTTTTTTAGAAAAATTAGAATTTATAAAACTTGATTTAGAAAAAATTTTTTCACTTCAAATGGATTGGATAAAAAAAACAGAAAATATTTCTGATTTAGAAATCCATTTTCAAGATGGAATTTATCTTCAAATAAAAGAAGAAAGTTTAATAAATCCAAAAATAAAAACTTCTTTTTTTAGTTTAGGATTAGTTTTATTTTTCTTACATTTCATTTGTTCTTATTTATTTTTTAAAAAAATAAGTTCGGAATAGAATTAAAAATTTTTATAATGGGGTTATATTCCTAAAATTTTATTTAAGCATTCACTTACCAAATATGAAAAAGTTTGAAGTTGAAATAATCCAAAAATTATTTTTCCTTAAACTTTTCCAATTCAGAAATTAAAATCTTGGCTTCAATGCTCTCATTTGGATAATCTTCAAATAAATTAATAAACACAATTTCTTTTTTTGTAAAATAATATTCTGGCTTGTCCATTTTAAATTCTGAAGTAATTCCTTGTTCAGCTAAATTTTTGCTAATCAAATTTCTAATTTTTCTTCTAAAAAATTTATTAATTTTAAAAACTTGATTTAGTTTTATTTCTTCACCTGTTTTTAAATTGATATTAAAAGTTTGAAATTTGTTAAATGGATGGGGACTTCCTTCTGAAAATGAAGATGAATAAGAATGAATACTGATCAAATTTTCATCAACAAATTTAATTTCAAAATTTCTGTTTAAGTTAAAATTAGTTTCTCCAGCATTACATTCAAATTCATTATAATATTCTGAAATTTCCAAAAAAGTTTTTTCAAGTAAGGAATTAATTTTTGGAATCAAATCGTTTTTTTTTGAATTAAAGACTGGATATTGAATTTGAAATAAACAATTTTTGTCTTTCTTTTTGAAATCTTTTTTTGTATGCGAAATTGGATTTGAAAATAGATTTATATTTGTGAAAATTAGGAATGTGAATAGAATTGTATTTAACATGATTAAATTGAATTTATTTTCCAGAAAAATTTTTGCTAGTTTTTTTCTTATTTTTTTTACTTTTTGCCAGAGCCAAGTTGAGTTCATCCAAGATTCTAATTTCACTGAAGATAATTTTTTTTATGAAAAAAAATCTCCAAAAGATGTTGAATTAATTTATGATAGACCAAGAAAAGATTTTAGATTTGTGGGAACAGTTGTAATGAGAAATTTTAATTCAAATAAGATTGAACTTGAAAAACTTCAATATGAAATGTTCAAGCTAAAAATAGATGGTGTATTAATCAAAAAAACTTTTATAGACGAAGTAGCACCTGTTGTAATTTCTTCCAAAAGTAATGATGGTATGCTTCTTGGTTATGCAGAAACAAACAAAGAAATGGGAAAGCTTTATGGTTATCCATTTCGTTATGTGAGAAAATAATGGCTAGAAAATTTGATTCAGAAATCTCAATTGATAATACTGGAAAATGGTTTTTTCGAGGAAATGAAATTACTCAAATAGATGTGTTAAAACATTTTAAAAAAAATATTTTAGAAGATGAAATCGGAATTTATATTGAAAACAAATACATGGAATTAGTAGAACATGGTTATTTAGAAGCAAAATTTCCTGTTTTACAAATTACAAATTATTTAGAACAAGACAACAAAATTTTACTTGGAATTGAAGAGAAAAGTTTTTTTGAAATATCTGAATTTGATTTTTATATTGATGAAAATGAATTTATTACTGCAAAACTAAAAAATTCTAAGCTTTTAATTTATTCTTTTAGAAAAGAAGTTTTACAATTTTTATCTGAAATTTTTGAAGAAAATGAAAATGGATTTTTGATTCATTACAATTCAGAAAAAATCAAAATTGAAAAAACCAAAAATCAATATTCCATTTCTGTTCCAAATTTTAAACCTTAGATTTTTTGGATCTTATGTATTCTATCACAGCTGGCATAATTGATAAAATGATGATTGCAAAAATGACTAATGTAAAATTCTTTTTGATGATTGGCAAATTTCCAAAAAAATAACCAAGCACGGTAAAACTAATAATCCAAACCACACCCCCAACGACATTAAACATAATGAATTTTTTATAATCCATTGCACCAATGCCAGCAACAAATGGAGCAAATGTTCTCACTATTGGAATAAATCTTGCGATGATAATTGTTTTGCCACCATATTTATCATAGAACTCATTTGTTTTTTGGATATGCTCTTCTTTAATAAATCGAATTTTTTCACCACGTAAAATTCTTTCTTTAAAAAAAGCACCCACAGAATAATTTACTGTATCACCAAGAATTGCTGCAATAATCAAAAGTCCAATTACCAAAAATAAATTTAAACTTCCAATAGAACAAATTGCACCAATTGCAAAGAGCAAAGAGTCACCTGGTAAAAAAGGAGTTACCACAAGTCCAGTTTCAGCAAAAATAATTACAAATAAAATAATATAAGTAAGTGTTCCATATTCAGTTGTGATTTCAGCAAGATGTTTATCTATATGTAAAATAAAATCTATTAATGTTTTTATAAATTCCATATTTCCAAAAATTATATATAAATTTCTTTGAATATCTAAAAATCAAATATTAGAGCTTTGTTTAATTTATATTTTCTTGACTTTTTAAATGTCTTAACCAAATTAATCTAGTAGGGATAATTTTATGACTTCATTTGCGATAGAGATAGAAAATTCAAAACAAGCAGAAACACTATTTGCTTTTTTAAAAACACTTGATTCTGTAAAAATTAGTAAAACTTCAATTTCAGAAAAGTCCATTAAAAAAAACTCTTCTTTAAATGAAGAAATGAAAAAAGAATTGGATAATCGAGTAAATAGTCTTGGTAAAGTTAAAACTTATAAAGCAAGTGAAAGTTTAGCTTATGCAAGAAAAAGAATTAAATCCAGAAGTTGAATTTCATCCCGAAGCAAGACTTGAACTGGGAGAATCTGCGGAGTGGTATGAAGAAAAAAAATCAGGTCTTGGTGAGCTATTCATTGATGAAATTGAAGAAAAATTAAACCAAATTTTAAAACATCCTTATTCCTATTCAGAAGTTCACAAAAAAGCAAGACAAACATCTTTAAAAAAATTTCCTTATTTTGTTTATTATGTAATTCAATCCAAAATTATTTATATCATTGCAATATGGCATAAAAAAAGAAATAGAGAAGATTGGAAAGATAGACTTTAGAATAGTTTACCTTGAAAGACTGACTAGATTAGAAAATATGGCTTTATGAAAAAAATTATTGTAATCGGTGCTTCAAGTGGTATTGGTGCTGAAATCGCAAAAGAACATTTAAAAAAAGGCAACCAAGTTGCTCTTGTTGCAAGAAGAGAAGACGAATTAAAAAAAATTTCTTCTGAATTTAAAAACACTATCATACTCAAACAAGATGTAAAAAAATTTAATGAATCCAAAAAAAATTTTTTAGAATTAGTAAATAGACTTGGTGGACTTGATGAAATTTATTATTGTTCAGGTGTGATGTACAAAATTTCACCAGATGAATTTTCAACAGATAAAGACCTAGAAATGATTGATGTAAATTTTTCAGGAGCAGTGGCTTGGCTCAATGAAGCTGCCATTCTTTTCCAAAATCTCGGCAAAGGAAAAATCATTGCCATCTCATCAATTGCAGGAGATCGAGGAAGAGTTGGAAATCCAGTTTATAATTCCGCAAAAGCTGCTCTCACAACTTATCTTGAAGCTTTAAGAAATAGACTTGCTCGAAAAGGAATTACTGTTCTCACTGTGAAACCGGGCTTTATTGATACTGATATGACTAAAGGTATGAAAGGACTTTTTTGGCTAATTTCAGCTAATGATGCAGCAAAAATAATTATTCAAGCAACAGATAAAAATAAAGAAGATATTTATGTTCCAGCACGTTGGTGGTTTGTTGCAACTATCATTAAACTTATTCCAAATTTTATTTTTAAGAAATTAAATGTTTAAAGTTTGGGCGAGTTTTTTTTCACCTAATATTGATTAAACGATAAAATCAATTTGGATAAAGTGAAAAAAAATCAGGCTCTTGCTCTTGTCAAAAAATTTCATTTAGAAATTTTTTGACATTGCTTCGATCCTTCTCGCTATTAAATCTAAAAAATTCTCATTTTCGATCTTCCAAGCTTTTTTGATTGGAATTTCTGGTTTTTGGTTAAATCATTTTACTATTTCCTCGAATACCTTCTAGAGTAGTGTTGAAAAAAAATTATTCTACTTCTTCTTCTTCAACATCACCTGTAATAATAATTGTTCTTCTTGAAAATAGAAGCGGTCTGTTAGAAATAAAAGCCCAAATCTGAGCCCCAGTGCTGACTAATCTTATTGCTGAATCTAAAGGACCTTCTTCAGAGCGAATTTGTAAATTGTAAATTGATTTAGCTCTAGGTAAATTTGTTTTTAATTTTTGCTCCATATCAAATTTTTCAATATTAATTAAATCAAAAAGCAAATAAGTTATTTTTGCTTCAATTCTGAAACTTCTTGAATTAGCTTTTTTCTCATTTGAAAAAGAAACTGGAACTTTATAATTTCTTAAGTCATATTTATATGTTGTACAATTATTTGAAAAAAATAGAATAATTATTATTAAATATAGTAACTTCATTTCTTGCCTTTCCTTTTTTCTATGGTTTCTAAATTTTCAGAAGGATTATCTTTTTTTGAATAAAGTGAACCTTCAATTTCAACTGAATAAGGTCTGTAAATTCCAATAAAAATCAGATCAAGAAGACTGTTAAAGAAAGTATACTGCTCAGTAATAACTAAATTTCCGATTGCTTGATCTTTCAAATTTCCATCATAAACATTTTCTTTTCTTAAAATAGTTTCTAAATCATCTGCTTTTGCAATAACTAATCCCCAAAAAAAATTATGCCTTGTACTACTTGCTTCAAATCTTTTTTTTAAAACATAACCTTCCTCTTCAGTAAAAGGAGTTAAACGAATTTTACTATCTACTTCTTTTGTGTAGTAACTTGTTTTAGCACAATTAAACATAAGAATCGATAGAATTAATATATTTATTTTTATTCTATTCATAAAAAAACTAATGGTTTAAGGTAATTTAATCGTCAAACTAATTTTATTTTTCGCTTAGCGAAAACAATGCAACTAATATTATGCGTTAGGGATTGACTCGATGTCACAATTTTTTGTATAAAAAATTTTGACAAAAGAGGAAAGCCCGACTTTTCATTTACTCTCGCCAAACGATAATGCTATCGACTAACAGTTGTAAATGAAAAGAAACGCCCCATTCATAATTCATAATTCATAATTCAGAACTTCGCTTAGAAACAACTTGTTTTAAATTTTCTTCTAATTCGTTTATGTAATCAATATTACCTGTTGCGATAAAAAGCTGAACAGCTCCTTCATAAATTTGGAGAACTAAACCGGATTTTCTTTCAGCTTCCTCTTTTGGGAGAAAATAATTTAGGATTAAATAATTTGACAAAAGAGTTTTCCAGCGTTTAATCATCATTTTAATATGTGGTTTAAAACTTTCTTCTTTTCCAAAAGTTTGTAGTGCAATGTTTACAAATGGACAACCATTGTATTGGGATTTCAAAATATCTTTTTTTACTAATTTTATCCAAATATGAATAAATTTTTTGTATTCTGTGTGCGATTTCATAATTCGTTTCATCATATTTAAAAATGATTTTTCTTTTCGTTTGATATATTCTATTCCCAAATTTTCTTTGGAGGAAAAATAATTATAAAAACTAAGTTTAAAAGTTTTGGATTCTTCTAAGATTTGGTTGATTCCAGTATTATTATAACCTTGGTTATAAAACAATCTCAGAGCAGTTTCCATGATGCGTTCTTTTGGATTTTCTTCTAACTCTAAAATCTTTTTTTTCTTTGGCATAAAATACATTTACTAAAATAATATTTTTTTGTCTGTAAGAAAATATTAGACAAATTAGTCTAATAGTTAAACTATGGATTAGACAGACTTGTCTAATAAGAGGTAATTTTATGAACAAAAACAGATTAAAACAAAAAAAAAGATGGTTGCCACCATATTTTAAAACTACTTATTTTAGAATTTTATTAAACTGGTATTCTCCATTTAGAGGAGCAGGAATAAAAGTTAAAAAAATCACTAATGATTTTAGAAGATTTGAAGTAGAAATGAAATTAACTTGGAAAAACAGAAATTATGTTCATACACATTTTGGTGGTTCGTTATATGCATTATCAGACCCATTTTATATGTTTATTTTAATGGAAAATTTAGGTGAAAACTATTTGGTTTGGGACAAGTCAGCAAAAATTGATTTTCTAAAACCAGGAACGGGAGATGTTTTTGCTGTTTATGAAATTTTAGAAGATGAATTAAATTCAATTAAAGCTGATCTTGAAAAACTAGGTAAATTAAATAAAGTTTTTCATGCTGAAATTAAACTAGCAAATGGTGAAGTAGTTGCTAGTGTTGAAAAAGTTTTATACATTAGAAAGCTTAAGTCCTAATGATGACTTCAAAATTTTTCCAACTTCAGGTCTGCAACTTCCACAACCTGAACCTGCACCTGTGTCTGAAATAATTTTTTCCAAAGTATCTGCTCCATTATTGATACAAGCTTTGATATTTCCCTCACCGACTGAATTACAGGAACAAACTAATTTTCCAATAACTGGTTTAGAAGGTTTTAAATTCCCTGATAATAATGTGTCCCGAATTTCACCAAGCTCCATTCCAGTAGAAATAAGTTTATTAAATTCTAGAAAATCGGATTTATCTCCAATTAAAATTGCACCAACAAGATGATTGTCTTTTAGAATACATTTTTTGTATTTCTTCTTTTTTCTATCTAAAAATACAACTTCATCATATCCATCTTTCAAAACTTTAGCATCCATATCTACAAATGATTTTCTAATAGAGATTAAATTTAATTCTGGGACTTTTAAAATATTTGTATGTACTGAACCTTTGTATTCATTATTTGCAAAACCAAAAACATGTTCAGTAGCAACAGTTGCTTGTTCTTCTGTTGCAGCAGTTGTTCCATAAAGACCTGTATGATGTTCTGCTGCTTCACCAATAGAATAAATATTAGGGTCGGATGTTTGCATCCAAGAATTTACTAAAATTCCCTCATTACATTTGAGTCCAGCATCAAAACCTAGATGAATATTTGGTGTAGTTCCAGTTGCAAAAATGATTCCATCGGGTGAAAGTTCAGTTCCATCTGAAAGTTTTAATGTAGAAATTCGATCATTGCCTTTAAAACTTTTTATTTCAACTCCAAATTTAATTTCAATTCCTCTTTCTAAAATTTCTTGTTTTAAAATTTCAGCAGCAATATCATCCAATTGTTTAGCCATTAGTTTGTTACCTCGAACAAGCAGAGTTACATCCACTTTTTGACTTTTTAATGCACCAGCAAGCTCAAGTCCAACAAGCCCACCTCCTACTATAATTGCATTTGAGTTCGGAACAAAAAAACCTTTTATTTTTTTTGCATCTGCTTCAGATCTTAAACTAAATACACCATACATATCTTTAGAGAAATTTTTAGGAATACTTGGAGAACTTCCAGTAGCGATTATTAATTTATCATAATCAAAAAACTTTTCTTTATTTGTTAAAACTTTTTTTTCTTTAGCAAAAATTTTTTCAACTAATGTGTCTGATTCAATTTTTAAATTCCAAGAATCAATTTCATCTTTTTGGGTTTGAAATAATTCATCTAATTTTTTTTCTCCACCAATATATTCAGGCAACAGCACACGGTTATAAAAAGCAAATGGTTCTTTACATATGATTTGGATATCATCTTCTTTGTTTAACTTTCTATATTTTTTTACAAATGCTAAAGTTCCATTACCTCCACCGATAATTAATATTTTTTCTTTTTTCTTTTTATACAATTCCAAACTAACTGCTGAAATTTTAAAACCAGGTTGTTTTGACATTGGATCAAAATTACTACTAGTTAAATTGTTTACTCTACCATCATCTCTGTCTAATTTTTTTCCCCAATGCATTGGCATAAATAAAGTTTTTTTTCTGATCTCAGAACTAATTTTTGCACGAACTTTTACATTACCACGTTCATTTTTTAATTCAACAATATCAGATTCATTAATCTTCAAATTTTCTGCATCTTCAGGATGAATTTCTACAAAAGGTTCTGGTCTATGTTCCATTAATTTTTGGACTTTAGCAGTTTTTGTCATAGTATGCCACTGGTCTCTGATTCTACCTGTTGTTAAAATAAATGGTAACTTTTCAGTTGCAATTTCAGAAGGATCTTTGGCATCCACAGCGTGAATTTTTGCTAAACCATTTGGTCTGTAAAATTTTCCATCTGTGAATAATCTTTTTGTACCTTGGTGATTTTTTTCTGGAAAAGGCCATTGAATAGATCTTTCAGATTTTAAAATATTATAATTTAATGCTGAAATATCTATATTCGTATTTTTTGTTAAACGAGCATGTTCTAAAAATACTTCTTCTTCATCTTTATAATTAAACGAATTTTCAAAGCCCATTTTTTTTGCAAATTCTCGAATAATCCAAGTATCTGCTTTTGCTTCTTCAGGTGGATCTATAATTTTGGGTAAATAAGAAATTCTTCTTTCAGAATTTGTCATTGTACCTTGTTTTTCAATCCAACCAGCAGCAGGTAATACAAAATCTGCAAAAGGTATTACAGATGAATTCATAGAAATATCTTGAACAATAACTAGTTCAGCTTTTTTTAGTGCTGCTTCCACCATTCTAACATCAGGCATACTTACAGTTGGATTTGTACAAGCAATCCAGATTACTTTCATTTTTCCTGAATCTAGATTTTCAAACATTTCAACTGCTGTGTAACCGGGTTTTTCATTGAGAGAACTCACATTCCAAAATTTTGCTACTTCATCTCTGTGTTTAGGATCTGCCAAATTTCTATGTGCTGGAAGTAAATTGCTTAAGCCACCAACTTCACGACCACCCATAGCATTTGGTTGTCCTGTTAATGAAAATGGACCACTTCCAGGTTTTCCAATTTGACCTGTGATTAAAGAAAGATTTAATAGTGCTAAATTTTTATTTACCCCAATTACACTTTGGTTAAGTCCCATTGCCCAAAGAGTTAAAAAACTTTTTGAATCACCAATAATTTTTGCAGCTTCAATAATTAATTTTTTTTCAACACCTGAAATTTCTGCAACTTCATCAAGACTCAATTCAAAAACTTTTGTTTTAAGTTCTTCAAATCCTTCAGTATGATTTTTTACAAATTCAGAATCAATTTTTCCTTCTTCAATTAGTATTCTTGCAATTGCATGAAAAATATAAATATCTGTTCCTGGAATTAATTGTAAATGAACATCAGCTAGTTCACAAGAATCAGTTCTTCTTGGATCTATTACAATCATTTTTACAAAATCTGGATTTTCTAATTTTCTTTTTTCGATTCTTCGAAAAATAACTGGATGACAATAAGCTGGATTAGCTCCAGCAATTAAAAAACAATCTGCAATATCTAAATCTTCATAATTAATAGGAACTGAATCTTCACCAAGTGCCATTTTGTATCCAACAACTGCAGAGCTCATACAAAGTCTTGAATTAGTATCAATATTATTTGTTTTTAAAAAACCTTTTAATAATTTATTTATAATATAATATTCTTCTGTGAGTAACTGCCCAGATACATAAAATCCAACAGAGTCTGGACCAAAATTTTTAATTGATTCTTTAAATTTATTTGCAATTTGATCTAAAGCTGAATTCCAACTAACTCTGGTTAGCCCATCATTTCGATTTTTTCTTTGCATTGGATAAAGAATTCTATCTGAATAATCACTTGCCACGTAATGTAAATTTAAACCTTTAGAACATAAGGCACCTTTATTTGATGGGTAGCTTTCATCACCAGAGACTTTTAGCTCGTTTAAATTGTTTTTTTCAACAATAACACCACAACCAACACCACAATAAGGACAGGTAGTTTGAAACATTTCTTTAATTTCCATTAAGTATTAATAGGCAAAAAGCATACCTATTACATAATTAAATTTGATTATTTATGATTAAAAAGAATTATTTATTCATCTTGTATTAAAAATAAAAAAATAATTCACAAATTTGAATAATTCTTAAAAATATAGCTCAATATGGAATTATATCCACTTAATCAATATTAAACGGAAAAATTAATTAATCATAATATTATCTTTTGCATTCTAATATTTTTATCTTTATAAAAGTTGGTACGGTTTGTGCTAAGTAATTAATAAGTAGGTTAATTGTTATGACAAAAGTTAAAGAGTTTTTAAAAGCAGGACATTTTCCAACATTAGTTGGTTCCTTTTTATATTTTGATTTTAGTTTTATGATCTGGATGCTTATAGCAGCACTAGGTGTATTTATTTCTGAAGAGTTTGGTTTAAACCCTGCCCAAAAAGGGTTATTAGTTTCTATTCCGTTACTAGGTGGAACTTTACTAAGAATTCCAATGGGAATTTTATCTGATAAATTTGGTTCCAGAAAAATTGGTTTATATGGAATGCTAATCACGATGATTCCATTAGTATGGGGCTGGTTATTCGGAACAACAATGCCAGAGATTGTAATTATAGCATTATTTTTAGGTGTGGCAGGATCCAGTTTTGCTGTGGCATTACCACTTGCAAGCAGATGGTATCCAGAGAAGTACCAAGGATTAGTTTTAGGAATTGCTGGAGCAGGCAATAGTGGTTCAGTATTTGCAACTTTATTTGCACCTACCATAGCTTTAAAATTTGGATGGCACGCACCTTTTGCAGTAGCATTATTAATTATATCAATAGTATTAGTTTATTTTTATAACTTTGTAGAAGACAAACCGGGAACAATGTCAAACAAAAAAATTTCAGAATATTTACAAATCATGAAATCACAAGATGCATTATTATTTTGTTTTTTGTATGCAATTACTTTTGGTGGATTTGTTGGACTCACAAGCTTTTTACCAATTTTCTTTCATGACCAATACTCAATAAGTAAAGTTACAACTGGAGTTTACACTGCTTATTGTATTATTGGTGCAAGTATGATTCGACCAATCGGTGGATATTTAGCAGATAAACTTGGTGGTAGTAATGTATTAATCATTGTTCTTGCTTTAATTGGTTTAACTTTATTTGGAGCTTCAACTTTACCAGATGTTAGTTTGATTCTTCCACTTTTTATTTTTTTGATGGTTCTTTTTGGAATTGGAAATGGTTCAGTATTTCAATTAGTTCCATTGAGATTTAAAAAAGATATTGGGATTGTAACAGGTTTAGTAGGTGCATTTGGAGGACTAGGTGGATTTTTTGTACCAAATCTATTAGGTTCTTTAAAGTCTGCACTTGGTTCATTTACGTATGGATTATTTTTTATGGGAATAATTGGAATAACTGGTTCAATTGCATTATTCTTTTTTAACAAATTTATTTGGTCCAAATCTTCAGGTTTAGATGAAGAGTTGTTAAAAGCTATTTAATTAATTTTTTCTTTTCTGTTTTAAAATTGTTTAGTTAATTTTAAAGACTAGATTATAAACGTTGAGGGCGAGTTTTTTCTCACTGATCGCTGGAATCGATTAGCGAACTGTTAACTATGAAGCAGTTATTAAATAGTTAATTCATTTTAATAAAAGTGAGAAAAAATCAGGCTCTCAATTTCTATCAAAAAATTGCATTTGCAATTTTTTGATAACATTTCGATCCTTTTCGCTTAGTAATATAAAAACTTTATCAAAAAAGAATAAACTTTTTTTCTGTTAAAAGTATCATAAAAAAAAACAAACTTAGTTTTTAAAAATTTTTATTTACAAAGAGTTTTTGAAATTTTTTAAACTTAAAAAAAATAATTTCTACTTGTAATTCTAACCATTCAAAAAAAAAATTATTTATGAAAATCAAATTTATTAATACTGCAATTCATTTTAATTTTACAAAATTATTTTTAATCCTCATTTTATTATTCTCAATTTTTTGTTCCAAAAAAGAAGCACCAAAACAAGAAGAAAAATCGTTTAATTATAAAAAGGCAGCTGAGAAAGATTCTGATGAATCAGAGTTAGTTGATGGATATGCTTTAAAAACTTCAAATAAAAATATAAGTGAAAAATCTGCTGATATTACTTCAACACCACCACCAGGATATGAAGATATTGATTTCAGCCCAAAAAAAACACCACCAATCAAACCACTAGACATTATTTCAGAATCATCCAAACTTCGCCAAATTGAATACAAAGTAAATTTACTAGTGAAAGTAAAAAATGCACTTGAGACTAGAGAAAAATTTTTACAAGTATTAAAACCAAATTCTATTTTAAAATATTCTGGAACTAGCTTTAACGATTTTGAAACTTATCAAGTTGAAGTTTTAACACCTGTTGGAAAACTTTATGAAACTCTTTTAGAAATTTCTAAACTAGGAAAAATTGAAACTGAAAATGTAAGCACCGAAGATTTGACAGAATATTTTGAAGAACAAAAAATCAAAACTGAGCGAGAAAATTCCCGTTCCAAAAGAAGAAGCTCTGCGGCAACTGAGGGTTCAGCACAAGTAAAAAATTGGAAAGACAGAGAAGATTTACTCGCTTTATCGGAAGATAATTTGGACAAAGCAAAACTTGAAACTTGGAAAGTAAAAGATAGAATTTCTTGGGCAAAAGTTTCCATCAATTTTCAAGGAAAAGAATTAAACGATAGTTTTCAAATTCCAAATTTTTATAACGCATTTGTTTCTGCTGTAAATTTTATATTTAGCATCGCTTATGGAATTGTATATCTATCCATTTTTATAATTGGAATTTATATCATTTATAGAATATATAAGTTTTTTAAAAAATAAATCTAGTTACTGATACATAGTTCTGGGAGTTCCATTCTTCAAAATTCTGAATCTTTATACTTTTGAAATCCCAGACAGAGACATCGAACAAATTTTATAAATAAGAAATTTTTTAAGAAGCCTATGATTTAAAAGATAAAATTGAATCAACTAATGTTAAACTTAATGTTTTAATAATCTCTAAATTTTTTTCTGATGCTGCAACTTTCCATTTAATACCAGAAGGTCCTGAATGAAAACTTCTTCCTGATAATTCTTTTGTTTGATAAGAGCCAACTGGATTTACTTTTACAATATTGAGACTGTATTTTGCTGAAAGATTTGCATATTTATCTTGTTCTGATAGGTATTCAGAGTCTTCGTTTTTTGGTTGAAAAAAAGGATTAAAAATTAGTTCAATTTTTTCTTTTTGAAAATGAGAAAGTAATTTTTCATCACTGGACTCTTCTCCAATACATAAACCAAATCGAATTTTCCCTAAAATATAAATTGAATCTCCTAAAGATTTATCTAATTTCAAATCATGAATTTTTTCGGGAGATTTTGCATCATACCAATCAATCAATTGAATGTCTTGGACTAGTGGACAAGATTGAAAAATTTTTCCATTTTCAGATCGTAACATTCCTCCACCAATAATTACACCTTTGTAATATTCTGAAATTTCTAAAAGTTTATCAACATTCTGTTTTGAATTTTGAACAATGTCTTTTGGTTTTGAAGACTCAGAAATTCCAAATGGTGATGATAGAATTAAAAAATCAGACTTTTGAGAAATAATTTTTTGTTTTAAATCCTTCGAAATTTCAGTGTTTAAATTTTTTTGTAATAAAGTAATTTTAAAATGATTCATTTATTAAGCCATTGAAGTGTCGTCACCAAGATTTGTATCTTCAGTAACAGCAGTTTCTTTACCAAATGATCTAAGCATTTCTTCTTGGCTTAATTCTATAACTCCACCAGCAAGATCTCCACCATCAACTAATCTATTTGCAAGAGCATAAGTATAACAAAAAGATTCCATAATACATTGTTTTACTGCTTTTTTATGAAGTCTTTTTTTTGATTCGATGGAATCAAAAGTAATTATTTCATCCATGTTTCCAACAATTTCTGCTTTTCCTTTCATATCTTCAATCAAGATATTAAACGAATCAAAAGATTTTTCAATATATTCTTTAATTACCATCCTGACATTACGAGATTGTTGTCCTCTTTTTTGTTCAAGTGTTGTAGCTTTTTTTGAAGCTTCAATATAATTTGAACCTGGATTATTTTTATTTGTATTTTGTTCTTTGAATACATCTACATAAATTTTAAATTGTTCCATACAACCTCTACTTAATTCATAAGTAGAAAGTAGTTTTTGTTTGTTGTCAATTTTGTTTCCATTGTTCATCGAAGGTTTAACAATAATTTTTTTTGTGGTTAAAACAAATGAATATTCATAATCAAATTCTCTGAAAAATAAATATGCTAATAATGCTTTATCAGTATCAGGAATTTCAATTAATTCATTTCTTTGGTCATATTTCCTTCTAAGTAAATCAACACTTACTTGAGATAAAAGTTTTCTTCCATAAGTAAGTTCAGTATCTTCTTTTTTGGGTTTTACTTCTTCAATTGGAGTTTGATCTACTTTTTCTACATTTTGTTCTTCTGAGCTTTCTTCTACAAGTTCACCTGCTTTTCGTTTACCAGGTTTTTCAGCATCAATTACTCCGAGTAAATTTTCCATATAAAGTGAAATCATTGGAATATTTTTATTTTCAGCTCTAATAATCAAAAGATAAATTTTTTCAAAAAGTTTATCAAATATTGTAGAAATTTCTGAACTAACTTTTTTCTTTCTATTAGCATAAATTATAGCCGGTTTATGTTCTAATTTTTGCAATATATCATATGCAGTTAATAAACCTTTTCTATAAGTAGCTTGATAAGTGGTAAGGTAATATAGTTTTTTAAAAATTGAATAAATAGGTCTTGCAATTCTATTTAAAGACACTGGCAAATCTGGGTTAGTATTGTAGTCTTGTAATAATTCATTCATTTCTCCTGAATCATACAATTTATGAAATCTTCCAATGAGTTCGATATACAAAGGTGAAAATTTATCTAACTCTTTTGTGATTTTAGGTCCAAAACCTGTTGATAAAATATCGTTACCTGCAATTTTAAATTCTAAAAATGCTTGTTTTAATTCCAAGTTTAATTCTGACATAAACTTTGGTGTGACATCTGATTTACCAAAACTTGTTACACCATTTGCCCAACATTTAAATTTGATAATTAATTTATTAGTAAAGCTTCCCATTTCAGAGTCAATAGAAGTGATGGAAGTTTTTGTAGATTTTTCATCATCATCAGAATATTCACCAGTACCACGATTAATAAATTTTTTACTACCACCACTTGTACTTGATGAAGAGCTGGAACTTTTATTTGATTCTGTTGATGATTTTGATTTTGGTTTATTTTGGTCTGGTTGTTCAACTTTTTCTTTAATGACCTTTCCACCACCTGAAATAAACTTATTATACATTTCTTGGCGATGGAGATCATCCATATTTCCTGCACCAATATTTTTTTTTGTTTTATCAAACTCTGACATTTTTACCTTACCTAACCAGAAAAAAATCTTTCTCTATTTATATTTTCTTTACTTTTACATAAAATCAATAGAATTTTAAATGCAAAAATAAAAAATTTCCCTTCTAATTTTCCACCGTACCGATTTTAAATATAGGGTTATACTGGATGTCTAAAATTAGTCAAGCAAAAGAAAAACTACAAGTTCAAGAATTTTGGACTGCTAAACAAAAACAATCACATTCTTTACATTATGCAGTTTCTTATAGAGCTAGTTTTAAACCAGAACTTCCCTCATTTTTTATGCAACAATACTTAGACGGGAAAAACAAGACTGTATTTGATCCATTTGGAGGAAGAGGAACAACAGCTCTTGAAGCAAATATCTTAGGTCATAAAGCTATACATAATGATATAAATCCTCTTTCATTATTCATCGCAAAAGCAAACCAGTATATTCCAACTATTAAAGAAATGGAATTAGAACTTAGTAAAATAGATTTAACAGATAAAGTTCAAATAAATGATTGGGATGAAAAAAATCTATCACCTTTTTATCATAAAGATACTCTAAAAGAAATTTTAAATTTAAAAAAAATAATTAAAAAAGAAAATAATCCAGTTTTAAATTATATAGGTTTAACTGCACTTTCTAGACTTCATGGTCATTCAGATGGATTTTTTTCTGTATATACTTTTCCTCAAATTTCCATTACACCTGAATCACAAAATAGAAATAATTTAAAACGAAATCAAAAACCAGAATACAAAGAAATTAAATCAAGAATTTTAAGTAAAGCTAGAAGAAGTTTAAAAGATTCTCTTCCACCATTCTTTCATGAATTTTCAAAGAAGAATTTATTTACAAACGAAGACAGTCGCAATTTAAAATCTATTACAAGTGCAAGTTGTGATTTGTTAATTACTTCACCTCCATTTTTAGATAAAGTTGATTATTTAAAAGATAATTGGTTAAGAATGTGGTTTTTGGGAATTAATGAAAAACAAGATATTACAATTTTACCATCTGTTTCTGATTGGTCTAATTTTATTCATTTATCTCTTAAAGAATTTTATCGTATTTTAAAAAAAGGTTCTTATGCTGTAATTGAAGTTGGTGAAGTTACACAAGGAAAAAAAATAATTCCACTTGATGAATTTGTTGTTAAGGCTTCTAATAACACTGGACTTAGATACGAAACCACATTTATCAACACACAAAAATTTACAAAACTGTCCAATTGTTGGGGTGCTGATAATAATGAAAAAGGCACAAACAGTAATCGTTGTGTTGTTTTTAAGAAATGAGGATAGGAGATATATCTTCGTAAAACCAAAGTCTCTTTCTAGAGTAGTTTTTGTCTAAATATTCAAAAAAGCCTGTTAAGAAAGGATGAATGGTTTTTAAAAAAAATTCTGATATATCAAAACGAAAAATTTTTCAATTTTTTAATATAAATTTTACTTTCCTTTAAGGGCTTAAATAGAATTATACTTTTTTTTAGAATAATTATATTGAGTCGATTAACTACTATTAATCGATAAATGACTATAAAATAAGGCATAGTTTTTGCTTTTATTGGATAAGGTAGTGTAAAAAAAAATGAACAAGAGAAACCTAATAGTAATTGGAAATGGAATGGTTGGGCACAGATTCTGTGAAAAGATTTTGGAGTTTGGTGGTTTAAATTCATACAACTTAATTGTATTTGGTGAAGAGCCAAGAAGAGCTTATGACCGTGTGCATTTATCAGAATTTTTTGAAAAAAAATCTGCAGACTCGTTGTATCTTTGTAAAGAAGATTGGTACAGAGCAAACCAAATTCAATTGTATTTAAATGAATCTGTTATCAAAGTTGATCCTGCAAAAAAAACTGTTCTCACAAGCAAAAGCCAAGAAATAGAATTTCAAGAATTAGTTTTTGCAACTGGCTCTTCTGCATTTGTTCCAACTATCGAAGGTCTTGAAAAAGAAGGAATTTTTGTTTATCGAACTATTGAAGATTTAGAAAGTATAATTAAATATTCCATGAAAGTAAAAAACGCTACCGTTCTTGGCGGAGGACTTCTTGGACTAGAAGCAGCTGGTGCAGTTCTTAACATGAACAAAGAAGCTCATGTTGTAGAATTTTCAAAAAGATTATTACCACGTCAGCTTGATGAAGGTGCTTCAAATATTTTGCAAGGGCAATTAGAAAACCTTGGGATCAAAATTCATTTGGGAAAATCTACTACAAAAATTTTAGGTGATAAAAAAATTACAGGAATGGAATTTCAAGACGGAGAAATTCATAACACTGAAATGCTTGTCATCTCTGCTGGAATTAGACCAAGAGATGAACTTGCAAAAACTGCTGGCATCGAAGTTGGTGTAAGAGGTGGAATTGTAGTAAACGATAATTTAGAAACAAATTATTATGGAATATATGCAATTGGTGAAGTTGCTTTACATAATGAATTTATTTATGGACTGGTTGCACCCGGTTATGAAATGGCAGAAAACTTAGCCTACAATTTATGTACTTCATTTAAAAAACCAAAAGTTTACACTGGATCTGATTTATCCACCAAACTCAAATTAGCTGGAGTGGATGTTGCAAGTTTTGGAGATTCAATTGGCGAAAAAGAACATTTGCCAATTGTATTTAAAAATCCAAGAACAGGTGTTTATAAAAAAATTGCATTATCACTTGACGGCAAAAAGCTGTTAGGTGGTATTTTGGTTGGGGATACTTCTGCTTATGGTAACCTTGTAACACTTTACTTAAACCAAATTGAATTACCATCTGAACCAGAAACTTTAATTGTTGGTTCTGTATCCGCAGAGAATCTCATTTCTGCTGATTCACTTCCTGATGAAACAAAAATTTGTTCTTGTAATAATGTTTCAAAAGGTGATATTGTAAAAACAATTATTGAAAAAAATTGTAAAGATGTTCAAACAATAAAAGTTTGCTCCAATGCTGGAACTGGTTGTGGTGGTTGTTTACCTCAAGTTGGTTCGATATTAAAATCAGAATTAAAAAAACAAGGAATTGTTGTTAAAGAATATTTATGTGAACATTTTTCTTTTACAAGACAAGAATTATTTCAAATTGTAAAAGTAAAAGAGTTAAAAACTTTTGAAGATGTAATTAAAGATTCTGGCAAAGGACATGGTTGTGAAATTTGTAAACCAGCAGTTGCAGCAATGTTTTCTAGTTTATGGAATGAACCTGTTCAGGTGAAACATCGTGAAATCCAAGACACAAATGATAAATATTTAGCAAACATCCAACGCGGTGGAACTTATTCTGTAATTCCAAGAATTCCAGGTGGTGAAATTACTCCCGACAAACTTCTAGCAATTGGGAATGTTGCCAAAAAGTATAATCTATACTGCAAGATCACAGGTGGACAAAGAATTGATTTGCTTGGTGCAAGACTAGATGATCTACCTTTAATTTGGAAAGAGTTAGTTGATGCTGGTTTTGAAAGTGGACATGCTTATGCAAAAGCATTAAGAACAGTAAAAAGTTGTGTTGGCTCTACTTGGTGTCGTTATGGTGTACAAGATAGTACATCATTTGCAATTAAAGTTGAAGAGCGTTATAAAGGTCTTCGCTCTCCGCATAAATTAAAATCTGCTGTGTCTGGTTGTATTCGTGAATGTGCTGAAGCAAGAGGAAAAGATTTTGGAATCATCGCAACTGAAAAAGGTTGGAATTTGTATTTGGGTGGAAACGGTGGGGTAAATCCAAAACATGCAATTTTATTTGCAGAAGATTTAGATGATGAAACTTGTATCAAATACATAGATAGATTTTTAATGTTCTATATTCGCACAGCTGATAAGTTAATGAGAACTTCAGTTTGGTTAGAACAACTAGAAGGTGGAATTGAATATTTAAAAGAAGTTATTATTCATGACCGACTTGGAATTAATAAACAATTAGATGCAGAGATGAATGCTCTTATAGGCACCTATCATTGTGAATGGAAAGAAGTTGTAGATTCAAAAGAACAACAAAAAAGATTTAAACATTTTATCAATGATCCATCAGTAGACCCAACTGTTGAATTTATAGAAGAGCGTCACCAAATTAGACCCAAAGATTGGGTTATTAAAGAATTAGCAGAGACAAAATAATGAGTACAGAAACAAAATTCAAATACAAAATTGCCCCCATCAAAGATTTTCCACTTGATGGAGGTTCATGTGCTAAAATTGGAAATCACCAAATTGCAATTTTTCAATTTAATGACGGCAAATGGTACGCATGCGACAATTCATGTCCTCATACTGGAGACATGGTAATTTCAAGAGGACTCACCGGGGACAAAAATGGCGAACCAAAAATCGCTTGCCCAATGCACAAAAAAAACTTTTCACTTATTGATGGAACTTGTCTCAGTGGTGATGAACTAAAAATAAAATTATACGAAGTAGTTTTAGAAAATGATTTTGTTCATATTATTTCTGAAACAAATTTGTTGGAATAGTTTGGGCGAATTTTTGCTACCGCAAAAACCGGGCTTTTCGCTACTTCATAACCACAAGAAAAAAAGCTTGTGTTTATGAAACGCTACAATCCCGTTTCGCGTTGTGTTGATAAATTAGCTTGCATAGGTTTACTGCTATACGGTAAAGAAGAGTCAGAAACAATCGGGGGATGAAACTAATAAAAATATTTCTTTTCTTCTTTGTATTCATTCTATTACAAACTGGTATTTCTGCGGAAGTGAAAGTTGCAAAATCGCTTTTGTCAAACAAAAAAAACTCTTTAAACTTATCGCGAAAAGATTTGGATTCAGCCTGTGATAAATTCAATTTAATAATGTCAAATCAAGCGGCTGATGAAAAGGCAGCAGAGAAAATTATAAATGAATTCCATGCTTCTTTGCAATCGAAAAATCCTGGATATTTTGCGGTATCGTTTGGTTTACTCATTGCAAATCGTGAAAATTTTCAAGTTGAAAGAGAAACAAAAGATGAGCAGACAATCTTTCCAACTCTTCTGGAAATTTCTGCAGATATTTATTTGAATCCCGTAGCTTTGATTTCAATGGGAATTCATTGGAATCAAATGTCCAAGGAGCTAAATGCGAATTTGAAATCTTGCGTGTATATCGAAAGTGGAATGCAAATTTTATCTCTTTATAAAAAAAACTATCGCCAACGAGATTCGACACTTTAAAGAATATTGCATACTCACCGCTTTTTCATGCTAAGAATATAAAGAACGATTGTCTTTCGGGCTTGACAGACAGTGAAAGGAATCAAGCCACAGAAAGCATCGCGAAAAATAAAAATCAGGCTCGCTTAATTTTTAAATAGAAGCTGATGAAGTTTTAGGCTTTAAAGAATCTGACAGAGTCAAAGAAGTTACAATTAAATTAAAAAGAGAAAAGAATAAAAAATCAGTTGAAGAATATTACGCGAAGATAGGAAACAGTGTCTTCAAGATTTATTGGTAAAAAATTATCAAATGGAGAACATGTTATTTGTAACAGATTTAGATAAAGAAGAATTTTCTTCAAGTGAAATTCTAGCACTATTTAAAAGGCGTTGGCCGGGCTGATAGCATTGTCCGAGCGATATCGGTGAGATAAATAATTTTCAAAAAAGCTTCTCGGAGAAGGGGTAGCGTAAAAGCGAAGCTTTGAAGCGAGGGGAAGGCTTTCCCCTTTAAATAGTATTAAAGCAAAATTTTTTCGATTATTTCTACAGCTAATTTTTCTCTCTCTTTAAAATTCCCTGTGATTTTTTCAAATTTTCTGTTATGATTTATTAATTCTTTTTCAAATAAATGAAACATTTCTTCTCTACGATCTGCTCTATCTCTTAAAGCATCAGCCACATGAGGAATATCGTTATTTGTGAGTAAATGTAAAAAATAATTTCTGGTTTTACATTCATCTATTAAAAAATCTGGACAAGAATTATAATAGTGTTCTGAATAAACTTTTGTAACTAAAATATCAGTGTCGCAAAATAAAATTTTATTTGCTTTTAAAATTGCTTCATCTTCTAATTTCATTTGACCACGAGCAATAATTGTAATATCTTCTTCCACAACTGGAGAATTTTTTTCTTCCAAATACTCACGAGCAAATTCTGGAATCCAAAGTGTATTAAATTTTTCCGCTAAAAATTTTGAGAGTGTTGTTTTGCCAGTTGACTCAGGTCCGTACAATACAATTTTTTTTACAAAGTAGGGTTTTGCTGCTTCACTCAAATAGTCCCAGTAGAATGTGGGCTTCTCACGAATCATTGTTCCAGATATAGGAAATTTTTTTCTATCTTTATCAATTAGAATAGACTTTGCATCAAAAAGTTTTGCAAGTGGCTCACCATAATCTTCTGAGCTAAATACAAAATCTATTTTGTGAGAAATTTTTGATCGAATACTTTTTTTCCAAATATTCCAAAAGTCTGGATGCTCTTCTGGGGTTTCTGGGTTTTCATCTTCTATATGATGAATTTCTAAATCTGGAAAAGTTTTTTTTAACCATTCAAATCGAATTTCACCGGGAATTTTTTCTTTTTGTAAACTTCCAATTAAAACAACTAATTTCTCTGTTTTTTTTCTAGCTTCTTCGATCAAATAGATATGACCTTTGTGAAGAGGATAAAATTTTCCGAGCACAAAACCTAAAGACATTTTTTTCTCCAAGTAAAAAATCCAATTGTTGCTAGCACAAGAAGAGTAGAATAAAAAAACATCACTTTATAAAGACCGTTTTGGTAAAAAAGATAAATACAAAGTACATCAACAAAAATCCAAATTAACCAGTTTTCCATTTTTTTTCTAGTTTGAATAAATTGGGCTAATACACTTAATGCAGTTGTGAATACATCAAGTTTTGTTAAAATAGTTTTTTCTACATCAAAATAAAGTCCTTGTTCTAAAATAAAAAAACTGATTAAAACAAAAATTACTGAATAAATTTTTTGATTCAAATCCATCCATTCGATTTTTAAATCAGAATTTTTTTTTCCCCAAGCATATAGTCCGTAAAATTGTATTACCAAAAAAAATATTTGTAATACAAATTGTCCCCAAATTTTTTTTTCATAAAATATATAAATAAAAATAGAAACATTGATAATTCCAAAATACCATGCTAATTTATTTTCTTTAATTAAAAAATAAACACAAACGATGCCTAAAGCCCTGCCAAAAAATTCCATGTCAAAAAAGTCTATCATACTCGTAATCCTTGTTCAAGTAACGAGGGTTTTAATCCCTTGTTACTTGATATACTATGCGAAAGTGATTGACTCGGTGTCAAAAAATTGCAGCTCACTGAGCGGAGTCGAAGTGAGCAATTTTTTGACAAGAGAGGAAAGCACGGTTTTTTTGAATAGTAGGTTAGAGGCATGCCTGTAACCTACTATTCAAAAAAATTCGCCCAAAAAAATTGCTCACTTAAATTTTTCTTCTCTTGTTGCGATAGTTTTGATCCCACCACGAGGATTATAATCTCCCACAACTTTTAAATATTTTGGTTTAGCAGCTTTTACAAAATCATCAAAAATTTTGTTCACCACATTTTCATGAAAAATTCCAATATTTCTATAAAACAAAATGTATTCTTTTAAAGATTTTAATTCTACCAAAACTTTTCTTGGAATATAAGAAATTTCGATAGTTCCAAAATCAGGAAGACCAGTTTTTGGACAAACTGCGGTGAATTCTGGAATGCTAAAATCAATTGAATAATCATTACCCTCATAAATATTTGTAATTGTTTCTATCAAAGGTGTGTTTAAAGTTTTGATGTTAGTTTGTTTATCATCATAAGAAGATTTTAAATTTTTCATAATTCAATCATTTTGGTAGTAAGAATTTTATCATTCATTTTTAGGAGAATGCTTCATGGAAAAAGTTTGGAAAATAGGCGTAATTGATTTTGGAGGACAATATGCTCATTTAATTGCATCTCGTGTAAGAAGACTTGGAACTTATACTGAAATTTTATCTAACGAAGAAAGTTTAAATAAATACAAAGAATATTCTGGATTAATTTTATCTGGTGGACCTTCAAGCGTTTATGAAGAAAATTCACCAAAATTAGACAAAGAAATTTTTGAACTTGGAATTCCTATTCTTGGAATTTGTTACGGTGAACAACTTTTAGTTCACTTGCTTGGTGGAGTTGTAAAACAATCTGCTTCCAAAGAATATGGAAAAGCATTTTTAGATAAAAAATCAGATTCATTGCTTCTTGAAAAATTTCAAAAATCAGAACAAGTTTGGATGAGTCATGGAGATGAAGTTTCTTCCATTCCTGAAGGATTTGAGATTATTGCTTCCACCAGAAATTGTAAATTTGCTGCAATCCAAAATCTAGAAAAAAAAATTTATGGAATTCAATTTCATCCTGAAGTCACACACACTGAAAAAGGCTCAGAGCTTTTAAAAAATTTTATTTCTATTTGTGGAACTGAAAAAACTTGGTCACTAGATGAATACTTAAAAAGAAAATATTCTGAAATCAAATCAGAAGTGGGAAATAAAAAAGTATTTATGTTAATTTCTGGTGGTGTGGATTCAACAGTGTCTTATGTGCTTTTAGCTAAAAGTTTAGGAAAAGAAAATGTAAAAGGTCTTTTAGTGGATACTGGTTTTATGAGAAAAAATGAAGTCCTTGATTTAAAATTAAAATTAATCCAAATGAAAATTGATTTGAATATTGAAGATGCAAGTCTCAAATTTTACGAAGCACTCAAAGGAAAAACTGAACCAGAAGAAAAAAGAAAAATTATTGGAGATTTATTTTTAGAAATCCAATCAGAAACTTCCAAAAAATTTAATCTAAATGAAGAAGAATATATTTTGGGACAAGGCACAATTTACCCAGACACAATTGAATCTGGTTCCACAAAACATTCTGAAAAAATTAAAACTCATCACAATAGGGTTGATAAAATTTTAGAAATGTTGAAAGAAGGAAAAATCATAGAGCCAATTAAAGACCTTTACAAAGACGAAGTTCGTGAGCTAGGAACAATGCTAGGACTAGATAAATCCATGGTGAAACGTCATCCTTTTCCTGGACCGGGACTTGCAGTGAGAATGTTATCTTCCAATCCTCAAACTGGTTTTAAAATGTTTCAAGAACTAAACCAAATCCTTTCTGATTTTTCAAATATTGAATATAAAATTTTACCGATCAAATCTGTTGGAGTTCAAGGCGATAAACGAACTTATTCTTTCTCAGCTGTAATCAATGATACAATTAGGTCATATGATGAGCTTGAAAAAATTTCTACTCAAGTTACAAATTTTATTCCTGAAATCAATCGTGTGCTGATTTTACCATTTGAAGAAAAAATTTCTCATCTCAATTTTAATTATTCTAGAATAGAGCTAAACAAAAAAAATTCGGATATTTTAAGAGAAGCTGATGCAATTATAACTAAATTTTTAGTTTATAGAGAGCTTTTAGAAAAAATTTGGCAGTTTCCTGTTGTGTTAATTCCAGTTGGTGAGAAAGATAAATTTTCGATTGTGCTTCGTCCAGTTGAGTCACTTGAAGCAATGACAGCAAATTTTTATCCATTAGATCCTGATATCTTAAAAGAAATGATAATAGAAATCAAAAAAATTCCTGAAATCCAGTATGTATTTTTTGATCTTACAAACAAACCACCTGGTACTATTGAATGGGAATAAATTATATTTTTAACATGACTTAAATGAGTAGAAAGATTTTTTTTATAAAAATAAATTAAAATGCTTTCCACTTAATTTTGATTTTGTGCAATTGAATTGAGGTCTGAATGAATTCTATTAAAAAATTTTTATTTCCAATTCTATGTGGAGTAAGTTATGGTGTTGCAGTTAGAGTTACTTTTTCGATAGAAACATTTAAAGATATGTTTGGCGTAATGACAATGGCATTCGTTTTTTTCGTACCTTTTGTAATTGGACTAATAACTGTTTACCAAGGTGATGAGAAACAAAGAAAAAATTGGAATTATATAATTGGAATGCCTGTACTAAATTCATTGATCTGTTTTGTAGTAGCTTTAATACTTGGCTGGGAGGGATTAATTTGTTTTGTTATGGCACTCCCGATCTATTGTGTTATAGCTGTAATAGGTGGAATTTTTATGTGGATTTATTTTAAATATACAAACCAAAACCAAGTTCATTCATTTGCAATTATTCTTGTTTTACTCTCTCCAATATATGTTTCTTTAATTGAAAATAAATTAGAATTACCAACTGAAATTAGAAAAGTTGAAACTAGTATTATTATTAATTCAAAACCAGAAATAGTCTGGAAACATATTATCAAAATTCCAAAAATCATAGAAACCCAAGAAGGTTTTTTTTATAAAATGGGATTTCCAAAACCACTTGAAGCAACTCTAAGTCATGAAGGTATTGGTGGAGTTAGAGAAGCAAAATTTGAAAAAGGTTTAGAATTTATTGAAACAATTAATATTTGGGATGAATACCAAAAAATTGGTTTTGAAATCAAAGCAGATCCAAATAATATTCCTCTTACAACTCTTGATGAACATGTTGTTGTGGGTGGAAAATACTTTGATGCACTTTATGGAGAATATGAAATTGTAAAAGTTTCTGATAATCAAATTAATCTTCTTCTTTATTCCAAGTATAGACTTTCAACTCGATTTAATTTTTATGCAAGTCTTTGGGGTGATTTTTTAATGAGAGATATTCAAAGTAATATTTTAAAAGTAATTAAATCAAGAGTAGAAAAAAATTAAAAAGCAAAGAAATTAATCTTTGCTTTTTTTTTTGAGGGCTATCTCCAGCCGTCGTTTGTTAACTCACCATGGTTTTCGTAAAGTCCTTCAACAGGAACAGATGGTGCTCTTGTATGTCCAAAATATTGAACATAGGTTTTATTTGAATTAAATGGCCAAATTCCCTCTGATTGAGTGATTGAACTTTGGCATTTATTTAATCCACCAACTGTGCTATATCCACAAGCTGAATGATAAGCAACTGCATAATCATCTTCCCCTGGAAGAATTGCAGAAGCACCAAACATACCTTTGTAACCTGGAACATGCGCAACAGTTACCCCAGCAGTGTTGTTGTGGTTAAATGAAGTTCTCGCATTGTTCACGATGAGAGCTTTGTCCATTGAATTACCACCAAAACCAAAACTGATACCGTTTAGAGCAGAAGCTAATTCAGAACCACCTGAAGCAGCTGCAAGTGCAGTAACAACAGAAATTCTAAAACCTCTACTAGAAGCAGTTCCACCTAAACTTGATAACCAATATTCAGTTGCATAACAACCAGCAGAATGGCAAACGATCTTGCAAGTATCAACACCTTTACATCTTTGTGTTAATACAGTTGTCAAGTTTGTTTGTGCTCTATCTGTTCCGTAAGTTCTTGGATCAGAAGTTCCATCATAACCTACAAAATATTTTGTTCCTGCAACTGTATTTGGGTCTGCACCCCAATAGCTGTTTACATCAGTAGTTCCTGTTCCACTATGATTTTTACCAGATTTACCATGAACGAACACAGTGATAGTTCCAGCAGAAAGTGACATAGAAGCAAAAGCTACTAGTGCAATTAAATTTTTTAAATTAAACATATTTTTTCTCCTTGTTTATATTCTTAGAATACTATAAATCGAATTAAATATCAACTAAATTTTTTTTGAAATAAAAAAAATATTTTTTTATATTAAAAATCACAAATAAACTTTTAGTAATATAAGTAAACTAAAGTAAAAAACTTGGTTCTTTTATAGATATGAATTTTATTTTTAAAATAAAAAAACTTTATTAAAGAATTAGATTTTAGACTGCTAGGGTTCTTTAATGAATAGTATCAAAAAAGCTTGCAATAATAATTTGAATTATAAACTAAAGAAATTAAGTTCATTGAATAATTAAATACAAGAAATTTTGAAAAATTCAATTTACTTAAAATTGGAATAAAAAGTTGATAAATGATAAATACATCTTTTTTACATTTTAAAGGGATTGGTAAAGCCAATTTAAAAATTATTTCTGAATTTGGAAATACAACTTGGTTCGAAGTATTAGATAATATTGAAAAAATTCCATTTAACGATAAAAAAAAATCTGAATTAGTTTTAGAAATTGAAAATTCAATACAAAAATTAGAACAAGATGATTTGGAGTTTTTTTCTACTAAACTTCATCCAAAAGAAAAATGGAAAGTACTAGAAGAAAATTTTTCTAGAGCATGCTTTTTTGATATAGAGACAAATGGTCAGAATTATGGTGATAACATAACTTTGATTATCTGTTATTATAAAAATAGAGTTTATCAATTTTTAAATGGAGATAATTTAGATTCATTTTTAGATTTTTTGGAAGATGTAAAACTTTTAGTTTCTTTTAATGGAACTTCTTTTGATATTCCAATGATAAAAAATTATTTTAGAATACCTAAATTAGAAATTGCTCATATAGATTTAAGGTGGTTGTCTTACCAAATTGGACTTAAAGGTGGTTTAAAAAAAATTGAAACAAAACTTGGAATTAAACGATCAGATTCAATTGATGGACTAAATGGATTAGATGCAATTTACCTTTGGATTGATTGGAAAAATTACCAAAACAGAAATTCGCTAGAAAAATTAATTGAATATTGCACCCAAGATGTTATATCTCTTGAAATACTTGCAAAAAAAATTTTAGAGATTTCAAAAAATCTGGTTTATTAACTCCCTTTACTCTCCCAAGAAAAAAAAATCTTTTATCAAAAATTTCGTTTGTCAAAAAATTTTAGTATCATAAATTTAGTTCGATATTTAATCAAATGAGGATTTTATGAACAAAATTTTTTTAGGAATTTTAGTATTTAGTTTTTCTTTATTTTCACAAGCGACTGAAAAAGCAAAAATCACTTTTCTAATTGGAAAAGTTTCAGCCAAAACTAATGAAGCAAATTCAAATTGGAAGTTACTTAAACTTAATGATATGTTAAATGAGGGTGACACAATAATGACAGGCAATGGATCACTCACTAATATTTCTTATAAAGGATCTGATTTTAAACTCCAACCAAATACTACTTTAGTTTTAAAATCTCTTTTTTCAAAAGATAAAGAAGGAACTTTAGAAGTTAAAAATGGAATGGCTTGGTTTAAACTTGTTGATCTAAAAGGTCAAAAAGTTACAGCGGTAACTCCAACTTCAACTGCTGGTGTTCGTGGAACTGCTTTTGCAACTTCTTATGAAGAAAAAACTAAAACTGCAATGAATTGTATTTGTGAAGGTAAAGTTGAAATTGGTTCAACTGAGGCTGGAGCAAAACCAAAAATTGTTGAAAAAGGAAATGGTGGTGCAGTTAAAGAAGGTAGCAAAGAAATTATCATGTCAGATTACAAAAAAGACATTGTAAAAGCCACAGCAAAACCTTCTTTCGAACAAAAAGTAAAAGATAATTCAATGTTAAAAAACTGTTTAACTTGTCACAAACCAACAGGATGGACTGCTGAGGGTGTAATTTCAGACGAAAAATATTCTAAATAGTTTTAGCGATTCGCAACTGCTTAAGCGAGTTGCGACCGTGCTTTCAACTCTTGTCAAAAAATTACATTCGTAATTTTTTGACACCGTTTTAATCACTATCGCAATAGTATTAAAAAAATTTTTACTATTGTTAAACAATAGTATCGTAAGACAAAAGTATTGAATACATAATTTAATCATTTCAACAAAATTCTTTTAACAGAATGCGAAAAGGGATTGTAGCGTTTCTGAATTACCTCGTGTTATAACGCGAGGTTTCAGAAGTAGCGAAAAGCCCGGTTTTTTTTGTAGAGAACTGTGTTAGGTAATTTAGAAAGCTTCTTAAGAATTATCTCTACAAAAAAAATTCGCCCAAATTTATAACTAATAAATTAATTTGGATAAACGAACTCAGATGCTCTTTTGTGAACTTCTTGTTCTAAATCTTTTTTTAGTCCGAAAAAAAATAAAATTTCTAATACAATAAAAAGTGGACCCATTAGAGACTGAACTAAATTATCTGCAAGAGCAGGTTTTCTTCCTTCAAAATAATGACCCACAAGTTGAATCGCCCAGCCAATTATTGTAAATGTTATAAAAATTCCAAGTGAAGAATTAAATTCTATTTTAGAAGCAACATCACAATAATAATAAGCAGGTATTGAAAAAGTAACCATGATCAAACCAAGTAATAAATCAAGAGTCAAATACCATACCATAATAGAAATAAGGACTATTAAACCAAGAGGGATATCATATCCTGCAATATCAAACCGAATCCAATTGAGCGCAATTAATGGTGAATAAAAAACCATAGGCACTCCGAATAAATGTGTAAATTTGTTTTTTGGGTGTTTGTGATAAGCAGCATAACCGCCAATTCTATCTTTAAAACTAGTCATAACTAAACCTCTTTTTGAATTATAATATAAAAAAAATTTTAGTCTAGAGTTTTTTTTGTGATTTAGAATTCTTTTTCAAAAAGAGTTTCTTTAAATTTTTTTGTTTTTTTAGGGAAAAGGGGAATTACATTATCTTTAAATTTAATTTCTTTTTCATTTAACAAATCTTGAATGTTTAATGCGAGTTTATTTAAATTTTTGTGTAAAAATAACAAATCTTTTTCTTGAAATTTAGATAGGTTTTTCTCTTTAAAATTAATATTCATATTCTTTATAATAAAATCGGTATTTAGTAAATTCAGCTAAATAAAAATAAGCTGTAAGAGACATAATTTTATTAAGAAGTTTCAGTTAAAGTAAAAAATATTTTTTCGAACTCAGAACCAAGAAAAAATTTATCAATTGAAGTTGTGGTTTTGACTTTAAGGTTGATATTTTTTAACAAAAAAAATAATTTTTTTTGAATTAATTTACTAAAAACTCTGGATTCCTTCTGAAGTCTGGATTTTACAAATTTTTTCCTACCTTCTGAATAGGAACTAAATCCCATCAAACTAAAAAACTCATGGTCTTGGTTTAATCCCTGAAATCTAGTAAATAAAATAGTAGCTTTTTTTACTTCGTTAGCTCTATTTAAACATGTATTTAAAAAAGATAAAATTTCTGGCTGTCCACTATTTCCAATTTTTATTTTTGAAATTTCTTTAAAAAATTCATACTTCTGAACTTTAAATAAATAATCCACAGCATAAAAAGGATTAAAATCTGATTGGTTAAATAAAACATCTTCAACATCTTTTATTACAAAATCTTTTTTGAATAAGATTGATTTTAATTTGCGAATAGATTTAGTATAAGCTCCAGTGTTTGGATGTATGCGGTGAAGAAATTCTTCTTTGGCTTCCAAATCCATGTTCACTTTTTCAGATCTTAAAATGCTTTCTAAACTTGGTAATCTTTCATCAGCATACAAGTTTCTATTTTTTAATACAGAATATTTTTGAATAAATAATTGTCCGAGTTTTGCTGGAATTTCTTTTGAATCATAATGAATTAATATAGAAATTCCTTCTGGAATATTTGGAATTGATTTTTTAAAAGTTTCAAATTCTTCTTTTTTTGAAGCAGTTAAAAATGGTTTAAAAAAATCTGTTCCTGATCTGATAATTAAGAGTTTATTTTGTGAAAACATACTCAAATTAAAAATTTCAGAATATAGTTTTTCAAAATCTCCACCCTCAGCAACATAAACAATAACCTCATAAGGTTGATTTTGTTTTTGGTAAAAATTTCTGTACAAATCAGTTATTAAATCAAATTCAAATGAATCTTCTGAGACATAAAAAAAAATTTTGGGAAAAGACTTTTTTTCAGTAGTCAAATCTAAAACTTCAGAAAAATTTTTAAACTCCTGAATTTCATTTTTTTTTGCTTGTTTTTCTACCATATCTGTGTACAATATTTTTTACAAAGAGGGAAATGCAATGAATTTTAATGAAGGTGTCCAAAAGGTTTCTTTTCCAATAGTAGAACCACATTTGTATGTAAAACCTCCTCTAAACTATATACCTATTGAACAGGTAAATAAAATTTATTCAAACGATAATTATTTTAACCAAAGTGCTTTTAAAGAATTTAAAGAAAAACAAAACAAACAGGATTCCAAAAAAAATAATCTATTTAAAGGCTCCATTTTAGATTTACAAAGTTGATTTAAAATTCTGAAATTTTAAAAAACTAACTTAAAAAAAATAGTAAAGAAAAAAAGTTATAATATTTTTTTAATTTTTTTTTGATTTAAATACTTTCAGCAGTATAAGAGATAACTGCAAAAATTTAAACTTTGTAAATTATTCAAATTCAACACCAAAAATCAGATAGAATTCCTCCCAAATCCTTCTGATTCCTAGCGACTAAACCATGGCAAATTTTTAAGCAATTGCCGAGCTTCAAAACGAGAGGCAATATTTGTTGTCTAAAAAAATGACAAGAGCAGAGAGCTTGAAATATAAAAATTCCTCGAAGAATGAAAAGCTTTAAAAAATATTAAAACTCTTCATCCTTCATTTTGTTTCTAAGTTATTTTTTTGATTCTTTGGAATTCAAATTGGAATCAACACAATAACCAGTTAGTTTAATTTTATTTGTCCAAGATAAAATACCAAGTTCAGTTTTAAAAACAGTTCCGATTTTATCCACTTCACCTTTTGGACATTGTTCAATTAATTTTTCAACAGCTTGTTCTACATAATTAGTATCATATACAAATCCTAAAAATGTAAATTGTTCTGATTCTGATTCAATTTTTTTTGAAGAAGTATAATCTTGAATCATCAATACATCTGATTGAGAAAATTGATGAATTGAAGACATACAGTTTACATAAAGAATTGTGAGCATTAGAAAAATTTTCATTTTACACAATATCCTTTTGCTTTAATGACATATTTATGAAATAAAAAATAATGAACTGTTTCAAACTTAGTCACGATTCCTTTAATTTTTCCGTCAGGGCATTTTTTCTTTAATTCTTCTGGAAGTTCGTTTAAAAAATCATTATCAAAATTAAATCCTAAAAAAACCAAACGACTCACTTCTGATTCAATAGGTTTATTTCTTTCAGAAGGAATTGGAACAGGATTAATTGAAATAGATTGTAACTGCACACAATTCATTAAAATACTCAGGCTAAGTAGAATAAATAGTTTATAAAATTTAATCAAGGCAGTCTCCTTGTATTCTAATAATTTCCCCACTTACAACTGGGTAAACTGCAGACTCTCTATATTGTCTCAAATTTACAAACTTACCAGATTTGCAATGTTGAAATATAATCTCTGTTAAATTATCAGCATATTTAGAGTTAAAAACTTTTCTACCAGTGACTGGACCCATTGTCATCAAATCTAAAACAAGTTTCACATATTGAAGATCACGAATTGCTTCAACATTTCCTTCCTTATTTGCCAAATACAAACCAGCTTGTGCAATAGTTACGCCTTCACCAAAATCATAACCACGTTCGCTTAACATGATTTTAAATGGTTTTCGTCCAGAAGATGTGTTGTCAATGTCACCCAAAGTATATTTATGTGGGAACGCACATTGACCCAAAAAAATTGTCATTATCAAAATTGTTAGTTTCATGATTTGAATAAAATTTGAATTAAAAGTGTAGTCAATATTTTTTATAATTATCCAATATGAAATTTTCTGTTTTTCTTTTGGGCGAATTTTTTTTTGTAGAGACAATCCAAAAGACAGTGGGTTTCAACCCACTGAACAGCTGGTAGCTATCAGCTGTCAAAATGTGTTCTCTACAAAAAAAAACCGGGCTTTCAGCTACTTCTGAATCCTCGGGTTAAAACCCGAGGCTATACAGAAACGCTTCAATCCCTTTCGCTCGACTTGAAAAATTTTTATAGATAAGAATAATATCTTTTAAATTGAGCTTTAAATATTCGATTATTTTATTTAAACAAATGAATTTTACTTGCAACCATTTTGGTAACATTTAAAAATGACTATGCGAGTGATTTCCAGAAAAACTATTAAGGAATTTTATGAAAACCCAAATTTTAAGGATTCTAAAATCGCTTTAGAAATTTGGTTCAAGGAAGCTTTGAAAGCAAATTGGAATTCACCTACTGATGTTAAAAGTAAATTTAAAAATGCAAGTATATTAAAAAATAATAGAGTCGTTTTTAATATTCATGGAAATAAATATAGATTAATTGTAAAAATTCATTATAATTTAAAAACTATTTTTATTCGATTTGTAGGAACTCACGAAGAATATGATTTAATTGATGCAGAGGAGATTTGAATGAACTTAATTTTAAAACCAATCAGAACAAAAAAAGATTATACAAACGCATTGAAACAAATAGATCATTTATGGGATTCTAAACCAAAAACAATCGAATATGATAGTTTAGATATTTTAATTACTCTTGTAGAAAATTATGAAGAAAAAAATTATCCAATTAGTTCACCAGATCCAATCGAAACTATCAAATACAAAATGGATGAGCTAGGTTTAAAAAAAGTAGATTTGGGAAAATGGCTCGGTGGTAGAAGTCGTGCATCAGAAATTTTAGAGAAAAAAAGAAAACTTTCTTTAAATATGATTAGAATTCTAAATAAAGAATTAAAAATCCCAACTGATATTTTAATCAAAGATTATAAATTAAAATCTTTAGCTTGAGTGTTAGGTTAATGTTAAAATAAATAATTTACAATTATTTTTATTAAATCATTATTTGGTGTAGTACTGTTTTACTCCCTATTTTCCGGTTTTCCTCTTTGACCATTTAAATCACCACCAAATTTTAGCACATTAAACAAATCAATTAATCTAAATCTAAGTTCATCTTGATTAGAATAATATTCATCAATTTGTCCAAAAGTTTTGTAATCTGAAATATTAAAACCTTCTTCAATATCATTGTACCAAATAACTTTGGTTCCACAAATTGCTACAACCCAAAATCCTCCACCTTCATCACCATAATCTTTTTCTGCCCATTTGATCGGTTCAATTTTTATCAATTTCCAAAAGTTAATAAGTTCACCTTCTAACCCTTGTTCAGTTTTTTGGATTTCTTTGTTCAGTTCACTTAAAGAAATGGGTTGCCATTTTGTCATTGGAGAATTAAAACAAAAATTAAAAAATTTGCAAGAAGAAATTTATATTTTTTATTCAATTTGTATATTGAAATTTAAAGCAGATCAAAATAAATTGATAATCATGAAAAAACAATTTTTGATTTTAATTTTATTTTTTTTAAACAATTTATACTCAAATGATTTAAAACCAAATGATGAAGTTCTAGTTTTTTCCAAATCAGGATTAGTACTAAGAGAAAAACCAGATAAAAAAAGTAAAAATTTATTTTTAATTCCAAATGAAACAAAACTAAAAATTATTTCCAAAGTAGAAAGAAGTGGTGAGGTTATAGAAAATCTATCTGGGTTTTGGTGGAAAGTAAAATTTCAAAATCTAGAAGGATTTATTTTTTCAGGATTTACAGTTAAACTTACAGGAAATTTCAAAGGGACAGTAAAAACAGATTTTATTCGAAAAGCAATTTCTGTTGAAATGAATCGTTATGAAAAAATTAATTATATTGAGGCTCAAGAATTATTAATTCAAGATAATTTAGCAATGTTGAGAATTTATCATAGTGGTGAAGGATCAGATTTTTCTTATACTTCTAGAACTTTTTTATACTTAGTTCAAAGAGATAAATTTCAACTATTAAGAGAATTTGAAGAAGGTGCATTTCGGTTTTATATTGGAAATTTTAATAACGATAATAAATTAGATATTTTACTAGAAGAAAGCTTAAGAGTGCATACTCAGTTTGTTCTATACCTTCAAGATAAAAACAATCCAAATCAATTTCAACTTATTTCTGATGTTTCAGATTTTTCTTTGTCAGTGAGTAAACTTGGAAAATGTAATCAACTGATTTTAAAACAACTTCCAAATTCTAGTTCACAAAACAAACTAGAAACTTATTATTTTGATTGTGATGAAAATAAATTTTTAAAATTGGAAGATAAAAATTGATGAACTAGTATTACATCCTAGAGAAAAACTATTCTTCCCAAATATCTTTAAAAAAGTTTTTTGTATCAATAGAAAATCCTTTTAAAATTTCACTTGATAAAACTTCAGCTTTCTTTTTTTCCCAAAAATCTTTTTTGTTAATCCAAACTTCCATCCATTTTTCAATTGGTTCAATTATCCAATATTCTTTTACACCATTTTTTAAATATCTTTCTGCTTTGTCCTTCAAATCTCTTTCTTTTGTGGATTCGCTTAATACTTCACAAACTAAATCAGGTGTTCCAAAAATCCAATTTTTTATGATTTGTTTATTCTCTTTTAAAACAACTGTGATGTCTGGTCTTAAAACATCTCCTCCATCTGGAAGATGAACATCTAATTCTTGAAATACAATACCTAATTTTTTTTTGAGAACAAATTCAGCTAATTCTACTGATAAAATTGTTTGAATATAAGAATGTGGGGAAAAGGGACTTGGTGCCAAATGTAAAACTCCTTTAATCATATCATATTTAAAACCATCATCTTCAAGTTTTATGTATTCTTCGTTTGTAACTTTTAATCCAATATATCTTGGTTCATTTTTTTGAATCGTAAACATTCTTAGCCTCCATAAAAATTATTCAGCACTAATATCTTAAATATTTTTTTTTATTCTGTCAATCAAAAATCATACATTGTTATATTGCATTATTTTTTGCAGGTGTTTCTTCTGCTTTACCTTTGTTTTTATTTTTAAGAGAAAAAAAGCTAACCTAAAAAGCAGATCGAATCGGGGTCAAATTTTTAAGCGATTCAAAACCTTCAAAATGGTTTTGAATCATCTTTTGTCTTAAAAATTTGACCATAGCTTGGCTTGGTGCTCCCATAGAAGCAGGGTGGACTGAGAGCTTGAAATGTAAAAAATGTTTCGTTTCAAAACAAATTCTTAAAAAAAACATTATCCTAAAAATAAATTTTTGCTTGAGTGTAATTTCATTTTGTCAATTTTGAATTTGTATGATAAAAGTAGAAAATTTAACAAAGTTTTATACAGATAAACCAGCGATACAAAATGTAAATTTTGAAATTCCCAAAGGGGAAATTGTTGGTCTTCTTGGTTTAAATGGTTCTGGCAAAACAACAACAATTAGAATTCTCAGTGGATTTTTAATTCCAACTGAAGGGGAAGTTTTTTTTGATGGAGTAAATCTTTTTGAAAATCCAAACGAAATCAAAAAAAGAATTGGTTATCTTCCTGAAGCTCCTCCACTTTATGAAGATATGAATATTGAATCCTATTTGGAATTTGTTTCAAGATTAAAAGGTGTGGAAAATATTTCAGATGAAATTGAGCGAGTTAGTACAAAAACAAATTTGCTAGATGTCAAAAAAAAATTTATCTCTCATCTTTCTTTGGGATTTAGAAAAAGAGTTGGAATTGCACAAGCTTTACTGGGTAATCCTGAAATTATTATTTTGGACGAGCCGATTTCTGGACTAGATCCAAAACAAATTGTAGAAATTAGAAATTTGATTATTGAACTTGGAAAAGAGCACACGATTTTGTTGTCTTCACATATTCTTTCTGAAGTGTACCAAACTTGTGATCGGTTTTTATTTTTACATGAAGGAACAATTTTACACAACTACACCAAAAAAAATTTTGAACAAGAATTAAAAAATCTTTCAGAACTAGAAATTTCTTTGTCAGGAAAACCAAAAGAGATTTCAGAAAATTTTTTGAAATCAATTGATGCTTCTGCAAAAATAGAATTTATTTCTGAATCAGGTGATAAATTTTTATTTCAAATCAAAACAGAAGATCAAAAAAAATTTAAAGATAAATTTCTTGGTTCGATTCTTTCTTCAGGTCTGGAATTAGAATCAATTCAAAGAAAAGATTTAACACTAGAACAATTTTTTGTAAACAGGATGAAAAATGAATAATATCAAATGGATTTTTTTAAAAGAATGTAAATTATTTTTTAATACCTATATGGCTGCTCTGGTTCTTGGTGGAACAGCTTTTTTAAATGCTTTATTTGTATTAATTTCCAATTTTCACGAAAGAAATAATTATGAAGATGCAACAATCATCACGTTTATTTCTTTTATGTCAACAATCATCATTTCAATGGCAATTCTCAGTATGAGTAGCATTGTAGAAGAAAAAAACAAAGGCACAATGGAATTACTTTACACTTCCCCAATTTCAGATTTAGAAATTGTTGTCGGCAAATTCTTGTTTGGTGCTTTTGTTTGTTTTATAGTAACATTTTTTATCAACGGGTTTTTTCCTCTTCTTCTTTTTAGTTTTTGGAAAGCTCCCATTTATTTGGTGTTTAGTGGGAGTATTGGAATTTTTTTACTAGGATGTTTTACGTATTCAGTTGGGATGTTTGGATCTAGTCTTGGAAAAAACCAAATGATTTCACTTTTAATCTCAGTGCTTATCATCATGACACTTTGGGTGCTTGGATTTTTTTCACATTTGTTTCAAGCAAAAACTAGAAGTATTTTATTTCATCTACATATATTTTCTCATTTTATTTCTTTTTCAAAAGGTGTAATTCCTCTTTCTGGATTTATATTTTTTGGATCAGGAATTGTTTGTTTTAATTATCTCACGATCAAATCTCTAGAATCAAGAAGATGGGTAGGTTAAGATGAAAAATAAAATTTATATTGTTCTTTCTGTTGTAAGTTTACTTCTATATTTTGCAATTTCAGATATTTTTACAAGCACAGCTCTTCAATTTTTCTTTGTATTGTTTAGTTTTATTTTAGTTGCATCTGATTTAATTGCTCTTCAGATTTTGTTAAAAGAAATTCACCCTGAAGAAAAAAAATTAAGAATTATTTCTAGCGGACTTGGAATTTCTGCATTTGTATTAAATGCTCTTAGAAATTATTTGGACTTTAGTTCTGTTGCTGGTGTAAATGAACAGTCTACAAATATTCCAAAACTAAGAGATTTTTTATTATTACTAATTACACTTAGTGTACTAAGTTTTTTAGTTTTAAGTATTTTAAATTTAATAAAGCAAGATTCTAAACAAATTGGTTCTAGTTTAAAAAATAAAAAACTTTCTTTATTAAAAAATACTTTGTTTGGTTTTTTTGCAATTAGTCCGGTGATTATTGCAGTAAATTATTTTGCTGTGTTAAAAAATTACAATTTTGATTTGAGTTCAATTGGAAAATTTTCTTTTTCAGTTACATCAAGGCAAATTTTAAAAGAAGTAAAAAATGAAATCTCTGTAACTGCTTTTTTTCCTAGACCACTTGAAGGCGACAGTCGTGATGATGGACTTTCATTATCATACATTAGACCAGAAGTGGAAATTTATATGGATCAACTAAAAAATTCCAATCCAAATTTTAAAACTAGTTTTGTAAATGCAGAAGTAGAAAAAGAATTAATGGGAGATTTTACAAATGTTTCCAATGGAATGATTTTGTTACGTAGCCTCAAAACAAGTTCAGACTCAACAGGAAATCCATACAACGAAGAAAGAGTAATTGTTCAGTCCAAAAAAGATTTAGAAGATTTAGAAAAAAAATTAGTTCAATCTGTTTTAAATTTGTCCACTTCCAGAAAAAAAGTTTATTTTACTACTGCAAATGGAGAGCATTATGGTGCAAATTTTACTTCTATTCAAGATGAATTAATTACAAGATTTACTTCGATATTAAGTTTTTACAATTATTCCATCAATGAACTTGGATTTCAACAAGGTTTCCCTGAAAAAATTCCTGATGACGCAGATGTGATTTGCATTATAGGACCAACTGTAAAATTTAACCAAGCTTCCATTGATTCAATTTTAAAATACATTGAACAAAAAGGAAAATTATTTATCACAATAGATCCAAATGGAGAAGAAGATTTTTCTTGGTTACTTTCCAAAGCTTCAATGAGTTTAAAAAAAGAATCTATTCGTCAAGTGGAAGGAAGATTAGAAATTATAGCAAATAAATTTCAAACTCATCCAATTGAAGAATTGATTTTTCAAAAAGACAAAGGTGTATATTATTTTGGAAATGCATATTTTGAAGTGAGTCCAAATCCAGATTCCAATTTGATTTCTACAAGTTTATTGGAATCAGGATTTAGCTCTTATTTAGATTTGAATAAAAATTCAAAATTAGACAAAGATGAAAAACAAAATTCTTATCCACTTGTGATTGTTTTGACTTCCAAAGTTTCAGAAGAAAATAAAAATTCGCTCACACCAGAATCACCTTCTAGAATTATCATTTCTTCGAACACTTCTTGGATTACAAATAAATATATTTCCTATAATTTGAATTCTATTTTAGCGATGAATTCTGTAAACTGGCTAAATCAATCTGTCTTAACAGAAAGAATTTTAACTAAAAAAGAAGATCCAATTGTTACAACCATTTCAGATAAACAAAAATTAGTTGTTTGGTTATTTGGATTATTTTTATTTCCAATTTCAATTTCACTTGGATTTGGATTTTATGCTTATAGGAAAAGAAATTTAGTATGATAAAAAATAAATTTTTAATTTTAGCAATAAGTTTTTCTTTTTTAATTGCAGTATTTTTTTTCACAAAAGAAAAAAAAGAAGACCAACAAGAAATTGAACTTTGGAACATCAATCCGAGCTTCATCAAATTTTTTCCACCAAAAGAAAAATCAGAGTTAGTTTCTAAATTTTCAACTGATGAATTCGAGTTTGAAAAAAAAGAAATTGGTTTAAAAACTTCTCCTCTTTTTTGGATCAAAGGAAAATCGGTTGATGGAAAAAATTATTTTTATGAAGGAAATTATAATGTTAAAAATTTATTTTCTGAACTTTCGATTCTTAGAACAAAAGGTTTAAACGAATTAAAACCAGAATACTTAGAAAAATTTCAATTAAACAAAGAGCTTTCACCAAAAATAGAAATTTATTCTGGATCAAAATTAGCAAAAGAAATTTTACTTGGAACGGACTCAGATAGTTTTAGATATATCTTAGCAGATAATTCTATTGTGCTAGTTCAAAATTTTATTTTTCAAAAATTTACAAATTCAAAATTTGAACTAAGAGAGAGAAATTATGTTCGTTCAGGAGAGTTTGAACTTCAAAGAATTAATTTTAACAAAGACCAAGATAAAGTAAGCCTTGAAAACCAACCATTCACAAAAGAAGGAATCAATTCCAGTAAATGGTTTAAAATTTCTGGTGGAAAAATTCGACTTGAACCATCTCTCGGTAGCACAATTTATGCAAATTTGCAAGCACTCAAGGCAAGCATTTATCCAGATGAAGAGAACGGAGAAGGTTTTGAAATTTCTGAGGAGTTAGTAAAGAACCAAATTTTTGCAAACCTAGAAGTTCAATTTTCAAATGGTCAATCTTATACTCTAAAAATTTATCCAAAAGTTGTGATGAAAGACAAAACTTATTATCCCGTAATAAAAGAAGTTGACTTAAATCACAAAGAATCAGTTTCATATATAGAAGAAGACTCAGTGAAAAAATTAATTGAATCATTTGATCGAATTAAAACAGCAACTGAATGGCAAGAGCCAAAGGGTAAATAAATGATTTTAGATAAGGGTGACACACCATTAATTTTTCCACAATTTAAAAATGAAGAAAAAATGACTGAGTCTGAAATTTGTGTAAAATGTTCTGGTTGTTGCAGATATGTTTCTGTAGATATTGAAAAACCAAAAACAAAAACTCAAATTGATACTTATGTTTATTATATTCTTCATCGCAATGTGCAAATTTATATAGACAATGATAAAAAATGGAACATCCTATTTATCACTCCTTGTTCTGAACTTCTCCCAAATGGAATGTGTAATATTTACGAAACCAGACCTCAAATTTGTAGAGACTATTCTGCGACTGCTTGTTCTCGAACTGGAAAAGATCACACTCATCTTTTTAAAACTCCAGATGCGATGCTTGCTTACTTAGAAGAAGAAAAGAAAAAGAAAAAAAAGAAAACAACTTCTTCAGTCGAAGCAAAACCAAAGAAGAAAAAATAAATGTCAAAACAAATTCTTTCAATTGAAAAATGGTCTTCTAAAATTGAAAATAGTTTGGAAGAAGATATTCGTAATGAATTAAAAAAAATTATCCAAGAATATCCTGCTTGGGGTTGGGAACAAATTTCTGTTCAAGATGTATTTGCTTGTGCATTAAACCAACTTCCGCCAGTATATACTCTCAAAGGACAAAAACCAGAATACCTTCACTCTATAGAAGAAATCCGAAATGCAATTTTTACCGGAATGAAACGTGTTGAAGAACATCCTCTTCATTATAAAAAAGATTAGGGCGAATTTTTTTGTTTCAAGACGTTGCATTCAACGCCTCTACAACAAAAAAAACGGGCTTTCTCCCCCCTGCTTTATTGAAGCACCAAGCCAAGCTATTGTCAAAAAATTTCTTAGGAAATTTTTTGACAATAGCTTCAATCCCTTTCGCATTTAACTTTATTGTAATCCAAAAATCAAATTTCTCTAGACTAAATTTTTTTAAAAATTATTTTCGTATCTAATTCAAATAAAACTTTTTAGCTATTGAAATTGAATTGCTTGAAGAAATTCAAGAATCCTTCTCGAATTTAAACAACCTACAAGAATCAATTTTATTTACAAAAAAATTAAAATACTTACCAATTAGTTTATTTAGGAATAAAAAACTTAATCGTTTAATTATAAATTCTGAAAATATAAAAGTAATCCCTGAATCAATTTCTGAATTAAAAAATCTTGAAGAAATTATTTTTTTAAATGATTGTAAAAATCTTAAATCTATTTCTGAATTAAATTTAGTAAAAAGTTTGAAAAGCATTTTACTTCGAGGATTTGAAAATCCAGAAATTTTAGTTTCTCAAACTATAAAAAGAGAAAGTTTAGAAATTTTGTATTAAAGATTTTTAAGTGAAGAATTTGGAAGCACAGTTACAACAAATCAACATTACAGCAATAAAAATTAACTAAAAAATAAATGATTGTACTCCTTCAAAAAATTTACTTTATCTTAAAAATAAAATCGGTCTTCCAAAATCTTATCAATTGGTTTATGAATTAAAAAAAAGTTCTTCACAAAGATATTTATATTTCCAATTTTGAATCTTATTTTAAAAAAATAAAAAGTTAAATTTTTCCAGAAGCAAAAAAGAAAAATTCACTTAGAAAAAAAATCTATTTGATAATTTAAAATTCAACTAATACAAATTAAATTTGAATTTAGTATATTAATACATTCTAATGTACTAATATACTTATTTCAAATATTCGTTTTTAGTTATTTACTTAATTGATTCTGTGCCAAAAGATTTATTTTTTTTTAATAATATTTTTACTTTTTTTATATTTTCCTATTTTAAAATAAAGCAATTTTAAATTTATAGTAATTCAGTGGGGTGTATTCTTGGAAAGCAATTGGTCTGAAATAATTCTCGAAATAAAAAAAGAAATTCCTGAAAAATATTTTGAACCTTTTATTCGACCCCTAAAATTTCTTGGTTCAGAGAATTTAATTTTTTCTATTCAAGCTCCTTCTTTTTTTGTAAAAGAGCATATTGAAAAAAAATACCAAACTCACATCATTTCTGCAATAGAAAAAGTAACTGGTAAAAAATATGAATTAGATATTTTTTTTGAAGAAAATTCAATCTCCAATTTTCAAATTGAAAAATTTAAAGATGATTCAAATTTAATATCCAAATATACTTTTGAAAATTTTTTAACTCATAATTCAAACTTTAAAACTTTTACTTTACTTTACGATTCGTTAGAAGAAGATTTTAATGTAAATCCGATTTTTTATCATGGAAAAATTGGTCTTGGGAAAACTCATTTACTTCATGCTATTGGAAATGAATTTAAAAAAAGATTTCCTTCAAAAAAAGTAAAATACATTTCCATGTCAGATTTTTTATCTGAATATGTTTTTTCAGTTCAGACTAGATCTGGGATTGAAGAATTTAGAAATCGTTTTAAAACTTATGAAATTCTTCTATTAGATGATATACAAAGTTTGACAAGTGGTGCTGAAAAAACACAAGAAGAGTTTTTACTTTTATTTAACTACCTTTTTGATAAAAACAGACAAATCATTCTTTCAGCTGATAGACCCATTCAAGAACTTACTATTAATGATAAATTAAAATCTAGATTACTTCAAGGTTTTCAAATTGAAATAAAAACTCCTGAAACAAAGCTAATAGAAAAATTTATTACTTTAAAATCAAATGAATTGGCTTTAAATTTAGATACGAATATTATCAGCTATATTTCTACAAATTTTAATAATGATTTTAGATCAATTTTAGGTTGTTTAAATGATCTTTATTTGCACAAAAAAACTGCCTCAGTATTAATTTTTGATGAAACTCAAATAAAAGAAATTATAGAATCTAGAATCCATCGAGTTAAAAATTCAAATCGATCTGAAGAAGAATTGATTGAATTTGTATCAACAAAATATAAACAAACCAAAAAAGATATTTTAAGTAAATCTAGAAAAGCGGAGTTTATTCTACCACGTCACATTATCATGTATATTCTTTTTGAAAATTTTAAGCTAAATAAAACTGTAATTGGAAGACTGTTTAATACTAAACACACAACAGTTATTTCAGCAATTTCGAAATTAAAATCAAAAATGATTCTTGAAAAAGAATTAGAAAAAGAGGTTATTTCAGTTCAAGATAGATTTAGTTTTAAATAAAAGTCTTTTAAAAAAACCTCAATTAAAATTTATAATTAAATAAATTTATGAGAGTTTCTTTTTGTTTCTTATTTTGTATATTATTCAATTGTAATTCAAAATTTTCTGAAATTTCCAAAAATGGCGAGTTAAATTTAGAATATTGGGACACAAAAGAAAATCCTTTAATTCAACTTGAAGGTGAATGGGAATTATACACAAATGAATTTTATGAACCTCAAGACTTTAATTCAATTAATGTTAAAAAACCATTAATTGTCAATGTCCCTTCTTCATGGAGTAAATTTCAAGAAGATAAAAAAATGCTTTCTAATCTTGGATTTGGGACTTATCGTTTAAAAGTGAAAACTAGTAAAATTTTTTTTTCTTTAGCTTTGAAATTTTCTGATTTAAGTACTTATCATAAATTATTTATTAATGATAAATTAATTTATTTAAATGATCCAAGCTTACATGAAATAAATGAAAAATTTAATAATCATAGTTTTGATACAAAAGGAAATTTCGAAATTATAATTCATATTAGAAACGACTATCATTTGAATGGTGGTTTATGGCAAAAAGTTTATCTAGGCAACATAAAAGAAATTAAATTTTCAAAAAATAAAAATTTATTAATCGAAATATTTATTTCTGGGGTATTCTTTTTTATAACAATTTATCATTTAGCATTTTATTTTCAAAGAAGAAATGAAACTTCAGCATTATTTTTTGCTATATTTAGTTTTATTTTTGGAGTAAGAGTTTTTTTGATAGGTGAAAAATTTTTGCTTGAAGTATTTCCTTCAATTGGTCAAGAAAATTTTAGTTTTCTGCTTTATTTAACTTTAGTTACAACAATTCCTGCAGCAATAGAGTTATTATACAGAATTTTTCCTGAAGAAGTTAATAAAAAATTGAAAATTATTATTCAGTTTTTATCAGTTCCATATATAATTTCATGTTTAATTGGAAATTTTCAATTTATAAATACTTATATAAATTTTTATTTAATTTTAATGGGCTTCACAGCAATTTATTCATTTTATATAAATTTAGTTGGAATAAAAAAAAAGATAATTGGTTCAAAAATAATTTTTATTGGAATGAGCATTTTTACATTAGCTGTTGCTAATGATATTATTTATCTCGGTGGTAAAGTTACAACTACTCAATTTTCTCAATATGGAATGTTAGCTTTTATGATTTGTCAAAGTTTAGCTTTGTCAAAAAGGTTTTCAAGAGCTTTTAAAGAATCTGAAACTTTATCACAAATTCTTAAACTTAAAAATGATGAACTAAAAATACTTCATACTGAATTAGAACAAAAAGTATTTGATAGAACAAATGAATTCAAATTGGCTAAAGAAGAAGCTGAAAAAGCAAATAAAGCTAAATCGGAATTTTTAGCTAATATGAGTCATGAAATTAGGACTCCATTAATTTCTGTAATTGGGTTTTCTGAATTATTGGAAAATACAAATTTAAATCAAAATCAAAAAGAGTTCTCAAATGCAATTCAAGATTCAGCCAACTCATTACTTGGTTTAATAAATGATATATTAGATTTTTCTAAAATTGAAGCTAAAAAATTAAATCTTGTAATGGATAAAATTAATCTTCTAAGTTTAGTTAAAGAAGTTGAAAATATTCTTAAATTTAAAATTTTACAAAAAAAACTAGAATTTCAAATTCATATTTCAGATGAAATACCAAAAATATTATTTTTAGATTCTCAAAGAATAAAACAAATTTTGATAAATTTAATAGGGAATGCTATAAAGTTTACTGAAAAAGGTAAAATTGAATTAAAAATTGAATTGATTCATTTTTTAGAGGAAACTAAAAAGTTAAAATTAAAAATTTTGATTATTGATCAGGGAATAGGAATTTCTAAAGAAAATCAAAATAAAATTTTTGAAGCATTTTCTCAAGAAGATGACTCAATATCTAGAAAGTATGGCGGCACTGGGCTTGGTTTAACAATTTCTAATGAACTTTTAAAATTGATGGGTTCAAGGTTAAATCTAGAATCAGAATCTGGAAAAGGAAGTCGATTTTATTTTGAATTAGATTTAGAATATTCTTTAGAAGAGAATTTGGAAAACAAAAAAGAAACCCAAAAAATAATTCTAAAAGAACTTAAAATTCTTGTTGTAGATGATGTAGAATTGAACTTAAAATTAGCTTCAAAGACATTTACACAAATTGCACCTAATTCCAAATTATTTTTTGCAATAAATGGACTAGAAGCTATAAAACGATTTCAAGAAGAATGTCCAGATATTATTTTTATGGATATACAAATGCCTTTAATGGATGGAATTGAAGCGACAAAAGAGATTCGAAGGATTGAGATTCAAAAAAGAACTCCAATCATTGCTTTTTCCGCTGGGTTTTTAGAAACTGAATTAAAAAATTATTATAGAATTGGAGTTGATGATTTTTTACCAAAACCTTTTAAACAAATAAAGATTTATGAAATCTTAAACAAATGGACAAACTCCTAAAAAAATCTTTTCTTTATTAAATTTTATTATTGGGTTTTTAAGATCAGAATATTTATTTATAATTTTTTTTAATAGGACTTTGTTGTTTGTTTTATTTTCAAAAACTTCAAATAAAATATGATTAATCATTTCTGAAAATTTTTGGTTGGATTCAAGGATGTCCGAATCTTCACAATTTATTTGATAAAATTCTGCTTCTTTTTTTTCAGAAATAATCATCCCTGTGTAAAGAATTGGTTTTTCATGATCTACATAAAATCGATTTACATAAAGATCTGAGTTACACCATATAAAAACTTTATTTTTTTTTCTTAGAATTTGAGGAAAATCAATTGAATCAATCAGCAATTCTTGATTAGAATTTGGATTTAATAAACCAAAAGAAGTTCCATGTCCCATTAAAATGATTTTTTCTGAATTTGAAATTTCGTTCATGTATTCTTCCCTAGGAAGGGTCATATCACGAATAATTTTTGTATTATGTGCAATTTGTTTATATGAATATTCTAAATAATCTGTTGTTAGATCTTTTGGATGTATGACTAAATTTCTCATAAAAGCTAATTCAAGTTTTATTTAACCATAAATTTATTCATTTATTTTTTTTATATTTATATCAATTTCTTATTTTAATCATCACAGTTTGTCAGGCTCTGATTCTATATTTGAGTATTAAATTTCCTTGAAATTTTCTAGTGTAAATTCATAACAGAAAAAACACGAGAATAAATGAATAAAGACCATAACTTGGAAATGATTTTTTTGGATTTAACACTACAGGAAGCATTCCTAATAGGGAAAATTATTTTCAAATTCATCAAAATCCAACTATTCTTGGAGGAAGTATAAAAGATTTGAAGTGGGGAGGAAATAGCATTAACGACAGAGTAAACGGTGAAGGTCATTCAGTTCTTCAATATTTAAATGGAATAGACTATATTCAAGCGAATCCAGAGGAATTTAAGCAAAAACCAGAAAGTGGCAAAGAGACTAAATAATGGATCCAATTACAAAAGGCAAATACATTTATCCTGATGGGTATGGGTCATATTTTAACCAAGCACTACTAATCCTATTATTGGTAAACCTATACCTCCAACAGATCTGTGGTGGCATATACCTGGGAAATAATTTTAACTATGAATGAAGAAAACTTAAACAATAATATTCTGAATTTACTGGAAGATCAAGAATTATTGGGTATCACTTTTATTACAAGGTATATTCAATTTATATTTGTAGAGGCACTTTTGAATACATATACTCTCCCACATTTAAAAATTGATAAAAAAATAATACCTCCAGAGGATTTATTTTATAGTAATAACTTACTTATCCTTATTGTTAAAAAATTAGTTATACTGATGAAGATATAATTGAAGAGAAAATAACTGTCAAATTTGAGAATGATACTCAACTTTCCATATCATTAAAGCATAAGGATCGAATTTGTGCAGAGGCAGTAATGCTTCAACTTAAAAATGAAGGAAAATGGAATTTATGGTAGATTGTAGCAGATTTTGAAGTATTTAAGGTGAGTCCAAAATAATGAGTGAATATTCAATACAAAATTTAATAGATGATTTCGGGGAATTTACTGATGAAGAAATTAATATATTTGGAGTTTTTTTATATCATAATTATTGTAGTCATCGTCATCCTAGAAAAGTAATGAGATATAAACTCACTGAAATCTATAAAGGGTTTTATAAAATCGCACATCCAAGAGATTATCATTTATTCAATGTTGTACCTCAACTTTATGAAGGAGAATTAGATGAAGAATCAATGGCATGGGAAGAATATGTGGCTAAATTCAAAATTGCAAATTTTGCTTTTAACTATCAAAAGTTAGGGCTTGATTATTTTGTTGGTTCATTACAAGAGCAGTATGATCTTTTTGATTATTACTGTAATAGACAATTAGAAGTATATGAGTTAATAAAAAAAACTTTACCATATGAAATTGATTATAATGTAATGACTAATTATCAATCAATTGTATTTGGAATTATTGCTCATTTAAAAAAGAAAGAGTATTTGGAACTTAAAGAAGTTGATGGGATTTATGAAATATTTCTTCTAAATAAAAAACTACCAATTCCAAATTCATTAAAACATCAATTAATACTGGAAAAATTTATTTGTAGTGGATTTAAAGAGAGTTTTGGGCATACTCATGCAAGAAGAAACTTTTATAAAAAAGGTTTATGGGATCCAAAAAGGCATTATACTGAATATGATTATATTAAAAGTCTTTATCAAAATGGCTAGGATTGTTATATTTATTTTTGTAAGCTAAAATCTATGTTTAAATTTTTTTTTAGTAAGTTAAAGTGTTATTATCCAAAATACGGAGGATAAACTAGATTCATGTTCAAGCTAATAATTGGTTTCCTTTGTGTTTTAAAAATACTCTCGCTAGACGATAGTATTTCTCAAGACGAGCGAAAAGGATTGACTCGGTGTCAATAATTTGTTTGAACAAGAAAATGTATTTATGCAAGTTTGTTAGCAAATTATTGACAAAAGAGGAAAGCCTGACGGGATACTCTCGTTACATGATAGTATCACAAGACAGGAGTATTGAGTATGCCGATTCGCCCATACTAGAAGTATATGATAGAATTAGAATTGAAAAAATTGATTTAGAAATAGAAAAGTAATAAAACGTAAAATAGACTTAGAAGATAGTAAAATTTAAACTCGCTTTCTATCTTCTAAAATCTATAATCAAAATTCTAATCTTCGTCTTGTTTCACTTTGTATTTTTTGAGAAGTTCTTCACCAACGTTTCTTGGCACTGGAGAATATTTTGCAAACTCCATTGAGAACTCAGCTTTACCTTGAGTTGCAGAGCGAAGAACTGTTGAATAACCAAACATATCTGCAAGAGGAACTTCTGCTTCTACTTTACAATAGGAATCTTGTTCAGTCGTAGCAACAATCATCCCTCGTCTTTGGTTTAAGCCACCAAGGATTGCACCTTGGAATTCTACAGGACCATCAACTTCAACTTTCATAATTGGTTCTAATATTTGTGGAGATGCTTTTTGGAAACCTTGTCTAAATCCGTATCTTGCACCAATTTGGAATGCCATGTCGGAAGAATCCACGTCATGGTAAGCACCATCATTGATAACAGCACGTACACCAACAATTGGGAATCCTATTAATGCACCACGATCTAAGCAACTTTTAAAACCTTTATCACATGAACTAATGTATTCTCTTGGAATTGAACCACCCACAACTTTATCCACAAACTCATAGTTCTTTCCTTCTTCGAGAGGAATAGGCTCTAAGTAACCAGCAACTCTTGAGAATTGACCTTGACCACCAGTTTGTTTTTTATGAGTATAATCAAATTCTGCTTTTTTAGTGATTGTTTCACGATACGCAACTTGAGGTGCACCTGTTACAAGGTCAACTCCATATTCACGTTTCATTCTTTCTACATAAACTTCAAGATGTAATTCACCCATACCTTTGATGATAGTTTGACCTGACTCTTTATCAATTTCAGTTTTGAAAGTTGGGTCTTCTTTTGTAAAACGATTTAATGCTTTTGCAAGGTTTGGAAGTTGTTTTGATTCTTTACATTCAATTGTTAATGAAATTACAGGTGAAGGAACAAACATAGACTCCATAGTGTATTTGATATTTCCATCTGTAAATGTATCTCCAGATGCACAATCAATACCAAATAGAGCAACAATGTCACCAGCTTCAGCTGCTTGGATTTCTTCCATCTCATCTGAATGCATACGAACTAGACGACCAACTGAATGTTTTTTGTTTGTAGATGAGTTGTAAATTGTCATACCTTTGGATAATTTACCTTGGTAAACTCTCACATAAGTCAACTGACCATAACGACCATCTTCCAATTTGAATGCTAAACAAACTAATGGTTTTGCAGGGTCTGATTCAATGATGATTTCAGTTTCGTCTTTACTTAAATCGTAAGCTTTGTTTGTAACTTCAGTTGGGTTTGCTAAATAATCACTTACACCATCTAAAAGTTTTTGAACACCTTTGTTTTTGTATGCAGAACCCATAAATACAGGAGTGAGTTTTAATTCGATAACACCTTTTCTCACAGCAGCTTTAATTAATTCTTCAGTTGGTGTGCCTTCAAGCATTGCTTCAGTTAATTCATCTGAAATTAGAGAAAGTGCATCAAGCATTTCTTCTCTTTTTTTATTTGCAAATTCAACCATGTCTTCTGGAATATCTTTTTCTTTAATATCCATTCCATTAGCACCTTCAAAATAGAAAGCTTTCATGAGGATTAAATCCACGATGCCATTAAAGTCTCCTTCAAGACCAATTGGAAGTTGGATTGCTACTGCGTTGTGTTTTAATTTTTCTTTTAATTGATCAATTACTCTAAATGGGTTTGCACCAGTTCTATCTAATTTATTAATAAATGCAACTCTTGGAACTGAGTATCTTCTCATTTGTCTATCAACTGTAATTGATTGAGATTGAACACCAGAAACACCACATAACACTAATATTGCTCCATCTAATACCCGAAGTGAACGCTCCACTTCAATTGTAAAATCCACGTGACCTGGTGTGTCGATGATGTTGATTGTTTTATCTTTCCATGTACAATAAGTTGCAGCAGATTGGATTGTAATCCCTCTTTCTCTTTCTAGCTCCATACTATCCATTTTTGCACCAACACCGTCTTTACCTCTGACGTCATGAATAGCATGAATTTTATTTGTATAAAATAAAATCCTTTCTGTTAAAGTAGTTTTACCTGAGTCGATATGTGCTGAAATACCGATATTTCTAGTATTTTTCAGTTTGTCTGTTAAGAAGGATGGAGTTGCCATGATTTTTCCTCTATATAATAATTATTTTAAAAAAACAAATTTTTATAACTTACTTGTCATTTTTTTTCAAGATATTGCACAGAAAAGAAAAAAATTGTTTGAAATCTAACTCGGTCTTATATCGTTCTTTGGGGAATTTTATTTTTTTAGAACGATATGACAGAAAACAAGCTCTCCTCTAAGGTCAATTTTTTTAGACAAAAGATGATTGCCTCACATTTTGAAGCTCGGCAATCGCTAAAAAAAATTGACCTCGAGTCGATCTACTTTTTTGGGAAGTAGTGTTGGTGGGAAATTTTAAGTTGCCTCTATATCACTAGCCCCTATTAAACTATTAAAATCTGGCCAATCATAATATACTCTTTCACGTTTTTCAAAATAGAACATTACTAATTTATCAAATTCATCTATTTCATTTTTATCAAAGTCCAATACAAGTATAAAAAAAACACACCAAGCTAATCCTTCAGTTAACTTCCAAATGCGATTTAAATTCTTTCTTCGAATAAAAGGATCATTAAATTTGATTAAAGTATTTTTTTTGAATTTTTCTAAAATCTCCCAAGCTCTTTTTTTTAATGAGTCTTTATCTTTGAGTAAATTAAATACTTCATTTAATTTAATTCTTTTAAAGCTAAAATATCCATTGAAATGAATTTCTAATTCTTTGTTTTTTTCTTTTAGCTTTAATGCTATAAATCTAATTAAAATTTCTTCATATAATTTTTGGATTACTTCAGCTGAAAAAAACTCTTTTGCTTCTTGAATTATTTCAACAATCACATCTAAATCATTTTGATAAATAAATAAAAAAATTTTCATTTTTTCAAAAATTTCATTATCATCTAAATTCTTAAAGTAATTAAAAAATTCTGTTTTACTTTCTAAATAGAATTTTTCATTTTTTAATTTTTTATGAATTAACTCTAATTTTAATTTTATCCAGTGTGAATAAATTGTATAAATGAAACTAATCTTATCTGTTTCAGATATTTTATTTGAAAGAAATTCCTCGTTTTCTATTAATGATTTGAATTCTTCTGAAAAATTATCCAATAAACCTGTTTTAAGATTATAAACTCCAATCAGCCCCAATTGTTTGATCCAAGTATTTTTTGATCCAGTTAGAGTTATAAAAAATTTTGGTATTCTGATTGCTCTAATGTAATATAAAAAATTGGCTTTTAAAGCTTGTCCAAGTCTAGAAGTTTTTTGTAATTTCCTTAATTCAGTTTCATTTGAAATCAAATTCAACTTTTCAAAAAAATTAGATTCATCAAATAAATTTTCTAAAAGTTTTATGGCAAATTCTGGATCAAATTGAAGATATAATTCATATAATTCTGTGAGTAAATCATTATGATAACATGGAGTTTGTTCTCTATCCGAAATACTTTTGAGCCAAATATGAGGAGAATCTTTAAATACAAAAAATAGTTTTTGTAAAATAGGTAATTGTTCATACGAAATAAATTCATTTTTAATTCCAATTGGTGAGTTGTAATTTTCCCATTCATTAACATACTGGATGTATTTTTCTTTTACGAGTTGATTCGATAAAAATGAATCATATAATGACTGGAAAAATTCTTCATTCTCACTATAAGTATGAACTGATAAAATATTTAAAAAAGCAAAAAATTGAATGCTCTCTTCAGTAGGTTTATTTTGAAAATAAGGAACTAAATTCGTTAAATCAATTTTTAAATTATTTTGAAATTTTGGTTTATATTCAATTATTTCTTTGTATTCTGATTCTTCTAGTTCAATTGGAAAATTTATATTATTTTGTTTGAGTAATTTAATGCCAAAATCTAAAATTTCTTTTTTTAAATTTGTTTTTTCATTCTGAGCAATTATTTTTTTTTGAGCATAAATTCCTGGCCAAATTTCACTTACTACTAAATCTTTTTTATTATTCTTCATTTTCTCTAAGTTGGAGTATCCTGATTTCAGAGCTTCTAAATAATTAAATATTTCAGTACTAGTATTAACATCTAGCTCGCTAATTGATGCTGGAGTTCCAGCAAAATAAGAAGATAGTGATGAACTTAGTAAAAAACCATTATAAAATATTTTTCCACTATAACTAGTTTCAATCAAAATATATCTGTCATGAAATGATCTTTCTTTTGGATTTGAAATTTTATTTATATCAATAATTTTAGTATCTGTAGGTATTTTACCTGAATATTCTAAACAAGCTTGTATGATTTTATTTATTAGTGGTTGATCTGAGTCTCCTTCTGGATCACTTTCTGTTCTTTCTCTTTTTTGTGAAGAGTTTAAAATCAGTTCAACATGTGAATCTTGATGGACAATAAAAGATTGAATTGTTTCAGCATTTGCAAAAGGGTCAGCTAAAATGATTTTATTTATTTTAACTCCTTTCTTTTTAAAACTATCACAGACATTTTTTAAAAATAATGCAAATTCATATTTATCCTTGTCATTTCCATTAAAAAACTTTGAATAAGAATTGCTTTTTTTATTTCTACTTTCTTGGATAAGCTTTTCATATTTTTGCAAATCATAAAAAAAATCTTTTTTCTCTGGACGAACTGTTTGCACTTCATTAAAATTATATTTTTCTATTTTGAGAAGATTTTTCTTTTTTTCTTCTTTTTGAGAAAGATTTGTTATAAATCGATTCCAATAACTATCACTGGAATGTAACTCAGGTAAATCAGTCATTATCCTTAAACTAAATTGAAAAGCTTTAATATATAAAACATTATGTTCAGCAATTAAATTATAAGAAATACCATCATTACTTTCATAAATCTGATAAGAAAATTTACAAGCTAAGTTCGTTTCAATAGTAAAGTCAATTTCTGTAATTATTTCTTTATTGATTTTGCAAGATTTCATTCCACTTGAATGAATTAATCCAAAATTTGATAACATATAACTAACTGAAATATATTTTTTATTTGAAAGTTCTGGTTTGATTAAAAAATTAATTGAATAGGAAGAAAATTTTATTTCAAACAAATCTTGATTTTTTTTCTTTTCACTTCTTTTAATAAATTCAAGATTACCTAATCTTTTCCATTCCTCACCATAAGGAAACATTTCGTCGGATTCAATTTCAATTAATTTAATCCCCGTTTCTTTTTTAAAAAAATTGTTCAAATTTATAAAGAATTCTTTACCTTTGCTAAAAAAATAATCTTTATCTAATTGCAAATATATATCAGCCAGACTTGAGCCCATGTTTATATTTTGCCAACTTCGGTGTTCTCTTAATGAATTACTAGAAGAATCAGATTCTAAAAATACATTTTTAAATAAAACTATATTTCCATTTAATTTCCATTTTAGCAGCTCTTTTTTTTTAACTTCAGTAAAGTCAAATTCTTCAAAATCACTAATTGACTTATCTTGAATTTGCTTAAAAAATTTACCACATAAATTTTCTGTTGTGTAAAAATCTAATCTATCAATTCTTATTTTGGGGCGTGTAAATTTCTTTTCAATATTATAAGAACTTAATTTATTTAAATATATTATTTCATCTTCTTTGGGAGAAATCATTCCATATAATAATGTGGGTTCAATTCCTTCTTCTAAAATAAAATAGAGTCTGATATGAAATAATTTTTCAATTTGTTCCATTGGTACTACCTTCCACTGCAGAGTTTAACATCATATCAGTTTCAAAGTCTCTAAAAGATTTACTTTGAATAAAACCAAGAATTAGTTTTGATGCATTTAAAATATCTAATAAACTAGATAAGTCTCTATCCATGATAAAGCATTGAACCGTCTAATATAATTTTTTTCTTAAATGGGTTTTTGGATTTTTCGAGTGCTTTTTTTGTAATTAGATCAACTTTTCTCCCCATAAAAGCTTCTAGCTCTTCAACCATATGGATATGATCAAATAATGACCAGCTTACATTATCATTAAAATCAATCATTATATCAATATCAGATTTTTCTTTTGAAAAATTTTTTGTTAATACAGAGCCAAAAAAATAGAACTCTTTTATATTTCATTTATCACAAAAATTAAGAATTCGATTTTTATCAGGTTTTAAATTTTTGAATAAATTTTCACGAGAACTAATTAAATTCATAACTCATGATTTAGAATTTTTAATTATTTTGCAAGCTTATTTTTGGGTTACAATTGCTTAAATATAATATAGAGTCGATATGAAATTATTTTTGAACTGTAATATTTTGTAAAAGGTATTCCCATTGTGTTCCAGTATAGGCAAGTTTAAATCTTTCTTTTTCGGTATAAAGGTATTTTTCATCTTTAATAATTTCAGCTATTGTTCCAAGGTCATTATTGGCTTGAAAATTTTTCCATTTAGCAGTTGGATGTTTCTCAGATAATTTACCATTCATTGGAAGCATACTCGAATTTAATGAAGTATAATCAATATTAAACCTCCCTAAAATTTTTAACTCTGAGGGACCAATTTCAAATTCAGTTTTTTTCATATCTTCATTCGAAAGATACAATACCCCAGTGATTGAAAGTCCTTGACTAGAATTATTTGTACGACCCATATGCCACCAATCTTTAAATGCAACAATTCTATATTTACCGGGTTTTATATTCATAAAATGAAACTCACCCAATGCCAGAGGACCAACTTGATAAAAGGAAGATTCAATTAAATCTTTAAATAATAATTCATCAGGTCTTTTTGCGTCAATGGGAGTGATATAGCAAATTGGATATGGAAGAGTTTTAAAAGAGCCAAGTTTTGCTTGAAAAAAAACTACAGAACTAGTTTTAGTATGGGGGGTTAAGACAGGTTTTACCATTTCATGGGTACAATTGTTAAAAATTATTAGAAAGAAATTAATTATTACTTTAAAAATTAGTTTACGTTGATTCAAAGGTAAATTATCCATAATGATTATAATTAAAATTCGAATAAAAATTTCAATCAAAAAAATTTATGCCGAGTCGATCTGATTATTTGGGGAAGTAGTGTTTGGGGAATTTTATAAAACATCACCTCCCTGATGTAATTGATTTTATAGCAAAACTAATATTTGCTTCGTTGATATATAAAAATTTTTCAGTTTCTAATCTTGCAGTATAGTGATTTAAATAATCACCTGAAATAAAATAACGATTTAAATTTATATCTATTGATAAATAAATATCATCTTTTGTTATGAGTTCAGATGAATAAATTTTTTTTGCAAAAGAAAAACTTTTTGTGAATAGAATAAATTTGCTCTTTATTAAAAACGGTTGTTTGATTTGAAATAATAAAACCAATGCTAGCTTATTTCCCGGAAAATAAACCAGTGATGGTTGGAATGGTGGCTACTTCTCTAGATGGAAATGGCTTTGATGCATTATTTGAAGAATTTGAAATAAAACATATTCCTGTCACTAGAAGATTAAAATGGTTAGAAGAAAATCGTTAACAAAAAAATAATTTATAAAAATTAATATGAGCTAGTTCTATAATCGATAATTTTGATATAAGAAGATAATTCATCAGAGTCAACACGATGCCTTGTTTCTGGATTATAAGTATCTAAAACTTTTTCACCATCTACAATTAGATTGTAAAGGTATTCACCTGGTCTAAGCTTTTTTCTTAAAGTATAAATTCCATGTTCATTTTTTTGTAAATAATCATGTTCAGGATTCCATTGATTAAAATCACCAACTAAGGAAACTACTGAAGCATTTGGTTTATGAATTCTAAATTCTACAATCATAAAATCAAGATCTTCTAAAAGTTCATCTTTAATTATACTTGAAAATACTTGTTTTTCAAAATCATCTTCATTATAAATAAATTCTGAATAATATGAACCTGTACCATCGGAGATTTTATTTTGGTTTTCAGGATCAAATTCAAAAATGTTATCCACTTGGAATTTATATTCAAATTTTCTAATTTGTTGTTCTTTTCTATCTTTAAACTCAGATGGTATTAATACTTGAAATACACCGTATTTATTTTTTTTCATTGGTAAACATTTCCAATTTGAAAAATTCCCACAAATTGAAACTTCTTCATTTGTTAGTCCAAAATAAGTGAACAAGATACCTTTATTTATAAATTTTCCATTTTTGACATAATTTTCTATATCAATTAATTTTATAAATCTAGGTGGAACTGCTCTTTTTAAACTTTCAATTTGCCAATAAAAATATGTTTTAGAATCAAATTTTTCAGTTCCTTCTAAATCTTTATTAGAATAACTTCCAATCCATTCTACTGTATCTTGACCTATAAGTTTAAATCCAAATAGTAAAGCAAATATGATTATGATTAGGAAAGTTTTTTTATTTTTCATTAGATATAATTATTCTTAATATTATTTTCGTATAATTATGTAATCTAATAAATCATTTTTTAAGATTTTGACTATTTATATAAAAATTTTTAAGGGACATAGAATAAAATATTTCTTATAAAGTTAAAAATCTTTCCGATATTTATTAATAATCTGCCATGGCTAAATTTTCAAATGATGAACTAAATAAAATTGCTGAGATTTTATCTCCACTTGATAAAGATCCAATTAAGAATGAGACATTAAATCCAACTGCTAAAATTTTAAGAAAAATTAAAGGCTTACCTGAGCCTCAATTTGATGAAGATACTGAAGTTGAAGATGTTCAAGTTGATGAAAACTATGAAGATGAGCCAGAAATACCAACGATTCAAGATTATGTTGATGAACATCCTGACTTAGACTTAGAGGCATTATTAAAATCAGCAGAAAAATTTAATGAGGGCGGAACTTTATCTGGTATAGAAGCAGTTGATGAAAATATTCCAGACGATTTTACTCACAATACTTTTGATAATAATATTGATACTGACTTAGAAACCTCTGAAGAAGATGAACTAACTATAGATAAAAGTTCAAATGAAACTCCAGATTTTAATATTTTTGATGATTCTCCCCCAGAAGATGATCCTATTGCTGATACAAATCCATTTAAAGCAGTATCTGAAGCTGATACTAATCCTTTTGCTAAAATCCCTGTTGAAGCTGAAGATGAAAATCCTTTTGGAGATATTTCAGAAGCAAATAATGAGGTTGACCCTTTTGGAAATTTAGATTCTACTACTGAAGAAGATCCATTCGCAACTCCAAGTTTAAATGATGATGCAACACCAGAATTAAATGAATTTGGTGGATTAGATGATTTTGATGCCGAACCTAAGGCTAGTGATGAAGAAGATCCATTTGGAACTCCAGGTTTAAATAATGATGCAACACCAGAATTAGATGAATTTGGTGGTGTAGATGATTTTGATGCCGAACCTAAAACTAGTGATGATGAAGATCCATTTGCAACTCCAAATTTAGATGATGAAGAGCAGGCTGATGTTAACCAATTTAGTGGCTTAGATGATATTGGAAGTGGAGCTGATGATTTTTCTTCTATATCACAAAACAACCTCGAGGAAGAAGATCCTTTTGCGACAGCTGCATTTAATACAGTTGATGAAGAAAAAACAATTAATTTTGATGATGAAAAAGATGATTCAAATTTTGAAATTGCAGATCAAGATCCTTACTCTGATTTCACTCCTTCAACAGGAATGGAAGATGATTTTGGTGGAGGAACAAACCTTGGAGATAATTTTGAAGAAGGTTATAATGCAAATTTAACAGGTGGTTCATTAGATACAATTGAATACAATGAAGATAATTCAACACAAAATTCTGGAAGTTATGATACTTTAGATGAAGATTTAGACTCTTTAGCAGAAGAAGATGAATCAGAAAAAGATGAATTGTCAGATGAAGAACTTGCAATCATTCAACAAGAAATTGTTAATTATCCTCCAAAATTAAAACGTGCAGTAATTGACGCAGTTACAAATAATAAATTATCTAAAATGGATGAACGAGGTTTAATTGAGCTAATTAAAACTTCTCAAAAACCAGAAGATGTTGCTTCATACTTAACTGAAAAGCTTGGTTACGAAGTTGAACTATTTGATAAATCAGGAGCTTATTCTTCTCGTGGAATTCCAGTCATTGCAACAAAAGATATTTATACCAAAGAAGGTGAACTTAAGCGTTCACAATTAATTAAGAGAACTGCTTTAATCGCCGCTGCTGTTTTATTTGGATTAATTGCATTAGTTAGCTCTTATAAATATGGACTTAAACCATTTCAGGCATCTAGGCATTATGATGAGGGGCTTGAAGCAATTAAGAAAGCTGGGACTTTAAAAAACCCAACTGAAAGAACTAGACTTTTAGCAGATGCAAAATCAGCTTTTGCTAAAGGTGAAAAAATTGAACCAAATGATTTAGAATATTTAAATAAATTTGGTATGGCTTATATGAAAATTGGAGAATATGACCAAGCTTTTGAAAAACTTTTTGGTGTAGTTGAACCTGATTTTGGTGGAGAGCCAAATGGTGAAAATGAAGCTTGGACAAAAAGGCAAGAAGTTCCATTGATACAACTTTCTCCAAAATCTTCTTGGAATAATGACAAATTACCATTAGGTGGAAGAATTGTTCCGGATAATGAATATATGATTTTAGAATCTGGGAATGGAAAAAGAAAAGTTGAAAGAAAAATAAGACGTGCTGGTGCTTATATTGTCTCCAGGTTAGAAAAAAATATTCATGACAACACAACTTATATTTCACTTGGAAAATTTCATTCCAATATTGCTAATTTATTTCAAAAACCTAAATTGGATGGAAATAGAAGTTATAAAAATGATAATTTAGCAATTAATTATTACAAAGAAGTTTTTACTGATGGTGAAGAACCTGATAATATTGAAGCAACTGCTGGGCTTGCAAAAGTTTATTATAACCAACAAAATTTTGCAAAATCAGTTTTCTTTTATAATAAAATTGTAGATAAATTTCCAACTAATCCAATAGGTAACGGCGGGTTATTAAGTAATTATATTGAAATGTGGAAAAAAGATAACAACCCAACATTTGTTCTAGATCATCATAGGCGAGTTAGAAACAGTTTAAATATCGAAGATGATCTTTCTTTGTTTGTATTAACAAAACTTGCATCGTTTTATATTGATCTTACAACTAATGATGTTAGAATTAAATACAATATTAATCCTGAAGATCAAGTTACTGATATGGAGTTACAAGATAATATTGAGCATTTATTAAATATTGCTTTTAATAAAAAAGAAAAATCTGACAATGGTGAAGTTGTTAAAGGTGATGAGTATTCTGAGGGTTATTACCAAAGGGGGAGATTCTTTTTAAAAAGAGGCGAAACGATCCAAGCCTTAAAACAATTTGAACTTTCTGCACAATACGATTCAGCACATTATTTATCAGTACTTGAAATGGCAGAGCATAATATGAGAGTAAGCAATTATTCAGATAGTTTAGATTTATTAGATAATGCAAAAAATAGATATGAGACTTATAAAGATTATTATGGAAATAAAGAAGAAGATGAAACTTTATTTTATGGTGATTATGGAAGAATCTATTTTGATAAGGGAAAAATTGCTTATTTAGAATCTGCATTAGTAGCAAAAGAAGGGAAAATAACAGAGTTCCCTGATAGAAAAGTTTATCCTGAAAGAAGTTTAGGAAAATTAACTGAAGAAGAATCAAATCGTAGAAAAAATTTAAATACAGCAATGATGATGTTTGAAAAAGCTGAAGAATTTAAATTACAAAACCCTTCTTTAAAAAGAGAAATGTATTATTATAAAGGTTGGATTGAGTATATGCGTTCTGATTACGAAGAAGCAATCAACCAATGGTCAAATCTTTCAGAAGATGACATTTATACAAATGTAAATGTAATGTTTGGTAGAGCAAATTCATTTTATAATTTGAATCAATTAAATGCAGCACTTGGGAATTTTATCAAAATAAAAGAAGATTTTGAAGAGAAAGAATCACAAATTGCTAGACCTTCATCAGATGAATCTATTCACCAAGAGATTTACAATGTTTTAGTTGCAGTATATAATAATATTGGTGCAATTTATGAGCAAAAAGGTAATACTTCAGAAGCATTAAAACACTATTGGAAATCAATTGAAATAGCACGTAAAATAGATATTACTACTGAAATTCCAAATCACAATAAAGATTTTTTATTTAAAAATAAACGTGAAGGCAATGAACCATTACTTGATGATTGGCTTTCTCCAACAATTGGAACAGTAAAAGAATTATTAAGTACAAAAAAAGGTAAGTTTTAATTAAAAAAGTTTTTTAAACAAAGGGAATTTTTTATAAAATTCTCCAAGTTTAAACATAATTTTTCTTTGACTTAAATATTATCAAAAAAAAATTGCAATATTTAGTATTTAAAAAAAGTGTTATCTATGAAAAATAAAATTTTCGGAAAAGACTTTTTAATTATTTTTGCTATCATAATTTTGTTAATAATTTGTTTATTAGCATTTTTTATTCCTAATTTTGAATCTTTAAATTCGCCATTCCCTTTTTTTAAAAAACTTAAACCGCCTTTTTTTGTTTTAATTTTAACTCCAATTCTAATTTCCTATTTTTTACTTTCTGATTTAAAAAATAAGGAAAAAATTTTTATATTAATTTTTCTTTCAATGTTTACTTGCTTTTGTGTACATTTACATTTTACAAATGTTGAATTGGGAAAATATTTACCAGATAAAATTAATCTTTTATGGCAAAAAGAAATGCATGAACAAATACTAAATAAAAATCCAAGTGCAATTCCACATTCATATCGCTTTTTAGCAGAAACATTTATTTCTATTTTAATAATTTGTCTTGGAGATTTTTTAAAAGCTGTTATCGCTTATAGACTTATATTTCAATTTTTATTGTTGTTTTCAATTTTTTATTGGGCAAGGCTTTATGTAAATTATAGAACAGCATTGATAACAGTTTTGCTTTATGTATTAGTTTATCCCATTACAATTCGTGATTATGCTGGACAACCAATTGATCCGATGTCACATTTATCTTTTATTTTAAGTTTTATATTTCTTAATAAAAAAAAAGATTTCTATTTTATTCTAACCATACTTATTGGAGTTCTTGCAAAAGAATCTGTCGCAGTTATGGCAATATTTTATTTTTTTATTAGATACCAAAAAAATATTAGTCATTATTTTCTTTCATTTCTTTTTATTACTTTGAGCTTTGGTTTAATTATTCTTGTAAGATGGTATATTAACCAATCAAATTTAGAATATGTAAATATAAGCGGTGTTACACCAGATCATATTTTGAGAAATCTACAAGATTCAAGATGGTATGGACAAGTATTTTTAACTTTATTTTTGTTTTTACCATTTAATATTCTTATCTGGAAAAAAATACCTTCTTCATTAAAGTATTTGATTCTATTTTTAATACCAATTTTAGTTTTAACTAATATCATTTTCAGTTGGTTAGCAGAAGTTCGAAATTTTGTCCCTTTTTTAATTCCGATGTGCTTAGTAAGTGCTACTTATTTTTTACAAGAAGATTTTTCTGAATCAATTTAAATTTTAATAACTAAAATCAATTTATATTTTAGTTTAGTTTTTTTTATGTGAGAACAAATCTAGAGCTTTTTGGAGTTAGTATTGGAAATAAAAGTTTCTAGTCCAAAAATTATTTAATTTTTTGCTAAAAAGACTTCATTTTAAAAAAATGATTTGTAACCAATCATATAATAAAATTTATTTTCATAGTTACTTAAAACGGAGGGTATATGAATAAAAAAATTCTATTTACAATAATTGGCTTAATACTTGCGGGTGTTGCCTTTTTTATTATGAAACCAGGCGGAAAAAAAACTTCTAAATCAAATAATACAATGTCAAAAACATCAGACCCAACAAATTCGTCACCACAAGATATTAGTGATGGGACAGCTTCAACATCTTCTGAGTCATCAAACCAAGATGAAAAATTTGGTATCACACCAAAATTTTTATTAGAACAATACAATGAGTGGGCTCAATATCCACCTCAATCAAGACCCATTTCCAATTTGAATGAAGATATTGTTTATCCATTTAAATTAGATATAGATGCTCTAACTATGGTTGATAATGTAAAAGATGAAAAAGGAAATGGTTATAGATGTTTATTACAACCAAAAACTTGGGCTGTAATTGGACCAAATTCTGATATGATCATAAAATTAGAATGTAGAGATGCTTCACAAACATTAGCAAAATTTTCTATCCTTAATGCAACTGTATTTAAAGAATTTGAAGATCAAAAAACTCCAACTCATTCTCCTGATTTTAATGATGATGGAAGAGATGGTGATGAAACCGCAAAAGATGGAATTTATACTTTTAAATGGAGACCACTTAAAAACGATTGGGGACAAATGTCACTTGAAGCAAACATCACTTACGGAACAAATAAAAAAGCAAAACTTACTTCTAGCTTTTTTTCTTCTCCAAATAAACCCGCTGAATTTACAAATAATTTTAGAGAAGGAATCGTTAATGGTTCTCTTGTGATTTATGCTACATTAAATGTCTTTAAAGCTGGAAATTATCATTTAGAAGCAAATTTAAAAGAAGCGAAAGAAGGAAATTATTTAGCATTTGCGACTTTTGATGGTCAGTTAAAACAAGGAACTCAAGAAGTTGAATTTTTGTATTATGGAAAAATTTTGAGAGACAAAGGTTATGATGGTCCTTATATTTTAACAAATGCTCGTGGATATAGAGTGAATCTTCCAATTGATCCAGCTTGGTATGATCAAGGTGAAGAGGGTTTGAAAAAAATTCAAGCTGCAAAAACTACAGAGCCAGATAAAGAAATGGTAATTCCATTTACTGAAGAATATAAAACTAAAACATTAACTAGTTCTCAGTTTACAAAAAAACCTTGGGAAAGTGATGATAAAACAAAACGTATTCAAGAGTTAGAACAATTAGCAAAAGAAACTAAATAAGGAAAATAAATGAATTCTAAAAACGATTTTGCATCTTTATTAGAAGAAAGTTTTAAAAAAAGAAAAAGCCTCGAAATCGGGGCTTTGCATGATGTAAAAATTATCACTATAAAAAATGATTATATTTTTATTCAAACTATCAATGGAAATATAAAAGGAATTTTGTCTTCTTCAGAACAAGATGATGAACACAAATTTGAGATTGGAAAAATTTATCCTGCATATTTTTTAAGAGAAGATTCAGGTGAATACTATTTTACTACTGCATTAGCTGATGATGAAATTACAGAAGAAACTTTGGAACTGGCATATGATAAAGAAATTCCTGTCCTTGGGCAATTTGGTATTGAATCCAAAAATAATTCTGGTTATGAGGTAAAACTTGGTGATTACAATGCAGTTTGTGCTTATTCACAAATTGATCCAGTTTTAAAGTCGGGTATTATAACAGGAAAAAAATTCAAATTTATTGTCCAAGAAATTAATTCAAAATCCAAAAAAATATTTTTATCTCAAAAAAAGATTTCTGATAAAGAGAAAGAACTTAAAAAAGAAATTTTAAAAGCTGAATTAAAAGAAGGAAGTTTTGTAAACTGCACAATAAAATCGATTCATAAATTTGGTTTGATTGTGGACATGAATGGAATGGATGCATTAGTTCCAGCTTCAGAATCCAGTTTTAAAAAAAATGTAGATCTCGAAAAAGAATTTAAAATTGGAGAAAGGGTTCACGGAAAAATTCTTGCACTTGATTGGAAAGAAAATAAATTTTCAGTTTCGCTAAAAGATTCATCCAATGATCCTTGGATTAAAAAAGTTCCTTTTAAAGAAGGGGACATTCTTTCAGCAAAGATCGATTCAATTAAACCATTTGGTTTGTTTATAAAATTAGATGAGCATTTTCATGGACTAGTTCCAAATAAAGAAACAGGTCTTGGAAACAAATTAAATCCTGGCTCTCAATTTAAAGTTGGTGAAATTGTTGAGGTATTTGTAACTGAAGTAAATCCTGAAAAAAAACAAATTGCACTTTCGATTGAAAAAGCAAAAGAAGCTAAAGATAAATTGGATTTTCAAAATTATGTTTCAAATAACAAAGAAGAATCAGTATCAAGCTTTGGATTATTATTAAAAAAATCTTTGAAGAAATAATGTTTAATATTGTTTTGTATAAACCAGAAATTCCACCTAACACTGGAAATATTTCTAGACTAAGTGTTGGAATTGGTGCAACTCTTCATATTGTTGATAAACCTGCTTTTGATATTTCTGAAAAGGCTGTAAAAAGAGCAGGTCTTGATTATTGGGATGATTTGCATTTGGTACTTCATGAAAACTGGGAAAGTTTTGAATCAAAAATTTCCGACCACTCCAGAGTTTTTTTGGTAACAAAATTTGGTAAAACTCTTTATTCAAATATCCAATACAAAAAAAATGATTATTTAGTTTTTGGGTCAGAAACTTCTGGTCTTCCAAATTTTGTAAAAGATTCTTATCCTGAAACTAACAAACTTTTTATTCCAATGCTTCCAATTTCTAGAAGTATCAATCTAAGCAATTCAGTTGCAATTTTGGCTTATGAAGGTGTTAGGCAAATTGGTCTAATTTCTTAGTATTGTTTTTTTTGGCAAATTTTTTGTGGAATATTCTTATTTAAATTATTTTTGTGAATTAGTAAAACAATTTCTTAAAACCACAAAAAAGCGAGCTCTCCTTTTTGGTCAAAAAATTTACTTCGTCATTTTTTTGACCCCAAGTCGATCTCTTTTGCGTAAGTATTTAAGAATTATTTTGAATCTAGAAGAAATTTAGTTTTTAAAGCCTTATTTACGATTAGAAATAGTTAAAAAATAAATATAATTTTTTTGAAAAAAATTTAATTGTATAAAAAAAGTGATTTTATACGTATAATAATATTAAGCACTATTTTTAAAAATTAATTTTCTATTTAGTAACTAATTATTCTAGTTTTTAAATTTATCAAAAGGTTAAAAAAATTATCCAATATGAAATTATTCTTAAGTTTAATTTTAAGTATAAGTTTTATTCATTCTAAAGATTCGGAAGTGAAAAGAATTGCTATATTGATTGGAATTAATGAATATGAAAGTAACCAAATCCTAAGTTTAAATAATGCAAGAAACGATGCTACTCTTTTAGCTAAAGTTTTAACTGAAAATTCAGCATTTGATGAAACTATTATTTTAACTGATAATTTAAATAAGTCTAGTGAGCTTTTTCCAACAAAAAATAATATAGAAACAAAATTAGATCAAATATTAAATCGTTTAAATCAAAATGATCATTTTCTTTTTTTCTTTTCTGGTCAAGCAGTGACAGATAACGAAAATCAAAATTTCTTATTAGCACAAGATTCTTCTTTGGATAAATACAATTATACGGGAGTAAATTTAGACGAAATTGTAAAAAAAATTAAATCTAAAAATTTTAAACATTCTATGATGATTTTGGATTCTAACAGAGAAATTTTAAACACAAATCGAAAAGAAATTTTAACTACAGGTTTTAAATCAGAAAAATATGAAGCTAATGAATCATTCAGTTTTTTTTCTTCAAGTAAAGATGGTTTTTTTTCTTATGAAGATAATAAATCTAAGTTTGGTGTATTTACAAAATTTATATGTTTAGGTTTAGAAGGTAAAGCTGATTATAATTCTGATAAAATTATTACAATTGAAGAAATTGATAAATTTGTAAAAAATTCAGTTGAAACTTGGTCAGCAGAAAATGACAGAAGTCAAAAACCATTCTTAAAATATCTTTCAAAAAATTCAACTCTTCCAATTTCAGTATTAGATGAAAATACAAAATCTTCAGTAGACTCGAAAAATTTTGAAACAAGTAATTCAAAGTTTCCAGCTCTTGCCCGTTCCTTTTTTATTCCTGGATGGGGACAATATTATTCTGGAGGAAAAGAAAAAGGTATTTCATATGTTTCTATTTTTTTACTTTTAGGACTTCATTCTGCATATAGATATAATTTATTTTTGGAATCAAAAAAAAATTATGAATCTACTTTTTTAATTCCCGCACGTGCTGGACAAGGAGATACTTTTGTTCAAAACTATTTAATCTTTGAACCAAAAAGGAAAGATGTAGAGGAAAATGAAAAAAAATTTAACCAATCTCTTACTCTAGTAGGAGCTTTTTGGGCTTGGAATTTGCTTGATTTATTTCTATTTAAAGGAAATGATTATTTCTGGGCTATTCAATTTAAAATGAATCTTTTTGAAATTGATAAATATTCAATTTCAGCTGATAAAAAATATGATTTGTATTTTCAATTTAGATTTTAGAGGAGAAAAAAAATGAAAATTTTTAAAAATTATAAAATTTTATTTTTGATTCTTTTTTTTCTAAATCATTGTGCTGGTTCTGAACTAAGTATTTTTGATCCAAAAACAATTACTGGTTTATATTTGAGTTTGGATCCATTTAGACTAAATCCTCCTCCAAAGAATAAAATTATTGTAACAGGTATTACTACTACAATCCAAGAAGGTCAAGAATTAAATCTTGGGCTATATTTAAAAGAAAATCCTCGTAAAGATACTAAAGTGAGTTGTAGTTCCAATTTTCCAAGTCTAGTTCTAAATGGACTTCAAGTGAATGAATTTAATTTTACCTCTGCAAATTTTGCAATAAGTCAAGAAGTTAAATTAACTGCAAAAGTTGATAATGATAATATTTCAGATTCGGTGATTATTAAATGTACAGCAGAAGATACAGATGATTTAATTTTATTTATATTTTTGTCAGATGATTCTAGTATAGTATTATCTGGGACAACACCTTCTATCCAAGAAGGAGAAACGATTAATGTTGGTGTTAGCTTATCTAAAGCACCACTCACTTCAGTAACTGTAAATATTGTTCCAAACAATTCTTCAGTCTTAGTAAATGGAGCTTCAACTACTAGTTTAACTTTTACCCCAACAAATTATAATACTTCTCAAAATTTAGCTATATATGCCGTTATTGATGGAGACTCAAATAATACAAACACTAGAATTAGTTTTAGACTAATAGGAACAACTGATAATAATTATGATTTTCAAATCATTGATGATAATGTGATTTTAACAACTAATGCACCAACTTCCATAATTGAAGGAAATTCTATTTTAATGGGTGCAAGATTTTTTAAAACATTACTATCGGCAAACGATATTACTATTACTAGTTCTAATCCATCTGCAATTTCTATAAACGGTGGAGGATCGATTACTTTAAATTATACTTCAGGTAATTCACAGATAGATCAAAACGTTACTCTGGCAGCAGTTCCTGATGTAAATTTAGTTTCAGAAAATGTTACTTTAACTCTTCAAGCTACAGGTATGGCACCTGTTGTTTTAAATATTCAATCTATTGATACAAACTCACAAAATATTATTGTAACGGGTGGGTTTACTACTCTAGATGAAAATACAAATAATACAATTCAGGTGCAACTTTCGAATATGCCTCCAACAAATGTAACTGTAAACATTGCTAGTAGCCTTCCATCTTCAGTAACTGTTTCTCCTGCCACTTTAACATTTACTCCTGGAAATTATAATATCGATCAACCAGTTACAATCACTGCAATAGATGAAATAAATGAAACTTCTGAATCTGCTTCAGTTTATCTAACAACAACAGTTGCTCCAATGCAAATATATAATCTTATCACAATTGACGATGATACTAAAATTATTATTACAGGAGCAGGAACAGTTAACGAAGGTGGAAATACTTTAATCACAGTTGCACTTACTGGAAATCCAGGAATTCCAAGGACGGTAAATTTGGTTAGCTCCAATTTGTTTGCAGGCACTTTAAGTAATCTATCACTAGTAATGACTCCTTCCAATTATTTTCAGTCTGTTGTTTTAAATGGAATTGAGGATGCAAATATTATTACTGAACCTTTCACTGTAACAGGGACTGGAACTTTTTTAGCAACAGGAACTTTGAATGTGAACACAGTTGACAATGATGTGCAAGGGATTATCATTACCCAGAACATTACAACGATTCCAGAAGGTGGGACACAGACTTTTGATGTGAGATTAAACGCAGAGCCAAGTCCATCACTTGTCGTAAGTTTTGCTAGTAATATTGCAGCATCAGCAACAACAGCAGTTGGATCAGTTACATTTGATAATGTATGTCCTGGTGTAAATTGTTGGAGTTCAAACAAAACTATTACAATAAACGGACTGGAAGAAGCCAACCAGTCCTTAGAAAATATAGTAATCACTTCCACAGCCCCAGCTACAACAACTGTAAATTCTAACTATACAACTTTAGACAATGATATTACAATTACACTGACACATGCAGCAAATGTAAACGAAAATGCAAACACACTTTTGAATGTAAGCTTAAGTGGAAATCCAGGAACAGCTCGAACTGTTACATTAGCAAGTTCTAATATACTCGCAGTGACATTAAGCTCTACTTCACTAAACTTCGACCAAAACAATTGGAATATTCCCCAAGCAGTTCAGATAAACGGACTAGAAGATGCTAATATTGTTTCTGAAACTGTAACTATTAATGCAAGTGGAGTGGGACTAGTATCGTCTGCCGGTAGTATCAACACAGTTGACAATGACATGCAAGGGATTATCATTACCCAAAACATCACTACGATTCCAGAAGGTGGCACTCAGACTTTTGATGTGAGACTAAATGCAGAGCCAAGTCCTTCACTTGTCGTAAGTTTTGCTAGTAATATTCCAGCATCAGCAACAACAGCTGTAGCAAGCACTACATTTGATAATGTATGTCCTGGTGTAAATTGTTGGAGTTCAAATAAAACGATTACACTAAACGGACTTGAAGAAGCAAACCAGTCCTTGGAAAATATTGTAATCACATCCACAGCCCCAGCTACAACAACTGTAAATTCCAATTTCACAACACTCGACAATGATATTACAATTACACTGACACATGCAGCCACAGTAAATGAGAATGCAAACACACTTTTGAATGTTGCACTGAGTGGAAATCCAGGAACAGCTCGAACTGTTACATTAGCAAGTTCTAATATACTTGCAGTGACATTAAGCTCAACTTCACTAAGCTTTGACCAAAACAATTGGAATATTCCCCAAGCAGTTCAGATCAATGGATTAGAAGATGCTAATATTGTTTCTGAAACAGTATCAATTAATGCAAGTGGAGTGGGACTAGTATCGTCTGCCGGTAGTATCAACACAGTTGACAATGACGTGCAAGGTATTATCATTACCCAAAACATCACTACAATTCCAGAAGGTGGAACCGGGACTTTTGATGTGAGATTAAAC
>JAAFIR010000024.1 GCA_013297885.1 Leptospirales bacterium | reverse complement strand
TTTTTTCGACACAGAAAGATTATTCGAAACAAAACAAGTTTTTCAAAGCAAATAAGTCAATTATAAGCAGAAAAGTTTCTCAACAAGAGGCAATTTTTCCTAACTCTACAAAATCCCACAATACAAACATGTCTTAGCAATGTAAAAAAGTTTATAAATTCTACTTTTTTAGGAAAAAGCCTTCCAATAAAATTCAAATTCTGCATAACTATTTGGATTTAGTTAGGTTATTCAACACAAAAAGGTTTCCCATTACAATCTAAATTTCCCAAAAAGACTAAGTTTCATTCAAAACAATGCAAAAGAGATCGACTTGGGGTCAAAAAATTTTAAATAAAATTTTTTGACCAGAAAGGAGAGCTCGGTTTTTTGTAGGAAGTTGTGCTGAAAGATATTTTTCTAAAATATCATTTTTTCCCACAAAAAATTTGCCCAAAATTTAAACTAAAAATTCATTTACATTTGGATATCAATTTCAATTCTGAAATAAGATTATGGAAGACCAAGAGCTCACAAAAGAAGAAATAATTTTACTTCGAAAATTCAAAAGAAATCTATTTGATACTTTTTGGGATAACGCACCTACTTTTTACGGACATGTTTTGCCACATCCAAGTTTGGAAATAGGAAAACGAGGTTTAGTTGGTGATGAAGAAAAATCCGGCATTGTTTTAGCCTTTGGAGCAACTGCTTGTAAAGAGATTTCCTCTTTTGAAGATTATTTATATGTTGAATTACAATTTGGTTATACTTGGGAAAAATTAATTCTTCCATGGGATTGTATTTTTAGATTCTACGATAAGTCGCAACATATTATTTCTCAAATGAAAGTTGTTTTTGAACCATTAAATTTTTCTAATACTGGTTCTGGTATAAGTGCAAAACAAATTAAATCAAATAAAGTTAAAGAAAAAAATACAGATTCAAATGTAATTCAAGTTGATTTTGGAGCGAAGAAAAAATGAAGAAATTTCAGTGGTTAGTTAGAGGTGATATTGACGGATTTTTTGGACTGATGTTGGATAATCTTTTACAATTATTAGTATTAGTCACTCTTTGTACATTTATTTGTGGAATTCCACCTGCATTCATTTTATCTATAATTTTACCCGGTGCCGGTATATCACTGTTAGTTGGTAATTTTTATTATGCTTACCAAGCAAAAAAACTTTCTGAAGAAGAAAATCGTGACGATGTCACAGCACTTCCTTACGGATTAAATACAGTATCCATGTTTGCATTTATTTTTTTTGTAATAGCGCCTGTTTATAGAAACACAAATGATTACAAATTAGCTTGGAAAATTGGTTTACTTGCTTGTTTTGTAAGTGGAATTATAGAATTTTTTGGTTCATTTGTTGCAGAAAAAATTCGTAAAATCACTCCAAGAGCAGCACTTTTATCTGCGTTAAGTGGAATTGCAATTACATTTATCTCGATGGAATTTTTTGTAAAAACCTATCGCACACCATTAATTTCTTTTATTCCATTTGCAATAATTTTGATTCAATATTTTGGAAAATATTCTTTTCCTTTTAAAATCCCAGGTGGTCTTTTATCAGTTGCAACAGGAACAATTTTAGCTTGGCTTTCCTACTCTTGGGGTGAACCGATGATGAAGTCTGAGGAAATTACAAAATCTTTTTCTGACATTGGATTTTATTTACCAACACTAACTTTATCAGAATTGATCTCGGTGTTCACATTTCAAAATTTAAAAGATTATGCTTCGGTAATTATTCCCATGGGAATTTTTAATGTTATAGGCTCACTTCAAAATATCGAATCTGCTGAGGCATCTGGAGATAAATTTGATACCAAAAATTCTCTTCTAGTAAATGGAGCTGGATCCATTCTTGGCTCATTATTTGGTTCACCATTTCCAACTACAATTTATATTGGTCATCCAGGTTGGAAAGCACTCGGTGCAAGAGCAGGCTACTCGATGTTAAATGGTTTTTTTATGACATTACTCTGTTTTCTTGGATTAATGAGTTTTGTAAAAGCTTTAATTCCAATTGAAGCAGGAATGGCGATTATTTTATGGATTGGAATTGTAATGGGAGCACAAGCATTTAATTCTACTCCAAAAGAACATGCACCTGCTGTAGTGTTAGGACTATTTCCAGCAATGGCAGCGTGGGGAGCTATGTTAATTCAAGGTGCATTTAGATTTGCAGATGGAAGTTTAAAACAAATTTTATCAAATTCAAAATTAGAAATAAATCAAGCACATATTATACTACAATCTATTCCGGCAGATTTAGAATTTTTGCCTTACTCTTTAGCTGGTTTATTTTCTTTATCTCAAGGATTTTTATTAGTTTCTATGATTTGGGCTTCAATATGTGTTCATGTGATTGATAAAAATTTTATTAAAGCAGGAAATTGGTCATTAGCTTCTGCAGCAGTTTCTTCTGTTGGACTAATACATTCTTTCAAGTTTATAGGAAATGATGTTGTTAGTGTATATAATTTTCCTACAAATAAAAATTTTATTATTGCTTATTTTTTACTAGCCGTATTATTTTATATTTGTTCTTTAAAAAAAGGAAATGAAATCTAAAACCAATCAAACAAACGAAAACCTCTTGGAATTAAATAGAGAATTAAATAAAACTATTCCAAATTTTTCAAAAATTGAGATGGCAATTGCCAAAGTTCCACCTGCAATTTTGTCATTTGAAATAATTGAAGATGTGGGTTTTACTTATCTACTAGATTATTATCTCCGCCATATTAATCCAAAAATTGTAAAATCGATTATTCAGAATCCAATGTTTTCTCATGAAGCAATGATTGAATTATTTTATTGTCAAGTAACAGCTTTTGATAAAGCTCTAATTCAAAAAAAACCTCTACCAGATTTATTTTCATCTTATTGGTCTGAATTGACTAAAGCAGAATACGCTATTTTATTTAAAAACTTACTTAAGCAAAAAACACATGTTCCTGTTCTAAAAAAGATTTTTGAAAAAATAGATTTGGTTTATATCAAGATGATGACGAACTCTGGTGCATTAAAATCAAATATGATTTTAGAATTCTTTAAAGGACTTGGAAACGATATTCAAAAATTTGCTGCTAACGATATTCAGCTTTATGATTATGCTTTCGGAATTGCACTTAATAATTCTGATGATGAGTTTTTGGCTTTTTTGGAAGATTATACTGTGGTGTTTGTCCAACTTAGACTTGTGTCTTCATTTGTAGAAGAAGTCGAATTAGAAATGAAAAAAAGAAATGGTCAAAAACTTACCTATATTAAGTTAACTGAAATATGTAGTCATATTCCAAAAGATTGTTTGGCGGTAACACTTGGTATTTTTATGGATAAAGATTGGATCACTGAAAACGAAAAAAAATCTATAGAAGATGTTTATCTTAAATAAGTTAACAAATGATTTTACTTTTTAAAAAATAAAAAACCAATAATAAACTTTTCATACTATTATTGGTAAAAAAAATTATCTTATTCTAATAAACTCCATTCCAGCTAGATTTAATCTGTTAATCAGGTTTGCACCCATCGCAATTGCTGGTGTAATAAATCCAAATTTTTCATTATTGTTATCTTTGAGGATACAAAGAGCAGATTCTGCAAGCATTTTGGAAGTATCACCATAACCAGGATCTTTTCCTTTTACTAAAACTTGTACAAATTCAGATTTTGATCTTCCAAAAAAACTGAGTTCATAACTATTTTTATCTCTGAGTTCTGAACTAGGTCCATCACCTTGTTTGCGAAAACTTTTTAGTAAATTTCTTGTTGGTTCAAATTGTGCTAGTCCATAAATCATTCCTATTCCCAAAACTGATCCAATCAAAGTGGGAGTGGATTTGATTCCTGCAAAATGTCCGTATTTAAAATCTCCACCATAAATTTCCATATCTGCAGCAGAACGTAATACAACTTCAACATCTACAAATGGCAGAGGGGCACCATAAGTTTTTGTTTCTTCTCTTAATCTGAATGCAAATGGAACAGGAGAAATTTTTCTATTTGGAGAATTTTTTTGAATTTTTGAAAAAGAATTTTTTTGTCTATCAAGATCATTTCCACTCATTATACCAAGAGCTGAATGCCAAGTTCCACCTGAAATAGAATTAAATCCACCAAACATTGAGTTGTCACCAGATTGAAAACTTACAAAACATTCTACTTCAATTGAATCTTTATTTTTTAAATGGCTAACTGTGTAATATGCACCAAGATCAGCAGGAATAGAATCAAAACCACAACAGTTGATGATTTTTACTTTTTTTTCTTTTGCTTTTGCTCCATAAAGTATTTCCATATCATAAACAAATTTTCCTTCACCTGTTAAATCAAAATAATTACATGATTCTTCAATCGAAGCTTTTAAAACATTTTCTCCAAATTCAAGATAAGGACCAACAGTTGTAATTAAATTTTTTGTGACCTTTGTCATCTCAATTAAGGAAGTATAATTTTTTACATCTGCAAGAATTATTTCAACTTTTGAATTTGGCGACGTTGATTCAATTTTTTTCTTTAGTTGGTTTAGTTTGATTTCATCTCTACCAGCAATTGCTAAAGTGAAATTTTCTTTTTTTTGTTTTTCAGCAAGATAAAGAGCAGTTAATTCACCAGTGAAACCAGTTGCTCCAAATACTGTTATATCAATTTTTTTGTTAGATTCCATTTCACAAAAATTTCATTTCTATCCTATAAATCAAGAACTAATTCTTTAGGTAAATCCACCTAATCGAATAAGTAATTTCCCTAATTGCTGTTATTACCTATTCTAAGAAAATTATTTTTATGATATATTTAATTCATGAAAACAATTTTAATTTTGATTTTACTTTTGGGTTGCGAGAACAAAGAAGAAAAAGACAGAAAAGCAATGAACAATTATTTGAGTCAGGCTATTAGAACCTCAATTACAAAAAATACAACTACTACCACTACAACTGGCACAAATACCACTAGCCCTACAACATTTTCTAGTAATTCCATCTCCACAAATACAAATACAACAACAAGTAACACATCTTCCGGAACTAACAGAATTCGTTTTGGTGGGGATTATTTAGCAAATCTTTCAACAGGAGATTGCAGAGGTTATGCTTTGGACAATGCAAATTATTGTTCATCAAATGATTGTAGGGGAATTATCAGAAGAAGCTCTTCAACATGTGATTCAGAAGATTGCAAAGCAATTGTAAATCGCAGAACTTCATTTTGTGATTCAGCAATTTGTAGGGCTTGGATAACTAGATTTTCTTCAAACTGCAATTCTTCAGAAACTGGTTATCGAGATTGTGTAGCACTTGCAAATTCTAGAACTTCAAATTGTAGTTCAAGTAACTGCAGGGCAGTAGTAGGAAGAAATTCTTCTTATTGTAGATAATTATTTTAATAATTCTCTTGGAAGTTTAAAGTTCATTGAATCTTCTCTAGACTCTGGAAATAATTCCACATTTACATCTGGATAAAATTCTTTGAGTTTTAAAATGATTTCATCTAATAAAATTTGTGGAGAAGAAGCTCCAGCTGTAATTCCAAGAATTTCAATTTCTCTATCATCAAAACTTTCACGAGAAATTTCTGATGCATTTGCTACACGAAATGATTTTGGTTTGGTTTTTTTTGCAAGTTGCTCAAGTCTCAATGAATTGGAACTATTATCAGCCCCAATTACCAACATTGCATCAATATGATCAATTATCGATTCAACAGCTTCTTGTCTTTCTGTTGTTGCATAACAAATATCATCTTTGTCGGGATGTTCTACAGTTGGGAATACTTCTGCAATTTTATCTACAATACTTTTTGTGTCTTTAACTGATAAAGTGGTTTGCATCAAATAAGTGATTGGGTTTGATTCATCTAAAACATTTTTAAGTTTTACAACATCTTCTTCATCTTCCACTAAAAACATTTTTGCTTCTCCCATTGTGCCAATTGCTTCATCATGACCTTCATGACCGATATAAATGATTTGATATGTGTCTTTGTATTTTTTTGCTTTGCGATGCACTCTTGTAACTAAAGGACAAGTTGCATCACCTATTCGTAAATTTTTTTTCTTAGCTTGCTCTACAACTTCTGGAGAAACTCCATGAGCTGAAAAAATTACTATTGAATTTTCAGGAACTTCCTCCAGTTCATTCACAAAACTGATTCCTCTTTTTTGCATATCTTCCACAACTCTTCTGTTATGAACAATTTCTTTACGAACATAAATTGTTTCATTTTGGTAAGAATCATGAACTGTATCTACATAAGATATAGCATATTTTACTCCCGCACAAAAACCACGAGGGTTGGCAAGATAAATTTTTTTCAAAGGTTTCACTACTCCTATTTTTTAGAGTGGTTAATTTTGAAAAATGATTTTTTTATTTGATATATAATGAATAAAACAAGTTTTTATTTAGAATTTAAGAAGATTAATGAGATTTTTGAAAAAAAAGCTAATTATTGCATTTTGCATTGTTATTACATAGTTATCTAAGGGAAATCCCTTAGAACTCAAAATGAAATTCATTTGTTGAATAATAACATTTTTCAATAGATGGTAATAATTAATTTCTATAATTATTTAAAAGGATAGAACATTCTATGAAAAAATTAAAATCAATATTTTCAAAAGATAAAGTAAAACTCAAGGCATTAGTCTCATTTCAAATAATGATTGGATTATTTGTTGGTAATTACTTTTTAAGACCAGCACTAGTTACAACAGCTGTAGTTTCAACAACAGTTGCCACTTCGTCAATTTATTCTCAAGCAGTAGTAGGAGCTGCTGCATGTCAGACTCAGCATGATACTTGCTCAGCTAGTGCCTCAGCTGAAACAGCTTGTAAAAGGAAAGAGCGTAAAGATATATGCGACGATAGGTTAAGATTATGTAATTTAGCTGTAGCTGCAACGACATCGGCCCCGACTACTTCTACAACAGGAACAGGAGCAGGAACAGCACCAAGTGCACTTACCTTTACAGGCTCCCCTTATACATACACTGTTGGAACTGCAATTACAACTAACACTCCAACCGTAACTGGTACTATCACAAACTGCACAGCAAACCCAGCTTTACCAGCAGGACTTAGCATTGCTGCCACTACTTGTGCAATAAGTGGAACTCCAACTGCTAGTTCAACAGCAACGGCTTACACGATTACAGCTACCAACGCAACAGGTAACACTACAGCGAATATCAATATCACGGTCAATGCGGCATCTTGTACAACTTGTAAAATGTTTTTTACCGCAACGAACTATGACGGAAATTTAGGCGGATTTACAGGTGCAGATGCAAAATGTAATTCGGATGCAAGTAAGCCAGCTGGTGGGGGAAATTATAAAGCATTCTTAACCGATGTTACAACTAGAAGATCTTGTACAACTTCAGATTGTTCTGGTGGTGCTTCTGAGGGACTAGATTGGGTACTAAAAGCAAATACTCAATACACAAGAGCAGATGGGACAATAATTGGAACTACTAATGCTGGAGCTATCTTCGCAGGAGCAGCACTCACGAACCCAGTAAAAGGTGACGGAGTATATACAGAGTTTCGTACAGGATTTAGATTTGTAACTACTGCAAATTGGTTGCCACATGCAACCGCGAATTGTGCTAGTTATACTTCTGCTACTGGAAATGGAGTATCTGGAAATCTTAGTTCAGCTGCCCTTTCAACTGGTGGGGGTTCTATGAATAATTTTCTTTATACAAACGGGACTACTTGTGCTACAGCAGTAAAATTGCTTTGTGTTGAGCAATAAAAGATAAAGAATTTTACTGCGGATTGACAAGGATGACGGAGAAATCTTTCATCTTTTGTCATCGGTGGTATAAAGATCAGGACTAAAATGTTTCCAGAAATTATTATTGGTAATTATATTTTTAGAGGGGAAGGGTTATTAACCTTTTTGACAGCGCTGGGCTGTTTTGCGCATCTATTTTTCTTTATCATCCCTAAGTCAGGCTACTCCAGAATAACTTTTGTAAATGGATTTATATTTACCTTTGCTGTCGGTATGATTGGAGAAGTTTTATTTCATTATTTAATTTGGGACTTCGAAACTGTCAAAAGCAATCCAGAAATTATAATTACTAAAGGCTTTATGCAATTCTCCGGCAATTCTATACTCGGTGGAGTATTTGGTGGAGTGCTTGGATTATGGTTGTATTGTATCAGGTTGAAAATAAATTTTTTTCATGCAGTCTCTGTATTAATTTTTATAATACCCCTCTGGCTAGGCGTGGGGAGAATTGCCTGTTTTCTAAACGGGGATGCTTACGGAGTTCCGACAACTTCTGTTTTTGGAGTTACATTCTCCGAAAAAAGTAATTCTTGGATGGATGAATGGAGCCAACATGCTTTAGTGTATTTAGGAAGTGAAACACCACTCAGTGAAATCGAAAAGATATTCAGCGAAAAATATGGGCTTCATCTAAACGATATTCCTATTCCTGATAGCTTAGAAAAATATAAAAAAGAAGGCTACGCAACTTTAGCAGACTTACAAGTTTTTTATCCAGAGAATATTTCCTTGAATAAAAAAGTTTTGTATGAAAAAGGTCTCTACCCATTTCCGATAGTTTATCCCAAAGTCCATCCCACACAGCTTTATGAAATGTTTTCTTTGATAGGTCTATTTTTTATAATGAGTCGAATCGCCAAAGAAAAATGGGCAGAGCAAAGAATGGTATTTATTTTTTTTATCCTATACGGTTTAAATCGGTTCTGGATAGAATTCTTTCGGTCTGACAAAAGTCCCGGCATATTAGGATTAACCGGAGCTCAAATACTTTGTCTGGGATTTATACTATTTGGCATTGCAGCTTACATTTATTATACTCGCAAATGGAAGAAAACGGGAATGCCGCAAGTAGTTTTAAAATGAGCGCAAAAGAAATATTTTTTTCTTTTTCAAAAAGTATTCAGAGTAGAATCGAAAAATATCCACCGCTGATTCGAAATTCTATAATGACTTGTTTTCTTTTTTTAATTGCTCTTCCGGGTTATATGATCATTAGCTATACTGTGGATATTACTAATTCTCCTTCACTTGCATTTTTCTTGGATGATAAAATTCCTTTTATTCCTTGGACGATTGCGATCTACGATTGGATTTATATTATTATATTTATACCTTTGTTTACAGTCAGAGACACTGAACTTTTAAAAGCAGTAGCGAAAGCTTTCACATTTGTAATTTTAATTTCACTTTGCGTTTTTATTTTTTTTCCGGTGAAAATAGAAAGACCAGAACTTACACATCCAAAAAATTTTATTGAATGGTGGGTTTGGATAAATTATACTTTGGACAAACCTACAGCTTTATTTCCAAGTATGCATGTGAGTAATTCAATTCTTTCTGCATTAGTTCCGTTTCATTGGTCTAAGAAGATTGGGATTCCTGCCCTATTACTATCGTTTGCCATTAGTATCTCTACATTAACCGTTAAACAACATTTCATTGTGGATGTAATAGCGGGATCTATTCTTGCAGTTACGAGTTATTCTATTTTTATTATACCTTATATAAAAAATTCAAAGCATTTAAGCCGAGAAGACATTATATTACCTGAAAAATTTGCATTCCTAATTCCATTAATGGGGTTTTTGGCAACAGGATTTCTATACATCATATATAAATTTACATATCTTTAGACATTACGGTATATCTTCGAACAATGTTCGCCTGTAAAAATTCCATAATTGAATTCATGGGTTTATTACTATCTAAAATCCAAGTAGTCTGTATAGTATGATATTTTTGAGGTGGTTTTGTTCCTTCTAATATCGTCTTTTCAAATAAAATAAGCTCTAATCCTTTATTTCTAAATTCTTTTTTTACTCCGAGTAAAATAACTGAACCGCGATTTATTTTCCTAAAATTCCATAATAATTTCAAAAAACCAAAAGGGAATAATTTGCCATTTCGAATTTTTAAAAGCGCTTGATTGATATCAGGAAGCGAAATCAGAAAACCGACCATCTCTTCTTGTTTTTCTATAATAAAAATGAATCTTGGATCACTAAATAAACGAAATTGGTTTGCCATCAAATCAATTTCGCCAGGACTCATTGGGATAAATCCCCAGTTTTCACTCCAAGCTTCGTTATAAATATCAAGAATAGGATTTAACTCCTGTCTTAACTTTTTTAAATTTATATTTCTAATTTTAAATGAATCACCCGCGAATTTTTTAGCACGTTCAGATATTTTTTTAAATTTTTCTGTTATGGATAATTCTTCTGTACATTCATAGGATAAAAGTCCTCTTGCATGAACATAGCCTAGTTGATTTAGTAATTGAAGATAATAAGGTTTTGTGTATTTCAAAAGTAGGACAGGTGGGGAATCAAAACCTTCAGTTAGAAAACCAATTTCATGATTTGTGCTAAAATCCATTGGTCCGAGTATATTTGTAATTTCGCGATTTTTACACCAATCTTCAACAGCTTGCATGAGAGCAGTTGCTACTTCTGTATCATTCTCAGATTCATAAAAACCAAAAAATCCTTGTCGTGTTTGATAATGTTTATTCCACACTTGATCTTCATGAGCTGTGACTCTGCCAACAATTTTGTTTTCTTTGTAAGCTAAGAAATAAACAACTTCTGCATGTTCGAAATACGGATTTTTTTTTGGATTAAAAAAATCTTGTCTTTCTATTCTTAAAGGCGGTATCCAGTTTAAATCTTTTTTATAAAGTTCATACGGATAGTTGATAAAATCATTTATATTTTTTTTATTTGTGATTTGTTTAACAATGATTGGAATGTTTTTTTCAAGCATTAAGCTAACCCTTTTTTAATCAGAAAAAATTTTCTAGTATCTTGAGACTATTTTTTTCTTTCTTAGCTTAAAGTCAAATCTAGTCAAAAGAATTTTAGAAGATTAAATCTTATAGAATTGACAATTTTTACAAAATGAATTACTATGTGAGAAAAGATTATTGCTCATAAACGAATTAAACTAAGGTGCAAAAATGACAAACAATAAGATCCTAAGATTTTTATTTCTAATTCTAATTCTAGTTTCATTTAATTGTAAAAAAAATTCCATTTCTGAATCAGAAAAAAAACTTATCGGGGAAATCTTTTTTTACAATGATGATGTTGTAATGTTTGAAAAACCAGAAGCTTCCCCAATTTTAAAAAAATTTGTAAAAACTGATTCTGTAAAAATTTTAGAAACAAAAATCACTGATATTAAAAATCCACAGTCCATGTACTACAAAGTTTATTTTGGGGAACAGTTTGGTTATATTCCAATCATTTCAGAAATCAAAAAAAATATGTTTGCGTTTCTTTATGCTCATCCTGATACAAAAGCAAAAATCAAAGCTAGCTCATTAAGAATTCGAGAAACTCCTGACTTAAATGGAAAAGTAATTACAGCAATTCCAAAATCTGAAATTGTAGAAATTTTATGGGAAGGTCAACTCTTCGAAAAAATAGATTTAAAATATGATACTTGGATGAAAATCAAAACCAAAGAAGGTAAAACTGGATTTAGTTATGCAGGTTATATGACAAAAAATTTAGAAGAAAATCTAGATCCAAATTTTATTTCATTTGATGATAATTCTGAGCTTATATCTGGTTACATTGAACTAAAAGAGTTCCCAGTTTATTTTACTTCCTATAATGTTGAAGTAAAAAAAGGAGATCAATCTTCATGTGGAGAAGTTGATTTAAAAGCATTTCCAAAACAAGAAGAAATTCACCAAGTCCAAGCTATAGCAAAAGTCAAAGATGAAAAATTTTATCTTGTAGAAGGTTTTAATGAAGACCACGGGTGTTATAATGGATATAAGGCTTGGATTTCTGAAAAGCAAGTTACATTTGTAGAAGATATTTTTAAATACACTTCTGAAAAATATGGTCAAAATTTTGATAAAAAATTTTTAGAAGACATCAACAAATCATACAATGGAAAACTAAATGTAAAAACTTTAACAATTGAGGACTTTCCAATTCAAGTAAAAGAAAAATATAAGTTTTTTAAAGTGAATAATCGTGATATTTTTTATTTAAAAAAAGGAGAATATTATTATGCTGAAGGAGTATATGGAATAACCGAAAATAAAATAGAAGATGTGGATCAAGATGGAAATGAAGAATTAGTAAATCCATATGGTTATATTTGTGTTTGTATGTGTGTTTCTCCTCCTGTTTCATTAAAAGTTTGGACAGGGAGTGGGTTTAAAGAAATTTATTTAAATAATCCTATGAATAAAATCGAATTAGAATTTAAAGATAAACTAGTAATAGAAAATTTAACTGAATATGACGGAGATCCATACAGCTCTGACCCAAATCGAAAACCAAAACTCACAACCAACTACTATGAAATTAAAAACTTTGAACTAGTTCCGACAAAAAAAAGACCAAAAAAAGTTTAAGTATAATTAAAATATCTCAAAAGCAATATATGCATTTTTTTCAAACAATCGTGTAATGCTATTAAAATCTTCCAAGGAGAATCAAAAAAAAATTTTAAAAGATCAATATGGTTATCTTTGGGATTTAGAAAATAATTCTGAATCTGAAAAAATGATTTAGAAAGTTTAGCAAAAATTATTTTTGAAAAGCTGAGATGATTTTTTATTTCAATTTATTCTTCAAAAATAAAATTTTCCAATACAACGAAGCTTAAGTTAGGGATTGAAGCGTTTCTGAATAGCGGCGGTCTTTAGCCCGCCGATTCAGAAGTAGCGAAAAGCCCGACCCCAAAGGGGGAACTCCCAAAAATAAAAACTAAAAAATGACTTTCTTTTTTTTATGCGAAATTGAAATTTAGAGTAGAGGATATTTTATGGGTGCTGCTGTAACTTCTGGATTATTATTTTTAGGAATTTGTTTATTAGTGTCTTCATTTATTTTGGTGTCTGTCAGAATTTACCAAATCAATGCAAGTTTTGTTTTTAAAATTTTAAGATATATTTTATTATTATCGTTTTGGATTGTGTTCTGTATTGCTGCTGTTGCAATTGGACTAAAAATTGATTCAAGGCATAACGAATCTTATTCGAGAAGTTTAGAATCAGTAAATAAAATTTGGGGTGGATATGTAAACCAAGAGCCACCAAGTTTAGTTTATGAAGCAGATGGTTATCGTGAATATGAAAATAAAACAACTGGAAAATTAGTTACACAGTCCACAATTGTTGAAAAAGGTTTAGCGTTTGAAGAACAAAATTTGAATTTGAAATTGATAAAAAATATTCGGAAAAAAGGACTTCTCACTTTTCCAGGATACAATTTAGAATTTGAAGGAATTTATATTTTTAGCAATAAAAATTCTAGCTCAGAAAAAATTGAATTTAGATTTAGTTTACCCACACAAGCTGGAAACATCACAAATATTGAAGTTGAAATAAATGACAAACCTTATAAAGAAGATATAAATTTTGCAGATGGAATTCAATGGAAAGGAGTTCTTGCTAAAGACGAATTTAAAAAATTAAAAATCAAATACAAAGCACAAGGGACAAAATCTTTTTATTACAATTTGGGAGTGATGCAAACTGAAATTAAAAAATTTGCTGCAAAGCTTGAAACAGATTATTCAGATTTTAAAATTCCAGATAATTCCATGTCTGTTACAACTGAGACTTCAGATTCCAAAAAATCAATTCTAGAATGGAATTTTCAAAATTTAGTAACAGGACAAAACATTGCAATTGAAGTGGAAGCAGATGGAAATTATGGAAAAATTGCCTCCAAATTATTTTTTTATTCTCCATTATCTTTGTTTTTATTTTTAGTGAGTGTAGTTTTATTTGTAACAGTGAAAAAAATAAAATTTCATCCAATGAATTATTTATTTTTGCTTGCATCGTTTTTTACATTTTACTTACTCGGTTCTTATTTGATTTCTTATATGAATGTTTTTTTTGGAATTTTAATATCACTTGTTGTTTCAACAGGAATCATTTTTTATTATGGAAAATTACTCAATCGTGAAGAAGGGCTCACAGGAAATTTTTTGTATTCTTCGTTTATCTTTCAATGGTTTTTTTCAATTGCATTTTTTTTCCCTGAACATACTGGTTTGTTAATTACAGTTGCAACTATTTTTACTTTTGTAGCACTACTTCGTTTTACTGCTGACACAGATTGGGAGGATAAATTCTAATGAAAATTTTTTTACTATTTTTTTTATGTTTTCAATTAAGCTCTAAAGAAAGTAATTTTTATATCATAACAAGCATTTCGGAAAATTCAGATTTTGATATGAAAAATTTCGACAAACCACCAAAACAAAATTCCAGTTTTATGATTTCAAATTTTCCAATTAAAAAAGGAAATTTTAAAATCATTCATTATATGAATTTATCTTATGGTTTTGTTTCATATTCAAATAAAGAATCAATCATTCACCATATCTTAAGTTTGAAGCTTGATAAAAATAATAAAATCATTGAAGCTTATCATTACAATCTTGAATGGCAAGATAGCCCGAATTATAATTTGTATGAACTGGGAAATAAAAATATTTTTTTTAAAGAGAATTTGAATTTGTCTGAGTTGAATATGCTCTTAAAAATTGATAAAACAAAATTAGATATGGAAGCACATTTAGATAATGTTTATAAAGCAAAGGTGATAAAGTAAACCAAAGATAAAATAATAGTTTCCACTCCCTAATAAATTCTATAAAAAAAGAAGTTTTAAGGAGGGGAAATGTTTTTGAATTATTTTGAAGTTAAATCTTTTACTTTGTAAATTTTTACTGTTGTTTTGTTTGTTGCTTTGTCTGTGGAAGAAAGGATTACTTCTTCACCAATAACTTGAACAGTTGAATTTGGATTAATAGAGTTTTCGGTTCTAGATTCAAATTCTAAATCTTGGTTAAATTGAACAAGATAAGTTTCATTTTTTAAAGTTTCAAATACATAAATTTTTCCAAGCGAATAAATAAGTGGAGAAGTGTCTGGAATTTTGATTCCTTCTGAAGATTTTTTTAATAAATAATCACCGTTTGAAGTAATAAATACTTGAAGTTCTTTTTTTGAAAGTTTTGCAGCATCATATCCAATTGAAATAATTCCTAAATTTGGAACATGAATAAATTCTCTAGCATTAATTCCTGGATGATTAAATCCATAAATAAAAGTTGTAAATTTATTTCTTGGTAACTCAGGTGCGTTTACTGCTTGAATAATTCCATTTGATGAAGTAGTAGAAACTGTTGTTGTGGTAGAAGTTGTGGAAGAGGATGTTTTTGATTTTTTAGATTCTAGATAATCTTTTTCAGAAGTAAAATTTTCAATATTCATTTCTTGTCTTAATTTTACTTGAGCCATTTTTTCTGAAAAACTTTTTACTTCTGCAGGAGTTGCTGTGATTTGTTTTGAGTTAACTTCTTCTAATTCAGAACTTAATTTTTTTTTGTAAAAAGAATTAAATTTAGAAACTTTTTCCTGTCCATCTTTTGAAAGAACAAGTTCCGATTTTGCACCATGTAATAATTCTAATACATGAACATCTAAAGCTAATTTTTTGATTAAGTTTTTTTCAGTTGGAAGAAGGATTTGAGTTTTACCAGCTGGTTTTTCTTCGTAACCAATTTTATCTTTTTTTGTAGCAAGTACAACATTTGTAGAATAATTTTGAATTATATAATCTTGAGCTTTTCTGTTTACAGTATTATAAGCAATTACAAAATCTGAAAGTAAATCTGCATCACTAGTTGAATATTCAAAATTATCAGCAATATAACCAGAAAGAATTGATTTAATTGATTCAGTAGAATATTTTGAATCAGATGAAGGTTCAAAAATATCTGCTCCAAATTTTCCATCTTCATTGGAAATATATCTTCTAACAGTAATTCCTGAATTGGAATTTGCTTTTAATGCATCAGTTTTTACCAAACCAGAAAGTTTTTTTCCAATACTTAAGTCTAATTTTTTTTGGTCTTCGGGTAATAAATTTGATTTTGGTTCAGAACTTTCTTCTTTCACTTCTTTTGCTGTTGAAGTTGTGGTTGTTGTAGTAATTGTTTTAGTTGTTTTCTTAGTGGTTTTTTTTGTCTTTTTAGACTGTGCAAAAACTTGTCCGGTAATTAAAACAATACTTAATAATAAAAGTATTTTTTTCATGAATTAGAAATCTCCAATAAATAGAATCTCATTCAATAAATGCCAATAGAAATATTTATTCAAGTCATTTTGTTGGGTTAAATTTGGGCGAATTTTTTATTTGTAGGTCAAGCATATATGCTTGACCTACAAATAAAAAACCGTGCTTTTCGCTCTGGTCATTATTTTGTATTCACAAAATAATGACCCCGCTTCAATCACTTTCGCACTGTGTTTGGAATATCTCGCCAAATCTCTAAAATTTTTTTTACATCTTGTATTAATAATTCTTCTTTAACTAAAAATTTTTCTTTTTTAAATTTTTTTATAAATTGATTAAATCCATCTAAAATGCAATCACTGAGATATTCTTTTAGTTCATTAAATTCAAAGTTTTGCCAGATTCTTTTTGTAACTCCAATATCAATTGTTATATATTTATCTTTTTTTCTGATTCGTAACTTCAAAATTCCAAAACGAAAATTCACCATCAATTCTTAATACAAAAGAAAATTCATCTACTTCTTCAATATATCTTTTATCCATTTTTTCATTAAATAGTTTTCTTAAATTTAAAATAATATCGCTAACAACTACAGAAGAAGAATCCCCAGCTTGGATTCCGATAGTTACAAAATTTTGAATAGATTCTTTTTTCACAATATTTGTTATTTTAAAATTAAGTGAGAGGATTTATAAGTTCTAAAGATTCAATCCAATCAAAATCTTTTGTGTTTGCAGTGACTAATGGTAGTTCATGAATTAAAGCAGTTGCTGCAATAATTGAATCACCAAGTGAAATATCCTTTTTTTGACGAAGTGAAATCGCTTTATAAATAATTTTGTCGTCAATTTCAATTAAACTGATAGAACTAAAAATTTCTTCCAGAATCGATTTTTCTTCTTTTTTTAAAGATGTAAAACCATATACTTCTATTAAAGTAATTTTTGATGCAAAATAATCAGTGTTTAGCTTGTCAAAAAAATTCTTCAAACTATTATTTGATAAGTATATTAAAATATTACTATCTAAAAGCATTAAACTTTTCTTCCAAATAAAGGTTTATCTTTTCTGATTTCTCTTTGCCAAGCTACTGGATCTGTTATTTCTCCAAAAGTTCCTAGTTCATTTAATTTAGCGAAAAGTTTTTTTAATTTATTATTTCTTTCTTCAATTGAAATCGTATCTTCAATTTTGAATTTGTAATTAAGTTTTTTTATTAATGGAAGTAAAACTTGTAAATCAATAGGATCATCAACTTCGATAATTAGCTTTTGCATAATTTCAACCTCAGTAAAAATATTTATCCATTAATTTACTCAGTCAAGCGAAAAAGAATTTTCATTGAGTGAGTCAAAATAAAAAAAAGATTGAACAAGAAGAATTAAAGCTTTTTTTGAATTATGAAAAAAAAAATCGGATTAATTTTATCTATATTCTTTTTAGTTTTATCTATATTGCTAGAGCCACCAGAAAACCTTTCTAAACAAGGATTCATCACTATTGGGGTTTCTATTTTTATTTCAATTTGGTGGATTACTGAAATCATTCCCATTCCAATTACATCTCTACTTCCAATTTTATTTTTTCCAATATTAGGAATTGCTAATATAAAAGAAGTTACAGCTCCTTATTCTAATCCATTAATTTATTTATTCTTAGGTGGATTTATGATTGCACTTGCAATGGAAAAATGGGGGCTTCACAAGAGAATTGCACTAAATATCATTTCATTTATTGGAACTAGTCCCAAAAAAATCATACTTGGTTTTTTAATTTCCACTATGTTTTTAAGTATGTGGGTGAATAATACTTCTACAGCGATGATGATGGTTTCAATTGCACTTCCCATTATTTCTATTTTAGAAAAAAACAATTTAAGAGAAAATTCTGAAAACATCAAAAATTTTACAATTTGTTTATTACTTTCAATTGCATATGGAGCAAGTATTGGTGGGCTTGGAACATTAATTGGTACAACACCAAACGCTCATATGGCTGGGTTTTTGATTCAAACTTATAATCTAAAAATTAATTTTATTTCTTGGATGTTAGTGGGTGTCCCAGTTGTAATTATTTCAATTCCAATTTTATACTTTACACTAACCAAATTTCTTTTTCCAATTGGGGAATTTCAAACAGAAAATTTGAATATCGACAAATCAGTATTAGGCGAGATGAGTTTTTCCGAAAAAGTAGTTGCTTTTGTTTTTGTGCTTGTAGCAAGTCTTTGGGTTTTGCAACCACTCCTAATTCATATTTCTTTTCTAAAAAATTTATCTGATACTACAATTGCCATTTTTGGTGTACTGATTTTATTTTTAGTGAAGAATGAAAAGAAAGAAAGTATTTTGGATTGGGAAACAGTTAAAGAACTTCCTTGGGATGCTTTGCTTTTATTTGGTGGGGGACTGAGTCTCGCTGCCATGATTGAAAAAACAAAAATTGCTGAATGGATTGGGGCTAATTCTATTTATGTGCAGAATTTTCCATTTGTGCTAATAATTTTTATCACAGTCGCTCTAATTATTTTTCTCACGGAACTAACAAGTAATCTTGCAACAGTTGCAGTGTTCCTTCCGATTTTTACTGCTGTTGCTGTTGGTCTAGGTAAAAGTCCACTTTTTATGGCGATTCCAATTACACTTTCTGCAAGTTGTGCCTTTATGCTTCCAGTTGGAACTCCACCAAATGCAATTGTTTATGGAACTGGTAAAATTCAAATTTCAAATATGATCAAAGCAGGAATTTATCTAAACATTATTTATATTTTTGTGATTAGTTTAATCGTAATTAGCCTCGGGAGTTTGGTTTTTGGAATATAATATTTTTAATGATAAAAGGGACGAAATTTTTCTAACTTATAAATATTAAATTTTCGTTTAATCAATGTTAAGTAAGAAAAAAACCGTCCTAGAACTTTCTTAAGATAAAGCCCAAATTATTACTCTACAACACATCCAAATTCAGAATTAAATTTTGCTTTGGAAGTGATTCCTAGTCCAGAAACTGTAACTTCTTTTTTTTCATCATCCAATTTAAAATCCGAAATTGGAATGTATTGTCTTGTATAGTTATGACAAAATTCTTTATCTCGGTTTGTGATAAAATAGCAGGAGCAAAATTCTTTTGAATAATAAGAAGAAATGATATATGGAAAAGCTTTTAAATCTTTAAAATTAGTAACGATAAAAAAACTCAAACCAACTAGAATAAGTAAACCAATATATTTTAAAATTTTTTTCATTTCTTTTTCACTCCCTCTAATACTAAATCTAAAAATTTATTTTCATCAAATGATTTATCTCTATGATCCGCAAAAATACAAACTATCAAATCTAGTGAAGGAATCACCCAAATTTTTTGACCCCAATGTCCCGATGATACTAAAGTATCTTCAGGAGCATTTGGCCACATCTTTGGAAAATTTCTACTTTTCATTCCCGTATTCACATACCATTGTGCAGATAAAAAATGTTCTTCTAATCCAAAATAACTTTCAGTTTTTTCAAATGAAGGAGCAAGTGTTGTAGTAAATTTCATCCACTCATCAGAAAAAATTTTTTCGTTTTCCCAATTTCCAGAATTCAAATACAAATATCCAAATTTTGCATAATCTCTTGGAGTTGCATAAATATAAGATGAGCCAATAAATGTTCCGGAAGCATCTCTTTCAAAAAAAACATCTTTCATTCCGATTTTATCAAATAATTTTTCTTTTGGGTAATTTGAATATTTTTCTTTTAAAATATTTTTTAAAATTCCCATTAGCAAATTGCTATCCCCACTTGAATAATATAGGTAAGTTCCAGGTTTGTGCTTCATCGGTCTTTCTGCAGTGTACTTTGCCATGTCTTTTTTTCCAAGAGTGTACAACATTTGTATTACAGTTGAGTTTAAAGGTGAAGCTTCATAACCTTCATTCCAATCTAAACCAGAAGACATGTTTAGTAAATGTTCAATTTTAATTTCACGCTTTTCATCTTTATCAAGCTCAGGAAAATATTTATATGCAAAATCATTTCGATTTACCAAACCTTCTTTTTCAGCAATTCCAAATAATGTATTCACAAATGATTTTCCAACTGACCAACTCAAATGCCTGCTGTCTTTTGTAAAACCTCGTGCATATTTTTCAGCAATTAAAAATCCATCTTTTATAACAACTACTGAATCTGTGCGATTCCCTTTTCTGTCTTTTTCATCACCTGTTCTCATAAAAGCATAATCAAGGGCTTCATTAATTTTGGCTTCATTGTATCCCAAATCTTTTGGGGATTTTATTTTCCATTCTTTAGTTGGAAAATAATTACCTTTAGGGAGTTTTGTATCTGCAAACAAAATTGTAGGCAATAGTATTAAAAATAATTTTTTCTTCATAATTTCCTCAAGCTAAATGGAAGAATCTCAAATTAAATTCTGTCAAATACTTTTCAAGTGTGGAGGTTTAAAATTCAATCAAAAACAGCTCCAATATTTTTTTGAAAACTATGGTTAGGCTTCATGAATCTACTCTACTAAGAAAACAGCATTGATAATTATTATAAATGGGCTAAAAACTGCTATTTGGTATAATAATTGTAGAAATAAAAAACCTATAATATCGATAAAAGTTAATTCAAAACTTTTAGGAGTATTAAATAAACTTAAAAATCCAAGAAAAGGAATTAAAAAAATTTTCCAAAAATTTTCAACTTGGCTATTAAATTCCTCATCTAAATTTTGGTTTTTTTTAACTTTCTTCAATTTAACTTGATGCATATTGTTATTCTCCTAGAATAAAATAGTGATTATATATCTTAAAAAATATTAATAATTTAACAGACAAATTAGTTACTATTTTAAGATTTTTTTTATTCAAAAGAAAAAAGTGAAAATAAAAATCGTTTTACATTTTAGATTCAAATTTCAAAATCATTTTATGAAATATTTTATTTACTTAATTTTAACATTTAGTCTGTTCAGTGAAGAAAACTTTTTGCTTGATCGAAAAAAAGATGAACCCATTTTTATCAAAGTAAAAAAAAATAAATCCGGAGTTAGAAATTCTCTAAGCTTCATTCAAGTTGATAAAGACCAAGAGACTCTTAGTTCAATGGGTGAACTTTCTACTATCAAATTAAAATTTAACCAAGGAAGCACAATATTAAAAGTAAAAGAATATACAATTGATAAAAAGTTAATTTTTTCAGATAAAATTGAACGAATAAAAGAAGGATTTAGTTTTTCTACTTTTAAAGGAAAAAATAAAAAAGGAAAAGCAATTTTTCAAAAAATTAATTTTGATGTACATGCAAATCCTCTAGAAATTCAATATCAAGACGAAAATAAAAAATCTACAATTGATAAAAATGGTATTTCTAAAGTTTTATTTTCTTATAATAAATTAGGTAAAAAAATTTCTGAATCATATTTTGATTTATTAGATAAACCAAAGGAAGATAAATTTGGAATTGCAAAATATGAATTCAAGTATGATGCTTTTGGAAATCTTCTAACAAAAAAATTTTTTGATGAAAAAAACACTCTCACAGAATCCAAAAATGGTTATGCGATAGAATCTAATTCATATGATTATACTTCTAACATTAACGGAAAATTGGTGTTAAACGAATTTTTTGATAAAGAAAAAAAAGCAAAAAATGATAAATTTGGAATTGCAAAATATATTTATAATTATGATAAAAATGGAAATAAAATTTCTGAAATTTTTAAAAACGATAAAGATAATTATGTTGAAGATAAAAAAGGAATAGCTAAACGAATTTGGTCTTATGATGTAAAAGGAAATATTTTATTAGAAGAAGAATATGGTAAAGATGGAAAATTAAAAAACGACCTCACTGATAATGTTTCAAGAACTATTACTGAATATTCTAGCTCAAATGAAGTAGAAACAAAACAAATTTATTTTTATGATGAAAATGAAAAACCTTCAATCAATGAAGTATTAGGTGTTGCTTATATTAAAATCACAAAAACCCCTATGAAAAATGGGTATGAAATTTTAGAAGAATTTTTTGATGTAGATAAAAAACCATGTAATTCTCTAGACGGTTATCATATTGTTTTAAAAAATTATGATAATTTAAACAATCAAGTTTACGAAGAATATAGAAATGTTAACCAAGAATTAATCGATTCAAAAGATGGTTATGCAAAATTCAGAGCAAGTTTTAATGGAAAACTATTAGTAGAAGAAAGTTATTTTTCTGTCGAAGATAAATCTGTAATTGGGGATGAAGGTTACTCTAAACAAATTAGAAAATATAACAATGAAAAAAAATTAATATCTATAGAAAATTTTGGCGTAGATAATTCTTTGACAAATTCAGAATTGGGTTATGCAAAACAAATTAATACCTTTAATAAAAAAGGCTTCAAAACTTCAGAAGAATTTTTTGATGAAAATGATAAACTTACTACAAACAACGAAGGATTTGCAAAAATTAATTTTAAGTATAATGAAGCTTGTCTAAAATTAAAAAAAGAAGCAGATTGTATTAGCTTAATTGAATATTTAGATAAAGACTTAAAACTTGTTGATCCAAAAAAAGGAAATGCTAAAGATGAATTTTTTTATGATGACAAAGCTAATTTGATACTTCATAAAGAATTTAACAAAAAAAATGAATTGATCCATCAATTTGAATTTAGTTATATTAATGGATTTAAAAAAGAATCCGCAGTTGAACATTTTAAAAACAAAGCATTAAGAAAAGCAGTTTATTATTTGTATTTAGTAAATCCATTTGATTCTTCAAAAGTATTAAAAATCAGTTTGAATAAACTATTGCGACCAATTAAATTTGAAGAAGAGGATTTTAAAGACTAAATTTTTTTAAAGCAATTAGTAGTTGAGAACTAAAAATTTCAATTACTGATTCTTTGATTTTATCCTCTTCTGAAAAAAGTAAAATCAAACTTCCATAAATTTTTTCATCAAATAAAGTAACGGTATAAACTTTTTTTACATTTAATAATGACTCGATAATTAAAGAATCTTTTCTATTTATATAACCAAAATTTATCGAATATAAACCATCGGGTAAAAAATATAATTTATTATATGAATATTGAAAATTAATCAATCTTGATTCTTCAACTTTATATTCGATTCCAATTAATTCTGATTTTAAAACTTTCATAATCGAAGTTTGAATTAATTTAAAACCAGAAACAGATACAGTTTCAAAATTTTCTTTTTCATTATAAATTGTTAGGATTACTCCTCTTATTTCAAATGAATTTTTTAAAGTCTCAGTGGCATAAGAATAAATTTCTTGTATTGAATTCAGTTGTAAAAACTTCATCGCAGAGTCAGATAAAAAACTTAAACCATCTTTGTAATTTCTTTCAATTTTTTCTATACGTTTTTTTTCTGTATTATCCCTAAACACAACTACTGATCCACCTTCCATGTTTGGATGTTTTAAAGGAGTTGAAGTATATTCAACAGGAATTGAAGAATCTTTTTTATTCCAAAAAATTTCGTTATGGATTCGATTTCTTTTTTGTTCTAGCAATGTTTCCCAGATAGGTGAATTATCTTTTTCATGTTGATTTCCATCTATCCAAGTATGATGAAAATTCTCATGAAAATCTAAATCTAAAATTTCTTCATTTTCTTTTGCAAGTAATTTTTTGGATTCAGTATTTGAATAAATAATTTTTCCATCTTTGTTTATTCCGAGTACTGAATCATACATTGATTCCAAAATAGATTCATTCAAAATTCTTTTACGTTCAATTTCAAATTTAACTTTTTCATCTTCAGTTATATCTTTTAAAATGATAAAGAATGCTGGACGACTTTCTCTTTCAATTTTAATCATTCTAACTTCAAATAATCTTTTTTCATCTGTTGTTAAAATCCTTGAGATTTTTCCGGTGAGTCTTGTTTCAGTTGGTATTGGAATTGAAAGTTTTGAACCAATCAAAAATTCTTGTCCAAAATCTAAAATCTTAGTAGCAAGATCATTTGCATACAAAATAAAATATTCAGTGTCAGTTATAATCACTGCATCTGTAACTGAGTCAATTGATCTCATCAAAGATTTATCATTAGATAAAAGTTGTTTTAAATAATTTATCAAAGTATTTTGAATATAAAATGAAATTCCAGCAACCAAAAGTAATACACATAATATGTAATAAATATCTAACTTTGTTAAAATTGTAACTGTAAAAGGAGTAAGCATCAATAATACAAAAAATAAATAATAAAGTAAATCATATTTTCTATAAAAACCAAGTGAAGTAAAAAAAATCATTGCTGAAATTTGAACTAAATATTCAGGTTTGTAAGAGTTTACAATTAACAAATACATAGAATGATATACAATTAAATTAAATGCTAAATAAGGAATTAAGTTTGGAATTTTACGTAAACGAACTACTCTTTTTTTTGAAAGTTTGTAAGCTAAAAATACAAAGCCTGAAATAAGAATTCTAATTCGCAAATCATCAAAATTGCTTTTTGTATAATTAAACAATCCTCCAAATAAAGGATAAGCCAAAGTTAATAAAAGTAAAATTTTTCTCTGTAACATCTAATTTTATTTTCGGCTGAATAAACCTATCCCAATGCTTTTAGAATGTAAGAAAAGAAATTTTCTATTTTTAATTTGGGCGAATTTTTGCTAAAGCAAAAACCAGCGAAGCGTGCTTTCAGTTACTTCCTTCAACCTCACCCTAAAGGTTGAAGTTGAAGGAAACGCTTCAATCACTTTCGCATATTATTTCCGAAAATCAATTTAATTGGAGCATATAGAATATTATAAAAGTGTAAGAGATTTCTAAGTTTAGAAAAGTTTCTTAATAAAAAAAAGTACGTGAAAACGATCAACTCGGGGTCAAAAAATTGTGGATACAATTTTTTTGACCAGAGAGGCGAGCGTGTTTTTTGCTGAGCAAAAATTCACCCTGACCTGATTCAAAATTTTAATAAGTTTGAAAGTATTTTATTTAAATTTCAATCAATTTTTAAAAAAACAGAAAAGAGAAATTTATAGATTTAAGTTTTGATTGAAAACTTCGGGCTAGTTTAATTTTTAGAAGTTGGACTTTAACTTGAAGCAAAATATGATTCTAAATTCAGAAAGTAAATGGATTCCGGATGGATTTCATTTTTTGGGTTTTGAAGAAAGTAAACATCGTAGAGCTTTATTAGATAAAATTTATATTTTTTTTAGAGAAAAAGGTTTTGAAGAAGTTACTCTTCCTAGTTTTGATTATACATCTTCCTTTCAGAATTTTTTATCTGACTCTGAATTTCAAAAAATTTTTAAAACTAAAGATTCAAATGGTCGAGAAATTTCCCCAAGCATCGATCTTACTTTACAAGTAGTTAAAGGACTTGCAAATTATTCTTTGGAACAAGGTTCACATAAAGTTTTTTATATTGGCAAAACAATTCGTGATAACCCAAGTACACAAACAGAAAAAAGAGAAATTTTACAACTTGGAGCTGAAATAATTGGACATTCAAATTTGAATACTTTCAAAATGATTTTTAGTGCAATTGATGAGCTACTAAAAGTTTTTGAAATTAAAGAAAAATTTACTTTAGTTCTTTGTAATACAAATATAATAAAAAAAATTATGCAAGAATTAGATTTGAATGATATTGAACAAATTTATCTTTCAAAATTGCTTTATTCAAAAGATAGAGAATCTTTAAATGTTTTTCTTTCAGAAAAAAGTATTCCCACAAATATAAAAAATTCTATTTTAGAATTAATTTTTTCGTTTGAGTCAAAAGAAACTCATGAAGTTTTGAGAAAAAATTTTTCTTACTTAGAACCATTTCTTTTGGAAGCAGAAGAATTAATTTCTTATTCATCAAAATTATCAAAACTAGATCTATGTTTAGATTATTCTTTAGTTTCAGATTTAGATTATTATACAGGTTTTGTATTTCATGGTTATTATCCAAAATTCACCTATCCAATTTTTATGGGTGGGGCTTATGATAATTTGTTTCATAAATTTTCAAACGTTGAAAAAAGAGCATCTGGCTTTGCTTTTCAATTAGATAAAATAGAAGAGGTAATAAAATATGCCAGCTGATTTAGTAATTGGTGCACAATGGGGTGATGAGGGTAAAGCAAAAATAATTGATTACCTCAGCAAAGAAATTGATTTAATTGTTCGTTACCAAGGTGGGGCAAACGCAGGTCATACAGTTGTAGTACAAGGGAAGAAATATGTTTTTCATTTAGTACCTTCTGGTGTAATCTATCCAAATACAGTTTGTGTAATTGGCAATGGTGTTGTTTTAGATACAAATTATTTGATAAAAGAATGTGATGAATTAAATAAAGAAGGTTTTGATGTTTATAACAAACTTTTGATTTCAGATGCTTGTCATATTATTTTACCATTTCATGGAATTATAGATTCGCATCGTGAAAAAAATTCTGGTGAAGGAAAAAAAATCGGAACAACAGGTAAGGGTATCGGAATTTGTTATGCTGATAAAATGATGCGTATTGGTTTAAGAACAGGTGACTTACTTGATGAAGAAACTTTAAAGCAAAAATTAGAGTATTTTTTGAAATTAAAAAATGAAGAACTTATAAAATTATATAATTGTGAGCCAGTAAAATTGGATGCAATTTATGATAACCTTATTCAATTCAGAGAAAAGTTCAAAGGTAAAATTGTTAACACTGCTTATTTTCTAAATAAAGAATTAAATAATGGAAAACGAATTTTACTTGAAGGTGCTCAAGGTGTTGGTCTTGATATTGATTTTGGAACTTATCCTTTTGTAACTAGTTCAAACCCGACAACAGGTGGAGCTTTAACAGGCTCAGGAATTTCTCATAACTATCTTCAAAAAATTTATGGAATTAGTAAAGCTTATACTACTCGTGTTGGAGAAGGGCCTTTCCCAACTGAAGTTTATGAAGCTGAAGCAGAAAGAATTCGGGAGCTTGGTCATGAATATGGTTCAACAACAGGAAGACCTCGCCGTTGTGGTTGGTTTGATACTGAAATGATTAAACATTCGGTTAGAATTTGTGGAATTAATTCTTTAGTTATTACAAAAATTGATGTTTTGTCAACCTACAAATCTATCAAAGTTGGAATTGGTTATGAACTAAATGGAAAAAAATTGGACTATATGCCTTCTTATGGATTGGAAAGAGTGAAAGTGATTTATGAAGAATTGCCGGGTTGGGAATCTGATATAACAGGAATTTCAGATTTTAACAAACTTCCAGAAAAATGTAAATCTTATATTCATTTTTTAAATAAACAAATTGGAATTCCAATCTCAATTGTATCAACTGGACCAGACAGAAACGATACAATTTTTTTAGATTAAAATGAGTGTTGCAATAATTGGTGCTGGGATTTCTGGTTCGATTTTATCTAACTTAATTCCTAACTCCACAGTTTTTGAAAGATCTAAACATGTTGGAGGCAGAACCACTTCTAGAAGACTTCAAGAGGGAGAAATTTTTGATATTGGAGCAACTGTTTTTAAAGATAAAATTTCTTATGTGGAAAAGGGAGAAACAAAAGAATTCGATTTTTTAGATTTTTTAAAATCTCAAGTTCCTAATTTAGAAATTCTAAAACATAAAACTTATCCGAATTCTTATTACCCAAAAAAAGGAATGCAATCTTTAGCTGAAGAATTTTTAAAAGATAAAAAAATTTTTTTAGAACACAATCTTGAAACAATTTCTAAAACTGATTCTGGGAAATGGAAATTAAAATTTACAAATGGATTTGAATCTGAATTTGAAAAAGTTTTTTTAACAGCTCCCATTCCTCAAATTATTTCAAGTTTAAAAACATCAGGTATAATGAGCAAATGGGATGAGTGGATAAAATTTCGGGGTGAATATCGTTCTACTCTTGTTCTAACTGGGATTTGGAAAAATTTATCTCCAGAAATAATTGCAAAAATTTTAAATTTGGAACAAGCAACTTTTTTATTTAAAGATGAAGACGCAGAATATATATCTGTTGAAAGTTTTAAATATGAAACTGATTCATTGGTTATCACAATTCAATTTTCATCAGCATTTAGTTCAAAAAATTTAGAAAGATGGATTGATTCAGAAAAAAAACCTATGCAATATATTTTAAATTGTAACCAATTTTTTTTCGATAAAGTTTTAAAATTGATTGCGATTTCTGAACTTGTTCATATTGCACCAAATGAAATTAAAGCTCATCGTTGGAGATATGCCCAAGCAGATTTTCCATTATTTACACCAACTGAAATTGATTTTTCAAATCAAGAGTTTTTAAATTATATTGAGTTATGCAAAAATCATAATATTTATATTTTGGGAGATTTTATTTTTGGACCAAGAGTAAGCCAAATTGCACTTGGAACAAAAAAAATTTCTGAAATTTTTACTTAAAAACTGAACTTTATTTACTACCTAGTACAGAGGTGTAGATATGAAGAAAAACAAAAAAAATGTATCGGCTTGGTTTCAACTTGTAGAAAATAAAACTGATTTTAAAATGATCGTTCATCAAATTAATAAATATTATTCTTTTACAAATCCAAAAAATTCTCCCTGCCAAGATTTTAGAGAAGAAGTTGTATTAACTGAAAATGATAATTTAGATATTTTTATCAAACGATTTGGTGAATTTGAATTTTTTATTGGTGTCAAAATTTATACAAAAAGGGGATCAAAATTTGATTCTTGGATTCATATTGATGGAGTTAGCCAAGAACAAAAATTAATGAAAGAAAAAAATGAAAATCATCCCATTTTTGATCGAATCAGTATGACAAAATTATTTGAAAATCATTGTAAAAAAATTGATTTTGATTTAGAAATGGCAGTTTAAATTTTATAAGTAGACTCCCCAAAAGTTAGATATATTTTTCTGACCTTATCTTGGAGTTATGATTTAAATAAGAAGTTTGAGGAAAGTTTGGTTGTTAAAACAGTAAGTGAATACCAAATCCTTACTGTTTTGAAAATTTGATCTAAATAAAATACTAAAGTTTTAAAGTTCAAGATACATATTTATAACTATGTAATAAAATCGTAATAAAAATCGTTCAAAATTAAATTAATGAAAAAATTAGTTATAATTCTACTCACTATAGCACTTACATTCAATTGTACTGAAGAAAAATCAAATTTGGGTTTATTATTTGGTTTAGCTTTGTTATCTCCAAGAAAAACAAATTCATGCAGACCATCAACTTCAGATTTGATCAGTGATAATCGTTCTGTTCAATCTATCAGTTTAAATTTTTTAGGGACATTTCAAAATAAAAGATTTTGGGATGACTTAAACAAAATTGGAACTTCTTTAATATCTGCTTATTCTCCTGAATCAAAATGGGTTTTTACTGTGAACGGTTTGGATGGAACATTAGATATATTTGATATTACAAATCCAAAAAATCCATTTTTTGTTAGATCAATTGATTTTAGAACAAGAGGATATGGTCATCGCCCAACCAATATTGCATTTAAGAATGGAATCTTTGCTGCAACAGCTGAAAGTCGTGTTCGACAACAACAAGGTAAAGTTATTTTTTTTGATTCATGGGGAAAATATTTAGGTGAAGCAATCACTGGGGCACAACCAGATTTTGTAACATTTACGCCTAATGGCTGTTATGCGTTAGTTGCAAATGAAGGCGAACCAAATGATGATTATTCTTGGGATCCTGAGGGTTCAGTAACAGTAATAGATTTAACAACTGGTGTAAATTTTTTAGAAGCCAAAACTAGACAAATTGGTTTTCAAGGTTTTAATAATTCCAATATAGACAAAAATATTCGTATCACAGGTCCAGGTGCATCTGTTCCAAAAGATCTTGAACCAGAATCAATTTCAGTGACAGCAGATGGAAGACTTGCTTACGTTTCATTACAAGAAAATAATGCTGTTGGAATTTTAGACTTAACCACATTTCGTTGGCTTCGTTTAATGCCACTTGGTTTTAAAGATTGGACTCAGGCTGCTCCTTACTCTGGAAATGGAATTGATTTTAGAAGAGGTGGAGCCCCAACTTGGGGATCTACTGTAACTGGAACTGAAACATATCTTCCAAGTTTTATCAAAGGTCAATACCAGCCTGATGAAATAAAAATTTTTACTTTTAATGGTGAAACTTATTTTTTCACAGCAAATGAAGGTGATTCTAGAAATTACCAAAGTCGTCAAGGTGATGAAGCTGGAGATCCAACTTCTGAATTTTATAATGAAGAAGTTCTTATAACAAGTATTTGTAATCCTTCCAGTCTTGTTCCTTATAATAACCAAACTATTTCATCTGCAATTTGTGCAGGAGTAGCAGGTTTTTCATTTGGAAGTAATCCGCTTCGAGTATCAAAAATTGGAGGAGACACAAATGGCGATGGAATTGTGGATGAAATATATGCTTTTGGTGGAAGATCAGTTTCAATTTTTACAGGTGATGGAAGATTAGTTTGGGATAGTGGAAGTGATTTTGAAGAGATGCTTTCAGGAAACAAATACATTGGTAGAGCTTTTAATCTTTCTGAAATTGGAACTGGTAGAGAAGCTATCACTCCCGCTAATCCATTTTATAACGCATCATTTGAAAGAACTAGAAATGATAGAAGATCTGACAGGCAAGGACCTGAACCTGAAGGAACTGCACTGGGAAAAATTGGTGATAAACTTTTTGCATTTATAGGAGTAGAAAGACCAGGTGGACTTGTAGCATATGATATCACAAATCCTGCACAACCCTCTTTTCAATACTATTTAAATTTTAGAGCTGATGCAACAGCCCCAGATACTAGCACTATTCAAGGAACAGAACAATTAGCTAGACTTGGTAGATCAGGAGATCTTGGTCCTGAGGGAGTAATTTTTATTCATGCAAGCCAAAGCCCAAATGGAAAAGACTTAGTACTTGTTAGTAATGAAACAAGTGGTAGTATAACTTTGTATGAAGTTGTAGTTCAGGAGAGAAGGTAGAATATGAAAAATTTAATTTTACTATTTACTTTTATTAATTCAATTTATCTTTTTGCACAAGAAGTTAATCCACCAACAAAAGAAGTTATTCCTACAACTGAAAATGCTCCATTAAAACAAGTGGAACAACCTTTGGAAACTAAACCTGCTGAAAAAACTGAAAACAGTTCTTCACAACCAAAAGAAGTTATTAAATCAAATATGCAAAATGATTTGTCAACAGGTAATTATAAATTAGGATTAGATGGAATATTTTTTCCAAGATATGAATCTAGAGATAGAGCTACAAACGGTAGAGATGATGCAACTGGTTCAACTGATGAATCTACTGGTTTTGGTTTATCTAGAACATATTTGAATGTTAGAGGAAAATCAACTGATGAAAAATATGAAGGGTATTCATTTCGCTTAACTTCTGATATTGCACCAATTGGAAAAATGGGAGATGGATGTTTAAACAATTCTTGTTCACAATCAAATCCATATACAATGTATATGAAATATGCTTTTGTGAGTATTCCTATTTTAAAAAGAAAAGATACATTTATTAGAATTGGTCAACAACATGATCCAACAGTAAATGCACAGTCTAGAATTTCACTTCAAGAAGATGCTTGGGCACATCGTTTTGTTGCTAGAACAACTTGGGAAGATATTGGACTTTCTCCTTCAGTTGATAGAGGCATTAGTATTTTTCATAATTCTGAATATTATGCAGGGCATTTTCTTTTAGGAAATGGTGAAGGTCCATTTAGGAATAATGGTGAAAGAATAAATTCTGGTTTTGCAAACCCTGAACTTTCAGTCCATAGACTTTCAACTGGTGTTAATGATTCTAATGGACTTTCACTTTCTTCACTTGTTTCTATTATACCAACAGGTTATAATAAAAAAAATATTTTAAGTGTAAACTTTCCATTTAGATTTGAAAATGTTCACGGAGTGAGCGGAAATGAAACTCAGTTTTTAGCAGCAGATATTTGTGGAAATCAAGAAAATCTTCCTGCTACAGCAATTGTAACAACTTTAAATGCACCAAATACAATTTGTGAATATTCTCAATCTGGTGTTCCTAATTTTTCTTTTTACAAAGGAACTAAAAGAGCTAAGCAAGATTATTCATATGGAATGGAAACAGATTATTCATTAAACTTAGAGACCATTAAATTTACTTTTGGTGTTGGAACAGTTTATAAAGTTGACAGAAGAGGTGAAGCATTAAGACTTTCTCGTGGTTTATTATATGGAGAAAATCCAAATATTTCTGCTGCGAATTATACTTCTTATTACCAAACTGAATCTGATAGAATTGGAAATGCAAATTATTTATTATCTCATATAAAATGGCTAGACTATGGATTATTTTTTAGGTATACTTTTGGTTCTGCTGGAACTAGCCTAGGTCAATTGGGCACAAGATCATCCAAGTCTTGGGCTGAACAAGTTTTAGAACAAGATTCAAAAAATAATATTTTAGGGGATTTTAGTTATACAGATTCAAATCGTTTAGACCTTGGAAAGGCGATTTTTAAAAGTACAATTCTTGGTGCGACTTATCAAATGACTTCAGATTTTTTAATTAGTTTTGGTGTGAGTGAATCAAGAGCAACAGATCCAGTTGGAAGAAGAGCAAGAGAAAATAGTTTAGAAAGAGTTCCTACTCTACCAGGAAGTTCCGCAACAGGAAGAAACCTTTCAGAACAATTTGAATCCAATCAATCATTTTATTCATACACCGGAAACTATAATCGTCTCGGTTATAATTTACCGGGACAATTTTCAACAAATGAATGGTTAGGAAAAGAAATGATAGACAGACAAATATTTATCAGAGCACAATTTATTTTTGGTGCTGTTGAAAGAATGTCTGAAAGAAATTAATAGGAGAAATTTTATGAAATTTAATTTAAAACTAATTATATCAATAATACTAATAGGATTTTGTTCACAAATATTTGAACAAAAAAAAGAGATTCCAAAAAATCTTTTTGGAATTTTTCTTTTTGGATCTAGATTATCAGTTCCTAATGCAAATATTTCCGGAACAAATTTAGTTAATCTAGGAGGAAAAGTAACTGGTATTCCAAACGGAAGTTCGGTTACACTTCAATTAAATGGTGGTTCGACAATTATTTTAAAAGAGAACAAAAATTTACAGAACTTTTTTTTAAACCACAGAACAAACACTGAATATAAAATTGAAATTAAAGAAGCAACTGGTTTAACTTGTTCCATTTTAAATTCAACAGGAACACCAACTATGGATATAAAAAATGCCGACTTAACTTGTGCCGCAGCTGCGGGTACAATTTTTACAAAAATTGGAGGAACAGTTTCTGGTATAACAGGAAGTATTATTTTAAATATGACTGGTGATTCAACACAGTCAAAAACTTTAACAGCAAATGGGGCTTACCAATTTGATACAACTGTTCTTGATGGTAGAAATTATTCTGTATCAATTTCTAGTCATTCAGATACTTCATTCTGTTTTTTTCCTAATGCAAATGCTACAAATAATTCTAGTCAAACAGGAACAACAACAGATGTAGACACAACAACTGTAAACATTAATTGTGTTCCTAGAATTACACTAAATGAATTATGCTCAAATAATTGTATGGGAACACCAAGCTCCCCAGGAAATGCAGATTTTATTGAATTAAAAAATATTAGTGGTGTAAATATAAATATTTCTGGAACGGATTGGTACTCTTGTGATGCAGGAATTTGTGGTAGTTCTTTTAATTCAGCTACTGATTCTGCAACTTTAGTTCCAATTCCAGCTCAAACATTCAATAATAATTCTTATATCACTCCACCAATCCCACCACCAGCTCCAACTGGGTATGGACTAGGAAACGGAGACTCAGTACATTTAGTTTATAGAGTTGGTGGAAAAAGTTATTTAGTTGAATCTTATATTTTTGCTGCACATGTAATTCCAGCAAGAAAATCTCCAGATGGAAATTTTAGTGGTGCTAATAATTCAGGGATATGGTTAACAGGTGGAATTTTGACTTATGGAGTGGTAAATCCTTAATATTTCTAAATATTTTTGGTAATTAGGGCGAATTGGTATACTCAATACTCCTGTCTAGCGATACTATTCCCTAGCGAGAGTAAGCCAGGCATCTTTTTGCCGTCAGGCTCTCAGCTAATTCTGAAACCTCAGACTAAAGTCTGAGGTTATTCAGAAACGCTTCGATCATTTTCGTTTGTATTTAGAAACACAATTGTTTTAAGGTAGTACATAGTATTACGAGATTTATCTTAAAATCCAAAATCTTTGTTTTTACTTAAACTTTTTCAATCTGCCAACCATAAGATTATTCTAGTTCAATAACTATGGCTTTTTGGTGAGTAAAAATCCTGATTTTGAGTTGAGGATTTTTTAACTTATTCAATAAACCACAATAGTAAAAATTTCTTATTTGACAATTTTAATTTTGAATAAGTTAATGAAGTATGATAACAAAAGAAGACTTCAAAAAATCGATGGGACATTGGGCATCAGGTGTAACCATTATAACCTATAAAGAAGGAGAAAAATTTTCCGGATTAACTGCATCAAGCTTTAGTTCAGTATCAATGGATCCATTTTTAATTTTGTTTTGTATAAATTCAAACTCAACAGCACTCGAAAAAATTTCTGAATCAAAATCGTTTGCAGTAAATATTTTATCAAAAGAACAGGAAGAACTTTCGAATTTTTTTGCTACTCCAAATACTGATAGAAATGCAAAAATTAATGAAGTTGGTTTTTTTTATAAAGTAAGCGGTACACCAATGTTAAATGATGCTTTGAGTAATTTAGACTGTTCGCTTCATTCAATAATAGATGCTGGAGATCATAAAATTATTTTAGGTAAAGTTGAATTTGCGACTACTAACGAATCTAAAAAACCACTTTTATACTATTTTAAAAAATACCATACTATATAATATCAATTGAATATACTTTTAGTTTTACTGGGTGTCTTGCTAGTTTTTAATTCAAGTGAGCCATTGCTTATTGGTCTTGGTTTTGTTTTGGTGATCTATACTGTTTTTGATATTTATAATGGAATCAAACCAATTGAAAATGAAGTTGAATATTCAGAAAATTCAAAAGCTATATTTGAAAAATTAAAAACTAAAATTGAACAAAGATCTGAAATTGAAAAATATGCAGGAATTGTAACTTCTGCTGCCATTCACATTGCCAAATCAGATGGAAGAATTTCCGAAAAAGAAATTGAATCCATTAGGCATACAATTAAAAGAGAATTTCAAAATGAAGTTGATGAGTATTTAATTGCTGATATAGTAAAACTTACCAAAGAAGAAATTAAAAATTTCTCTATTGAAGAACTTTTTGGTTCTTTAATTACTGTAGTAAATTTATTTTATTCCTATTTACAATTTGCAGGATGGGAAGCAAGAATTGAACTAACTTCTATTTTATTCACTATGATCTATGAAGTAGCTCTTGCAGATGATGGTTCAGTTTCATTTGTTGAAGAAACTTTTTTTAATAGGCTATGTGCCCAGTATTCAATTCCAACAAATTTTATTTTAAATATTAAAAGGACTGCTGAATACAATCATCGGATTAGAAATTATAAATCCAATTCGAATTACCAAAAAACAAATTTCAATGAAGAATTAAAAAATTCTTTAAAACTATTTAACTTAAATGAAAATTACACTTTGCAAGAGCTTGAAAAATCTTGGAAACAATTTGCAATCCAATACCACCCCGATAAATTTCATAACTCTTCCAAAGAGGTTTATGAAATGATGAACAGAAAATTTATTGAAGCTAAATCTGCTTATGAATTTTTAAAGAAAAGGAAATAGACAAGACTAGCTTTTCTACTAAGTTGGAATCGCATGATTTTTAAATTTATCTTTTTTGTTTTTTCAATTTCTATTTTTTCTGGTCCAATCAAAAAATTCAAAGTAGTAGTTGATCCAGGTCACGGTGGTGTCAAAGTTGATGAAGTTGCGTTTTTAGGTGATAAATTTGATACTATAAACCAACGATTTATTGAAAATTACAAAGACGGTGCAAGATATAAAAACAGAACAGAAATGGAAATTGTTTTGGAAGTTGGAAAAGAAGTTCATGAAATTTTACAACTCACCAAAACAGAAAAAGGTTTTAAAAAATTTCAATCTTATATAAAACAATTTTCGGACACTGAATCGCCTTGGATTGAAATTGATTCTATAATGACAAGAACCGACTCTTACAAAGATAATAAATTTAGAGCTAAAGATGATAAAAATGCAAAATATAGACTTTATGATTTTCCAGATAATAAAACTGGAAAAAATAATTTGGGTCGTATTTCATTTATGAATAAAGAAAAACCACATTTAGTTTTATCACTTCATATTAACTCAATGAATGGTGGTCCTGGTGCATCAGGAATGGGAGCTGTTATCGCACCACCATATCCAGTTTTTAATTTGTTAAAAAAAATTTCTGAAGGAAATGAATCTCGATCTGAGTTTGAAAAACTAGAATGGAAAAATTGGTTAATTTCAAAAGACTCTTGGAATCGATTCGAAAATGCAGTTGGTGATACTTGGATTTATTTTAACGGTTACTGGCCCACAAAGGATGGAAAAGATACAGACCGTTCTGCATTTGAAGGTTATCGTTACAATATGATAACATGGAGTTATAAAGATTCTGAAGGTTGGGAACAAAGAATCAAAGATAAAACTGGACCATATTCCATTTCACACAAAGGTTTTCGGGCTACAGGAAAATTTTGGGAAAGAGAAAAATCTAAATTGGAATTAATGCGAAGAGAAGGAGGCTTAGAAGGTTATGGAGGAGATAATCATTATGCTAGTTCAGAAATTTTGAGATTTTTACAATATGGTTTGAGACTAAATCCAAATGAATCTGACAAACATTCTGAACCAAGTCCAATTTTACGACCTTATATTTCCACTTATTCTGTTCCAACTTTTATCAATGCAATTTCCGCATATTTAGAATTAGGCGAAATTACTTCAGATAAAGATATGTATTTTTTAACTAAGAAAAAAAGAAAGACAGCTGTTTCTATTGCTGTTGGAATATATTCCTTATTTCACGGACTAGAACCCAAAAAAGAAAATTTTCCATTTTTACCAAAGGGAAAAAAAATTGATTTTGAAAAATATATCGGTCTAAGTGGTAAGAGTTATTTTGAGGAAGTTGTTCAATGAAAAAAATTTTAGAAGAAAAAGATTTTCCAAAATTAATCAGTGCATATAGAAATTCATTAATTAAAAGATATTCAGAAGAAAATTTATCTACATACAAAGAGTTCGACTCAATTCCAAGAGAAAGAATAGAAAAATTAGTAAATTATTTTTTAGAACTTCTATATCCTGAAATTGAAAAAAGAATTGAGCTTGATAAAGCATTTATAGCACTTGGAAATTTTATTCATTCACCTGATAAATTATTTGGACTAATCGGCTCTGTTGGAACTATTATTTTTAAATTTGGAAAACAATTTTTTTCTGCTGCCAAAGCTGGTGTTTCAGCTCTAAAATCTTATCTCAAAGCAAATCAATTTGAAGTAACTTTATTCATTGAAGCAAAACAAATGTTAGAGCAAGGATTTGATCTAAATGATGAAATTGTTTTTAACAAATTAATTTCTAGAATAGAAAAAAAAGAAGCTAATGAATTTAGAAAACAAATTATTTCTTTATTTGAAACTTTATCCAACCAAAAACTTTTAGAAAAAGTAAAAGAAGTAATGATTTATGTAATCGAAAAGATGAAAGAAAAACCCAATATTTATAATCAATCTGATATTAGCGGAATTGAGCTTGGAATATTTATTATAGATCAAGGCAAAATTATTTTTTCTGAATTAGATGAAAAAACGATTCAACTTATCTTAAAAGGAATTGATACTGTTGAGAAAGATTTTTATCAAAAAGCTGTTAACCAAAATTAATTCTTCTGAAATCTTTTTAGGGCAAATTTTTTGTGGGAAAAATAGACAGTTAAGCAGAATTTCATATGACATAACTTCCCACAAAAAAACGAGCTCTTAGCTAATATCAAAAAATTGCAGTTGCAATTTTTTGATAACGCTTCGATCTCTTTTGCGGCAGTGCTAGTGTTTGTGAAATTGAATCGGTTTTGCTAAACTTTGTTGTTTTGCTAGGAATTTCTGAGGTTCGTGTAATAGATTTGAAGTGAGAAAACTTTTTTTGGAAAGAGAAACTTTCTTGCATTGAAAAATCTTCTGAAATCCAGATAGTTATGCAAAATTGGAATTCGAGTGTAGGACTTTTTTCCAAAAAAGTTGTATTGAAAAACTTTTTTAGATTCAAAAAGGCATTGCTGTATTGGAGGGATTTTACTGCGATGAGAAAAATTCTCAGAGTAGAGAGAATTTTCTGTTTCGAGTTGGACTTTCTTGCTTTGTGGAACTTGATTTGTACTGATTAATCTTTCAGTGTCGAAAAAACTCACCGAAATCTGCATAACTATTCGTATCTCAAAGTTCTGTCGATTTCAGAAAATTTTTTCAGATTAAAAAAAATTCACTTATTCAAAACAGATTCTTCACTATCGTGAAAGTCAAACCTACTATAATAAAATCTTCTATGGTAGGTCCAAGTTTTTGTGTTAAAATAAATTTTACTACAAAGAAAAAATTTTGGCTCTTTCGGGATCACAAAATTTCCAAATTCGGCAGGTATATTTTCTCCAACACCTAAATAATCCAAATATAAAAGATAAGTCATAATTTTGCAACAAGACCAATTTGTGAGTTGCTTGTATACTTTCACCTCAGCCCAAGTTTCGCATTCTAAAGAAATGGTTTTTGCCTTTAAATTCATGCCTTCATCTTGGTAAGAAGTGTTAAAATCACCAGAAAATTCGCCCTTATCGGTGTGTAGAATGTAACGATAGCGCTTCAAAAGCAAATTGAAATATTCCCGCGACCTTTTTCTTGAGCCATGTGCCAGAAAGAAATCGTATAAAAATTCTGGCACAAGAATTGTGGCTCTTGTGATTTGACTGATTTTTTTTCCATCTGATAAAAGTTTTGTATCAAAATCATTTTTATAATTTTGATTATAAATAATTTTTTTTTTTAGCCCCATACTTTGTATAATGAAGAATTGTTTTTTTTGAGTAAAAAAAACTTTGCATAACTATTCAGAAAGCTATTGGGTTTAACAAAACAAAAAAGTCTCACAATCTAAAAAAAGTCTTTTTATAAAAGAAAATTTAGTTCAAAGCTAATAAGTCCCCTTAAAACAAATCAATTCTTACAACAAAGCTTTACAAAATCCAATACCAAGTCTTCCAAGAATTTAAAATTCTGCATAACTATTCAATTTAACAATACCAGAAAGTTTTCCAAAGCAGCAAATTTCCCAAATACAAGAAAGTTCACTCAGCAAAAAAATTTCGCAACAAAATAAAAGTTTTCCTTTTCAGAAAAGTTAAAGCTCTTCTATAATTTTTAGTATCCAAAACAATTTTTTAATTTAAAATTAATCTTCCTTTTTTCAAAAAATTTTAACTTCAGAAATTCCAATTATGCATAACTATTTAGATTTCGTTTGATCTAACTAGGCAAATAAGTTTAACAGTTTAGACCCTTATAAAATAAAGTTGAGTCTGAGCCATTTTATTTGATTTTGCATAACTATCTGATTTCTCGGAGAAGGGGTAGCGGAAAAGCTTGGATAGCAAGCTTTGGAGCGAGGGGAAGGCTTTCCCCTTTTTATAAAGCTAAACAAATTTTGCATAACTATCTATTTTTCTCAAAAAAAATTTTGCTCTCAAATAGAAAATTTTATCTGTGAAATTCTAATTTAAATTGACAATTAAACACTGTTCAATTTGATTTCAAATATTACAAATTCAAATCAATTTTATTACGAAAAGGTTTTATTTTGAAAAATTTTATTTTAATTTTATTATCAATCACTATTTCCATATTTACTCAAGAAAAAGAAACTTCTCAAAGAAACCAAAAGCTTGTCTCTATTGGAGAATTTCAATCTTATAAAACCAATTCAAACCCTAGAATCAAAGATAAAATCAAATCTTCATTAGAATCTCAATTTCAATCCTATGGTTATGAAACAAAAAATCTTTCTGGAGATTTGAATTCCAAACTAAATCAATCGAAGCAAAACAATTCCAATTATTTCGTAGATGGTTATTACCAAGAAAGTGATACTGGAGTGCGACTTTATGGACAAGTATATGATCCCGAAACAGGAGTTGTAATTGATGCATTCAGCCAAGGTTTAGAATTTTCTTCTATTGATGGAGTTAATTTGGATAAAGAAGAAATGAAAACAAATGAAGATAAAGAAATTGAAAAATTTACAAAAAAACTTTCTACAATTGTTAGAGTAAATCCAAAAAAAAATATTCGTAATGAAAACATAGATGAACATATTGCTGGAAATCAAATTGGGAAAGATATTAAATTTCCTGTAAAAAAAGAAGATGCAAGTGCAGCTGCAAATGAGGTATTTAAACTTTTACAATCTGAAAACCAAGAAGTAGTTACTGCTACAAGAAGTAAAATTTCTGTAAGAGATGCACCAGCGACAATTTATGTTGTGACTTCAAAACAAATTCGTGAAAGAGGATATAGAACACTTTTTGAAGCACTAAAAGATTTACCAGGTTTTAATGCTGTACATGCTTATGGAGTTTGGCCACATTTAATTCAACAAAGAGGTCTCACAACTTTTTCCAATCAAAAAACTTTAGTGTACATAGATGGAATTCCTGTGAATATTCTTTCCGAAAATTCTGCACTTGGTGGAACAATTGAATATCCATTATTTAATGTCGATAGAATTGAAGTTGTTGCAGGTCCTGCTTCAGCACTTTATGGAGCAAATGCATTTAATGGTATAATCAACGTAATTACAAAAGATGGAAAGTCATCTCCCGGAAATCAAGTCCAAGCAATGTATGGAAGTTTTGAATCAAACGGGCGTAATCCTGGTTATTCAGGTGCATTTGCCAGCAGAGGATTTGTGGACATATCCAAAACTGAACACGCACAGTATTCTGTGGGCGGGTATTATTACCAAACAGAAGGACCCTATTTTGGTGGTGTTCAAAGACAAGATAAACAACAAATTGATTCAACAGCACCAAATTATGCAAACCCAAATGATGCAAGATATTTTGTAGAACAAAAAGCATGTGGTGGAGAATGTCGTCCAGGAGCAAATTCAGTTGGACAATGGTGGTCCAAAAGATATTCAAACTCTTCAACAGATACGTATAATATCACCGGAAAACTTTCCTTTAAAAATTTTCGTTTTGAAGTTATCAATTGGCAATACTTACAAGGTTCAGGAACTTTTTTTTCAGGAACTCAGAGATTAGATTATACTGATAGAGGACTTGAAACAGATAATTTTGATTTTAGAAATAACGCAAGAAGAGTTGGAATTTTTCAAAGAAGAATTAATTCAGCAGGAGCTTCAGGTCCTCATTGGGATATGAAAGGAACAAGTATTGCAACTGGTTACTCTCACAATTTCACAGATAAATTAAGTTTAGATTCAGAAGTAATTTCACGAAGCACAGAAATTTTAAATTCAAGTAGAGATAATAATTATTCACGAACAGGGGTATATGGCGAATACAATTACAATCTTTACAATACTGCAAACCCAACAGGAAGCACAACAAATGTAAACGGAGTTACAAGTTTAACTGGACAAGGAACTACAAATGTAAATCCCACAAATCTAACTCTTAACCAAAGAGCAAGACCAGATTATGGTTATGAATTTAGGGAAAGACTAAGTTATAGTCCAAATGAAAAACATTCGCTTACAGTTGGAATAGAAGGTATTCACACTGTTGTTCCAAGAGGTTATAATTCCGATCAAAGATTTACATTTAATAATTATGGTGCTTATATCCAACACCAATGGAAGTTAACTGAATGGTTTAGTTTAACACTAGGTGGTCGGCATGATGTGAACACAAATTTTGGTTCAACAAATAATCCACGTATCTCAGGTGTATTTAAACTCACAAAAGATTTAACTTTGAAGTTACTTGCTGGAACTGGATTTTCTGCTCCTTCTGGTTGGGAAATGTTCAGCCAAACTTCAACAAGAAAAGGGAATGAAAATTTAAGACCAGAAAGATTAAAATCTTATGAGATGGGACTTGGTTATCGTTTTTTACAAAAATATTATGTTTCTGGAAATGTGAATTATAATACAATTTCCGGTTTGTTACTTGAAGTTCAAACTCAAGAACAAATTCCCGGTACAGGAACGAATGCAACTAACCCAGCGAGATTTTGGACCCAAAACCAAAATGCAGTTGATGCAAGAATTCTTGGCTCTGAGCTCACAACAGAAATTCAAGTATTAAAAAATTTGAGCATAAATGGAAATTATTCCTACAACAGAGGTTTATTTGTAAAACCATCTCCATTTTTAACAAGTTCCCCTTCAACAGAAGGAAGACCTGGAGATGATTTAGCTTTAGATATTAGAAATGCAATTCTAAGAAGAAGAGATGTTCCCGGGGAAGGAGCGATTCCAAATTACCCAACTCATAAAGTAAATCTAGGAACAACATTTTATTTTACAGAGAATGTTTCATTGTACACTGGAGCAAATTATGTTGACATCAGAAGAACTGTTTCAACTAACTGGGCGAATAAAGTTGTTCCGCCATACATTTTTGTTCGTATGAATTTACACTGGGAGAATTTTTTATTTCAAGGAATGTTTTTAGACTTCTTAGTGAATAATGTTTTAAATAAACAATTTTATGATGCTGGTGTGAGAACAGGAAATAATCCATATCCTAGTATGCATCCACTTGAAGGAAGAAATATGTGGCTCACAGTTGGATATAGATTTTAGATAATGTTGAATTTAGAATTATTAATGCAGAATGGGGGCGATTCGCAACATCGTAAACGAGTTGCGACCGAGCTATCCGCTACAATCTTTTGCTTCGCTTCTCTCGCAAAAGGATTTTCGCTACTATCTCTATCGCTTTTTTTTGTATAGAAAAAACTATTCATGATTAGTCAAAAATTTGACTTTAATAATTCTTCTTTCTTATCTCAATAATTTCTATTTAAGAAAGTTTACTAGAATTTTTCCAATTCAAAAATGATCAAATTCAAATCTGAGCGATTGTCTAATTTTTCTTGTGCTTTTTTCATAACTGTTTCATTAGTAACAATTTTACCTTCCTCTATATCTAAAAGTCCAGCTTCAATTTTTTTTTTATCCAGATGTGTAATAAAAGAAATTATTTCAACTTTTTTTGAATTCATTTCTTGGTTTAATAAAGCTTGACTTTTCATGGTATTAACCTACACACCCAGAATTTAATAAAAAAATAATTAATCAATTCAAAAATAACAAAAAAAATAAAAGCTTGTATTTTGAATTATTCTGATAAATACTTAATTTTTATGAAAGTCATTTTATTATTTGTTTTGTTTAGCATAAATATTTTTGGAATAGAATTTCAAGTTGGAGATATAATTTTTCAAGAAACAAATTCTGAACAAGCAAAAGCAATTAAGCTCGCAACAAAATCAAAATACACACATGTTGGAGTTGTGATGAAATACAAAGATCAATTGATGGTGCTTGAAGCAATTGGTCCTGTGATAAAAACTCCAATTGAAAAATTTATCGGTAGAGGAATTGGAAAAAAATATAAAGTCAAACGTTTAAAAAATTCTTCAGAAGTTTTTACAAAGGAAAACCAAGAAAAATTTATTTCTGAAGGTGAAAAATATTTTGGCAAACCATATGATATATATTTTGGTTGGGCTGATGATAAAATTTATTGTTCTGAATTGATTTGGAAAATTTATAAATCAGTATTTAATTTGGAAGTTGGAAAACTTGGGCGATTAAAAGATTTTGATCTAAGTAGTTTTGCTGTAAAAATTTTAATGTTTAAAAGATATGGTTTAAAAATTCCGTACAATGAAACTGTGATTCCACCTTCCAGTATGTTTGATTCTGATTTGCTGGTGGAAGTTTTGTAATTTTTATTTCTTTGCAATAAATATCAATAGAATCAATAAAAAATTTGCCAAAAACCATTTGCCTTGTGGACTTTCTCCACAAAACTGAAATTAAGGTATAATTTTATGAATGAGTACGGTGCAGAAAAGATTAAAATTCTAGAAGGTCTAGAAGCAGTTAGAAAAAGACCCGGAATGTACATTGGAACCCAAGATGAAACTGGGCTTCATAAAATGGTCTATGAAGTAGTGGATAACTCAGTTGACGAAGCAATGGCGGGACATTGTTCTCATATACTAATTAAAATTTTACCTGATAATATCATCGAAGTTTCAGATAATGGTCGTGGTATTCCAACAGGAATTCATCCCGACAAAGGAATTTCTACAATAGAAGTTGTTCTAACTATTTTACACGCGGGTGGTAAATTTGAAAATGATGCCTACAAAGTTTCAGGTGGTCTTCATGGTGTGGGTGTAAGTGTTGTAAACGCACTTTCTGAATGGCTAGAAGTAGAAGTTCGCCAAGATGGAAAATTGTACTACCAAAAATACTATACTGGGACTCCAGACAAACCTGTTACTGTAATTGGTGAATCAACTGGCTCAGGAACAACAGTTCGATTTAAACCAGATGGAAATATTTTTACTACAACTGAATTTCAATATGATATGTTATCTTCTCGTTTTAGAGAAATGGCATTTTTAAACAAAGGTTTAAATTTAAAAATTGAAGATGTTAGAAAAGAAGAAACTCATTCAGCAGAATTTAATTATTCTGGTGGAATTGTTTCTTTTGTAGAAATGTTAAACGAATCGAAACATGCAATTCATGAACCGGTGATTCATTTTGAAAGCCAAAAAGAAAGTTTACACGCAGAAATTGCACTTCAATATTCAGATGCATATTCTGAAAGTATATTTTGTTTTACTAATGCAATTAACAATTCTCTTGGTGGAACTCATTTGGAAGGATTTAGAGCTGCACTCACTCGCACACTAAATGATTTTTTAAAAAAAGATACTGCTCTCATGAAAAAAATGGAAGCAGGTTTAAGTGGTGAAGATGTTCGTGAAGGTTTAACAGCTGTTATTTCCATCAAAATCCCACAACCTCAATTTAATTCTCAAACCAAAGAAAAATTAGTAAATGCTGAAATTAAAGGATTAATGCAAACTTTAGTTTCTGAAAAAATGAATCGTTATTTTGAAGAAAATCCCAGCACTGTAAAAAAGATTTTAGAAAAAAGTATTCTAGCTGCAAAAGCTCGTGAAGCTGCAAGAAAAGCACGCGACCTCACCCGCCGAAAAACTGTTTTGGAGGGGGGGGGATTACCCGGCAAACTTGCTGACTGCTCTGAAAAAAGTCCTGAAAAATCTGAACTGTACTTGGTGGAGGGTGACTCTGCTGGTGGTTCTGCTAAACAAGGTAGAGATAGAAATACACAAGCCATACTTCCACTCAAAGGTAAAATTTTAAACGTAGAAAAATCAAGACTAGATAAGATTTTATCTAATGAAGAAATTAGAACATTAATTTCGGCGATGGGAACTGGAATTGGGGAAGATGAATTTAATGTAGATAAAATTCGTTATCACAAAATTGTAATTATGACAGATGCGGACATTGATGGCTCGCACATTCGCACACTACTTCTCACTTTCTTTTTTAGATATATGAAAGCAATTATTGAAAAAGGATTTTTATATGTTGCTCAACCACCTCTTTATTTAATCAAAAAAGGACAGGAAGCAACTTATGCTTATTCAGATCGTGAAAAAGAAGAAGTGATTAGCCGTTATGGAAAAGATGCTAAACTAGTAATTCAAAGATACAAAGGTCTTGGGGAAATGAATCCAGAACAACTTTGGGAAACTACAATGGACCCAACTGCTAGAGTGATGCTTCAAGTTAGACTAGATGATGTGGTGGAAGCTGAAGACACATTTAATATTTTGATGGGAGACGAAGTTGCACCTCGTAGAAAATTTATTGAAGAGCATGCCTCTAAAGTAATGAACTTAGACTTATAGGAATTAGTTATGAAAAATTTTGCCGATTCAATGAATGGACTTGATACTTCACCCATTAGAAAAGCATTTGAACTTGCTGCAACAATTAAAGACCCAATTAATTTATCAATTGGGCAACCACATTTTCCATGTCCGCCTAATATTATTAATTCGCTAAACGAAGCAGCTAATTTAGGTAAAACAGCTTATACTTTAACAGGTGGAATTCCAGAACTAAAACAAGCTCTATCTGAAAAATACAAATCAGCAAACCAAATCAATTATGCTACTCCAGAACGAATTTTAGTCACATCAGGAATTAGTTCAGCACTACTTTTACTTTTTACTGCACTTGTAAATCGAGATGATGAATGTTTAATTATCACTCCTTATTTTTTGATGTATCCTTCTATGTTAAAATTTCATGGTGCGAAACTTCATTTTCTTCCTGAAGATTTTACTGAAGAGGATGTAAAAAAATTAAACTTTAAAAATTTAAAATTGATTATTTATTCCAATCCCTCAAACCCGACAGGGTATATTTTTTCAAAATCACAATTGGAATTATTAGTTGGAGTTGCTGAAAAATTTAATTCTTATTTGATCTCAGATGAAATTTATGAACTATTTGATTATGATAAAGAATTTATTTCAGTTGGTTCATTTTACGATAAAGCAATTACACTCTCTGGTTTTTCCAAAACATATAATATGACTGGACTTCGATTGGCTTCAATTGTTGCAGAAGAAGAAGTGATTCGAGAATTGACAAAACTCCAACAATATACAATTGTTTGTGCACCTTCTACTACTCAGTATGCTGGATTAGAAGCATTAAAAACTGATATGAGTTCTTATATTTTGGATTATAAAGAAAAAAGAGATTTTGTTTATCATTCATTAAAAGATTATTACAATATCAAAAAATCCAAAGGTGCATTCTATTACTTCATTCCAATTAAAGGAAATGATGAAGAATTTGTAAAACGAGCTGTGTTAGAAAAAAAATTAATCACTGTACCGGGATTTATTTTTAACCAAACCAATTCCTATATCAGAATTAGTTTTGCATCTGAAAAATCAAATTTGGAAAAAGGGATGAAGGCTCTTCAAGAACTTGCTTAATGGCTCATGTTAAGAAAGAAATTTATTATTAAGTTTTTAAATAGAAAAATATTTAAAAAAAATTTTGATTTTCAAATAAAATTTAAAAGCTTGCGGAAGCAGACCCCCCTGTCAGGGGCAAACCATATTACCTCACCTGAACACGAAGTGCGAAAGGTGAGTTAATGGAGCTAATTCTATTTTTTATATTAGCAGTTTCTATAGCAAGTTTTTACACGACATTAGTTTATAGAATTTATTTTTATTTTTATACACCTGAAAGAAAAAAATATTCTTCTGTTGAGAAGTGGAAAAAAATACTTTTTGAAAGTTCCAATTGTGAATCTTGCAAAACTCATTTAACAGCAATTAGCCTCATTCCTGTTCTAGGATATTTTTTTTCAAAAGAAAAATGTAAATCTTGTGGTTACAAAATTCCAAAAATTTATTTTATCACAGAAATTTGTTTTGGGATTTTGTTTATAGGGCTTTATTTTATCACAAAAAATTTGGCTTTAAGTTTTAGTTTTTTATTTTTAGTGGGACATTTATTGCTAACTGCTTATACTGATTATAAAAAATTTTCAATTGATTATGAAAATTTGCCATTTATCTTTTTGTTTGGATTTTTAGTTCATTATTTTTTTGGGGAAAATTTTTTTACTCTCGAGCGTCTTTATGTGTTTTTATTTTTGCTAGTGCTATTTCTCATCCTTCATTTTTTTTCTCCAAACGGTCTGGGACTAGGTGATGTATTTTTTGTATCTGTTTTTGGTTATATCACTGGATTTCCATTATTTATTTTATTTTTAAATTTTGCCTACATAATTGGATTTTGTATTAGTTTTTTAATTCGAGATAAAACAAAATCATTTCTTAAAATGAAAGTCCCAATGGGAATTTATTTTTCAATTAGTTTGTTAATTGTACTTTTACTCAAATTTGGAAATGCTTTTACTTAAAAATATTTTTTGAAATGAACCTTTTAAGTTTTCCTCATCAAAAAAAAATTACTATAACCCCAAATAAAAAAATAACACCGCAAACATTCCATCCATAAGTGCAATTGAAATGATTCCGTTTACAACTGATCTTGTTGTAGATTCACCAACTGCTGAGGCACCTGTTTTTGTGTTAAGCCCATGAAAACAACCGATACCAGCAATCACAATTCCAAAGACTGTTGCTTTAAATAAACCACCGAGCATATCCAGATTTTTTACTGAAGTCACAACTTGATTATAATAAGTGATAAAAGGATATTTGAATGATAAGATAACAAGTAGCGAACCAAGAAGTCCTGCTAAATTAAAAAAAATAGTGAGGATTGGTGTTACAATTATTGCTGCGATAATTCTTGGTATAACTAAAAATTGAAGTGGACTTAATCCCATTGTGATAATTGCATCAACTTCTTCTGAAACTTTCATAGTGCCAATCTCAGCAGAAAAAGAGGAAGCTGTTCGTCCAGCAAGAATAACAGATGTCATTAATGGTCCAAGTTCCCTAAAAAGAGAAAGGGCAACTAGATTTGCTACATAAATTTCAGCCCCAAATTTTTGCATTGGAATAGCAGATTGAAAAGACATGATTAGTCCAAATAAAAAACCTATTAATAAAATAATTGGAATTGCATTCACTCCAGCTTTTTCGGCTATTGCAAGAACTTCTTTCCATTTGATTTTAGAAGGATTTTTAAAAGCAAAATACAGCATATAAATAGTTGCACCTAAAAATTCTACAATTTCTTTTAAGTTTTCAACTATTTCAATTGTTCTAGTTCCAACTCTTTCAGGTGTGTACCAAGTATCTTGAAATGGAACCAGTGAAGACTGTTTTTTTTCATAAGAAAACATTTCCAAAAGTTCCAAAAATCTTGACTGTAAATTTACAGTTTTAAATTCTTTTTTATTTTCTTTAGCAAATTCTTTAATATGAAATAAAAGAGAAATTCCTGCGACTTCTGAATGTGTTAACTCTTTACACTCTAGAGAAATTTTTCTATAAATTTGATCTTTTAAAATCAAATTTACTTCTTTCCAAATATTTGGAACTGTATGAATATTGTATTCACCTATTAGATGAATACAAAGTTCTTCATTATCAACTTTAAATTTTAAGTCAGCTTTATTTTTTGTCATTTTATAAATCTGACTTTCTTCTTTTAGGATTTTCTTTTGTTAAATCTTCATCAGAATCTTTTAATAAAAATTCCATAGAAATTGGAAGTAGTAACCTTGAAAGTAGTGTCGCAACCAAAACTCCACCAATTACAACTGTTGCAAGTGGTCTTTGAACTTCAGCTCCTGCCATTGAAGAAATTGCCATTGGAATAAAACCAATTGCTGCAATTGATTCTGTTGTCATAATTGGTCTTAATGATAATACTGAAGCTTTGATAACAGCTTCTGAAAGTTTTACTCCTTCAGCCAATACTTCTCTTAGAACTGAAGCATAAACAACTCCGTTTAACACTGCTATACCGCTAACCGCAATAAAACCAACACCAGCAGGAATACTAAACGGAAGTCCTCTAAGTAATAGACTTAAAATCCCACCTGAAATTGCAAGTGGCACAACTAAGAAAACTCCAATTGCATATTTAGCAGAACCAAATGCTGCAATTAACATTCCAAAAATAATTACCATTGCAATTGGAACAACAAGTGCTAATCTATTTTTTGCTCTGGTAAAATTATCAAATTGTCCACCCCATTTTACTTCATAACCTTCGGGACGTTTGGAAATGACTTCTTCTGTTTTTGCTTTTGCTTCTTCAATATAAGAAACTAAATCTCTACCACGAATATTTACTTCTACAAATAATCTTCTTTTTAAAGCTTCACGAGTGATTGAAGCTGGACCTTCTGTTAATTTTATATCTGAGACTAAACCAAGTGGGACTGTTGTTCCAAAAGAAGTCATCACAGGAATATTTTCTATTACTTCAATGTCTTTAAAATCAATATCCATTCTAACAACCAGATCAAACCTTTTTAAACCTTCAAAAACTTTTCCAGCACTTCTTCCTACACGCAGAGTTTCTACAACATCTAACATTTCATTAGCAGTAACACCATAACGTGCCATTTTTTCTCTATTAGCTTTTATTTCTAAAAGTGGTAAACCAAGAACTCTTTGAACACGTAAGTCACCCGTGCCAGGAATTTTTTCTAAAATTTTTGCAATGTCTTCTCCAATTTTTTTTAGAGTAACTAAATCATCTCCATAAACTTTTATTACCACGTCTGCTTTAGAACCAGCTAACAACGCGTTAACCCTATTTTCGATTGGCTGAGACATAGAAATATAACTGGATGGAACTTGTGCATTAATTTTATCTTTCATAATGCTCATTAGCTCTTCTCTATCTTTTGCAGTAGTCCATTCTTTTTTATCTTTGAGCTTAACCATCAGCTCACCTTCATCTGTACCAACTGGTTCAGCAGCTGATTCACCACGACCTGTTTTGGAAACTGCAGATGTTACTTCTGGAAAAGTCATTAACACTTTTTCGATTTCCATGTTCAGATCTCTTGAATGATTTATCGAAGTTGAAGGAAGTCTTTTTACATCAATGTTTAATTCTCCTTCATCAATCCTTGGAATAAATTCAGCTCCCAAATTAACTCCAAGTATTAATGATAAAAAGAAAAGTAATGTAGATAAAATAACAACCATTTTTTTTCTAGCAAGTCCCCAATCCAAAAAGATTTTAAATTTTTCTTCAATTACATCCCAATAATGTGAATGATGAAAATCTGGTTTTTCAAATAAATAAGAAACTGCTGCTGGAAAAGTTGTAAGTGAAAATAATAATGCCATACCTAGTGCTAATGCAACTGTAATTGCCATCGGTCTGAACATTCTACCTTCCACACCTTCGAGCACCATTAAAGGTAGATACACTAACATGATGATTGCAACAGAAAATGCAGCAGCTCTTGCTACTCTTATGCAAGAATTTTTTATAACTTCAATAGAGCGTCTTGATCTTTCTTCTTCAGTGAGGTCATCTGGAAAATAAGATCTTTTTATTATGAATCCAGCCATCACAGATTCCAACATGACAATAGGACCATCTACAAGGAGACCAAAATCTAATGCACCAAGACTCATCAAGTTTCCAATTACACCTAATGCCCGCATAAAAATCACTGCTGCTAACATGGAAATTGGAATAGCAGATGCGACCAAAGCCCCACCTTTTACAGTTCCAAGTGAAACAATTAGTGCAATAAAAACTAATGTTGCACCTTCAGCTAAATTGATAAAAACAGTTTTTAATGCACGATTGATAAATTCGGATCGATCATAAAACGGTTCTATTTTCATTCCTTCAGGGAGTTCTTTTTTTAATTCCTCAACTCTCTCTTTTATAACAGTAACTACTTCTCTTGAATTTTGTCCAATGAGCATCATCACAGTTCCACCAACTACTTCACCTTTACCACTTTTAGTAATTAAACCAAATCGAATACTCGGACCAATTTTTACTTCTGCAATATTTCCTAGTAAAAGTGGAGTTCCATCTTTTTCTGTTTTGATAGCTGTTCTAGAAAGTTCATCTAAAGATTTGAATTGTCCTTCACCACGAATCACAACTTGTTCGTTGCCTTTCATAATGTAACCACCACCAACATTTCTATTGTTCTCTTCAAGTTTGTCTAATACTTCTGAAAGAGTAATATTATGGACCGCAAGTCTTCTAGGTTCAATAATAATTTGGTATTGTTTTGCTTCGCCACCAATTGTGTTTACATCAATAACACCAGGGAGTGCTTTAATTTTTCTAGAAAGTTCCCAGTCCATATAAGTTCTGAGTTCCATTGGAGAATGTTTATCTGAAGTTAAAACAAATTCATAAATATCTCCAAGACCGGTAGCTACTGGAGAAAGTCCTGGAGTGCCATACCCAGGTGGAATTTCATTTTCAACATCTTTTAATCTTTCATTCACAAGTTGACGGGCAAACCAAATATTCACATGATCTTTAAAAACAATTGTTACACTACTCACACCAGTTCTAGAAATCGAACGAATTTCTTCAACATTTGGAAGACCTGTCATTGCAATTTCAACAGGATAAGTGATGAATTGTTCTACTTCAATAGGGGAGAGACCAGGTGAAGGAGTTACCACTGAAACTTGAACATTTGTAACATCAGGAACAGCATCTACTGAAAGATACATGGCATTGTAAGCACCGATTAAAGTAACTAAACCTGTTAAAATTAGAACAGCAAATCGGCGTTTAATGGAAAGTTCAATTAATGACTCTATCATTTTAAATATTCACTTTTCAAAACAAATGATCCTTCACTTACAATATTTGCGTCAATTGAAACCCCTGATTTGATTTCAATATCATCATCTATTGCTTCTCCAGTTGCAACTTCTTTGGCTTCAAAACTTCCATCTTGGTTTGCAATAAAAACAACTGACTTACCTTCGATTTTATGAACTGCAACAGAAGGTACTACCATTATTTTTCTAGATTTACTTTCAGAAATTAGACCTTGAACTTTTGCACTGACAGTTTGACCGGGTTTTAACTTAAATCCTGCATTGTTCACTTCAAGACGAATTTCAGCAGTATGTTTTACTTGGTCGATTACTTCAGAGACATGAGCAACAACAGCTTTAACTGATTCTGGTTTTTCACCTAAAGTATATACTTGTGCTTCAGCTCCCATTTTTACTGAATACAAATCTTTTTCATAAACATCTAAAATAATCCAAAGCTTGCGGAGATTTGCTACCACAAATAAATTTTCTTCTAGAACAACTGCCTGACCGTTTACAGCTTTTCTGTCAGTAATTGTTCCATCAATTGGGCTTCTTAAAATTAAATTTTGTTGTTTTTGTTTTCCAGAATCAAGTGAAGAAATTTCAGCTTTATTTAAACCATAAATTTCTAATGCATTATAACTTGTTTCTAGTTCAGTTTTTACAGTTTTATAATCCATATTTGCTACTTCAAATTCTCTTGCTGAAATAATTTTTTTTTCAAAAAGTTCATTCGCTCTATCTGCTTGAAGTTTTAAAGCTTCTAGTTTTGTTTTTGCTTTTAAATAATTAGCTTGAGCATTTCCTAAATCAACAGATGAAATTACTGCTAGTGGACTTCCACGTCTAACTTGATCACCTTCTTTAACGTGAACTTCAGTTATTCTGCCTGTTACACGAGAACCAACATTAGCTAAATTTTCTAAATCATAAGAAACTTTTCCAGGTAAAACAATTTCTTCGTAAAATCCTCTTTCTCTAACTTTAACATAAGAAAGTGGGTGTGTTTTTAAAATATCATCTGGGATTTTAATTTTTTGAGTTGTAGTATCATTTGTTGCTTCTTTTGACTCTTTAACTTGATCAGGAATTTTTTTGCTACTTAGTTTAAAAATCACAAAACCAATTCCAAAAATTGACAAAAGGATTGCAAGCTTCCAATATTTATTTAAGTTTTTAAATGTTTCTATTAATTTTCCCATTATTCGTTCTCTCCTAATTTCCCAATGGCTGCTCTAAATCCTTCTATAGCGTTATAATACAAATACAATTGTTCATAATAACCTCTAAGTACTGAAAGATAATTTTTTTCTGCTTCAAGAAAAGTTACTAAATTGGATGCTCCACGAATATAAGCTAAACGATATTTTTCTTGTACTGTTTTATTTTTATCAATTAACTTGATGCTTTTATATTCTTTTAAAAGTTCTTCTCTAGATAAAATTTCTCTTAATGCAGCACGAATTTCAGAATAAATTTGTTTTGTTTTGGATTCTACTTCTAATTGGCTTTTTTTAAAAGTTTCTTGTGCTTTGTAAATTTCACCTTGATTTCGGTCTTCTATTTTTAATGGAATACTTGCAAAAATACCAGCGTATTGTTCATTTCCTTTTAAACGAACTTCACCACCAAAATTAACATACGGAACCTTAACCTCTTTTTCTTTTAACTCAATAGTTAATTTGTTTTGAATAGCTTTTGATTTTAAGGCTTGTAAATCTGCTCTATTTTCAATATTGTAATTTTTTAAATCTAGTCCAAGTTCTTTTAAAGAATAAAATTCTAATTTACCATTAAAAAGTAATGCCTGATTGGAAGGTGCAATTCCAATAAAAAATCGTAAATCTTTTGCAGCTTGTGCTCTCATGATTTCAGCTTCTTTGTATTCTTTTTCGATACGAATTCTTTCTAATGTTAAACGATCATATTCTAATAATGATATATCACCTTTCTCAGCACGAAATTTTGTTAAGTCCAAAAGTTCATTATAATTTTCATAAAACTCTTTTTGAAAATTTACATATTCAGTTAAATATTTATGAAGCCAATAGTATTGACGCAGTCTTAATCTAAATACTCTATCAAAATCTGAAAATTTTGCTTTTTCAAATTTGATTCCTTGTTGAGCCACTTTAGTTTTTTGATTTCTAATTACTCCAAAATCATACTCCCAAGATAAAGAAGGGGCTAATTCTGGTTGTCCTCCTGCACCACCGGGAAGTGATTGTCTAAAAACTTGAAAGCCTGCACCAGTTGTTCCTGCAAATGGACCAGAAGCTGTAATTGAATCACTTACTCTTAAAGGAATAAATTGTTGTTGGTAACCAAGAACAGGATTTCGATTTAATTTCGCTGTCATCAAATCACCTATTGCAAGATTAATGTTTTGTTTTTCTGCATTATAAAGCGGGTTGTTGTTTACTGCATATTTTTCAATTTGCTCTAATGTCCAGTTTGACATTTTTTTTTCAACTTCCTCTAATCCTTTATTGGAATAAAAATCAGTAGGAAGTTCATCATCAATTTTTGTTGATTTAGTTTTATCCTCAGCAAATAAATTGACTGAGAATAAAAGTATTAGTAACCCAAAAAAATTAAGAATTAAATTTATCTTTATAATCTTGAAGGGAAGTGAGAATAATTTGTTTAGCTTCTTGCGCACCATAAACTCCTGTAATTTCGACTGTTGGAGGTTCGCTCTCATCAGGCATTGCTTTGTAAGTTAAAAAATAATGTTTTAGCTTGTTAATTAAATCTGCAGGACAATGATGAATATCTTGCATATGTCCAAAAATTGAATCACCTTTAAGAATCGCTATAATTTTATCATCTGCTTCACCTTTGTCAATCATTCTCATTCCACCAATTGGAATTACTCTCATCAAAATATTTCCATGAGTGATAGCACTTGAAGTTAATACACAAATATCAAGTGGATCTCCATCCCCTTCAATATCTTTTTTTCCAGTTTTATCCATACAAAATTTTGCAATTTTTTCACCACAAAATGTTTGAGGGATAAAACCATAAAGTGCTGGACAATGGTTAGAATATTTTTGAGGTCTATCAAGTCTTATATAACCAGAATCTTTATCCACTTCATATTTAACAGTGTCAGTTGGAAGCATTTCAATAAAAGCGTCAACAGAGTCAGGAACTTTATCACCAGGAGAAATTCCATGCCAAGGATGTAATACATAATCAGATTTATTTGAGTTCATACTAGCAAATTAAAAATTGAAAACCATTTGTAAATTAGATTTCCTTTTTTAGTTTTTTCTTTCTCCTAACTATCAGACTTTAATTAAATTGAACTTAACATAAAAATTATTCTATTACAATAGGTATTAACCCTAATTAGGGGTTTATGCCTATATTAAGTATTTATTAATGGGCGATGTCAATTTTAGAAGTAGAAAAAGGATCTTTTCTAAAACAGACCCGAGCTTCAAAATGCCTGGTGCTTCGCACTCGCAAAAGCGACATTTTGAATCTCTATCGCATTAAATCTCCAGAATAAACTAGGAAATTCTGAAAAAAAATCTTGACTTTGAGAACGATTCTCAGTATATTGAAAAAATGGATATGAATAAATGTCATTGTAGCGGTGTATATTTTGAAGCTATTTCGAGGGAATCAATAGATAAAAATTGTAGCTATAAACAAATTGCAAAAGAAAAAAATGCCGGTGAGACTTGCACTGCTTGTTTAATTGATATGAAAAAATATTGTGAAACAAACACTAAATCTCAATTACAATTACAGGTGGGGCTTTAGGTAGATTCTCCATTTTTTGTGCAACTTCTTTTAAAGTTCCTCTCACTTGAATTTCATCATCAGCTGTTAAATTTAACCCCAAAAAAATTCTATAATCTCGTTTTGAGATTTTTGCCATTTCCTGAATTACTTTTTTATAACGATATGGTGTTTCATAAAATACTAAAGTGTGCTGATAAGAAAAATATTTAATTAATTCTTCTCTTCTTCTTTTTTCATCCCTATCTAAAAATCCAACAAATGTAAAAGGACTTACTTTGAATCCAGAAAGTGCAAGAGCTGAAGCTAGTGCTGTTGCTCCAGGTATAATTTTAAGTCCAACCCCTTTACGGAGGCAGATATTGATTAATGCTTCACCAGGATCTTCAATTGAAGGTGTTCCAGAATCAGAAACCAGACAAGTAATTCTTGAATTAATAATTTTTTTTACTAACTCATCAATTTCATCATGAGTTGAATGTTCATTTAAAAGTTCAAAAGGTTTTTCTAATCCATTTAGTCTTAATAGTTTAGACGTCTCCTTATATTCTTCACCAATGATTAAATCTGCCATTGCTAATTTTTCAATTGCATTCATAGAAATATCTTTGTTATTTCCGATTGGAACTGAAACTATATATAATATTGAATTCATTTTTATTTTATAAACTTTTTTTATGCAACTTAAGTTAGTAGAATTAAATTTATACTATCTTAAATTTTAACAAGAAAAAAATTATTGAACAAATTTGTTAAACGAATTCATAGGATATATGAAAGAAATTTTAGTTGGAATCCTTTTTTTTAGTTTCCTAATTTTTTTATTCCAAGTAACAATTGTTGAAAAAACAAATACAGAAAAAGAATATCCTTATAAAATGAGAATGTATTTTTCTAGAACTGATGGAATTAAAGAAGGACAAGAAGTTTATCTTCTTGGTACAAAATTTGGTCTTATAAAAGAAATTAATAAAATTGATTCAAATCTTGTTCCAGATAAAAGACTTTTAGAACCAGGTAAAGAAACTGCTATTGAATTGATAATTGCAGTTAAAGAACCAATTACACTTTGGGATAACTATGAAATTAAATTCAAATCAAAAACCGCTTTTTCAAATCGAACTATAGATATTAATCCAGGAAATGAATCAAAAGAAATAGCTGGTTCATTTAATCCAACTTATACTCCAAATGAATATGGTTCAAAAAAATCTCCAACTGGAAAATATTATGATGATTTTTTTGCAGCTGCAAATAATACTCTAAAAGAAAATGAAAAAGATTTAAGAAGCACGATTATAAATTTAAAAGAAATTTCATATAAGTTAAATAGCACAAACGGAACAATTCCCAAATTTTTAAATGAAGATACTGCTTATATTTTTTTGGATGAGACAACTTATGATGCAAAACTTACTTTAAGAGAATTCAGAAGATTTCAAGAGTCAGCACGAGAAGCAGATACTATTTTTATACCTTTTTCATTAATATTGTATAGACAATTATTTGATTCAGTAAATAAAAACTAAAACAAACTTTACAAAGCTCTTATATTTAAAAAGTAGTTTAATTAATATGTTAAATTTAAATGATTTTTTTTCTAATACCAAACAAGCAATTTTAGTTATTCAGAAAAATGGGAAAATATTAGAATTAAATAAAAATTTATTAGATCTATTAGGATATAAAGATTCTGAAATTATAGGAATTAATTTATTCCAATTTGTGTACCAAGAATCAGAAAGATATTCAGCTATTGATGACATCATTCTTAGAGGAACTTTTTTAGAAGAACAATCAATATTCATTTCTTTTAAATCTAAATCAGATTTAATTTTAAGAGTGAATTTTTTACTATTCCATTCTGTAGATAAAATTCTATGTTTAGGCGATTTAACTAGCACTTATGCTGAAGTAAAAGAACTTCTTCAAAAAAGTTTCCAAGAAATTCTTAACCAAGTTAAAAGAAATTTTATAGAAAATTACGATTTACATATAAGAGAAAATTTACAAGAGTTGGTTTTAAATTCATTACAAATTGAACAAGAAAAAGAAGCAAAAAATCTGCAAAATCTATTTACACAACAAAATAAAACATTTAACAAAGTATTTAGAATTCTAGATATTTTTCGAAAAATTGCAGAAGCTGATGAACTAGAAAATTTCTATATCCAAAAAATTGATGTAATAAAAGCTTTAAGAGAAGATTTAGTATTTTTTCAAGCAATAGCTAGCTCAAAAAAATTATCTTTTGAGTTTAGTTTACCTACTGATTCAATTTATATTTTAGCTAATGAAACTTTACTCACCCAAGTTTTTTCTTTTGTAATTGATAATTCAATTAAATATACTGAAAAAGGAAAAATCAAAGTAGAAGCAAAAGTTCAAGATAATTCAATTAAAATTATTTTCGCTGATACTGGAATTGGAATTAATAATCAAAAATTATCAAAAATTTTTGATGAAGATTTAGTTGATTTTTCAAAAAAAATAGCAATTAATTCAGAAAATCCTCGAAGCCTATGTATTGCAAAAAAATATTTGGAAATTCTTCAAGGTAAAATTTATGTTGAGTCTGAAGTTAATAAAGGAAGTGAATTTTCAATTTTAATTCCGATTCTTTAATGAAGAAATTTTTAATTCTAATTCCTGTTTTTAACGAAGAAGAAGTAATAGAAAAAGTTTTTGATGAAACAAATCCAATTTCGAATTCATGGGCAGATTTACTTTTTGTAAATGACGGATCAACTGATAATTCAAAAAAAATTTTGGATAAAATAAAATCTAATAATCCCGAAATTTTAATTTCTCACAAAGAGAAAAATTCTGGATATGGCTCTTCTATGATTCATGGTTTTGAATTTGCTATTCAGAATAAGCATGAATATTTAATTACGATGGACTGTGATGAACAACACCAACCTAAAGATTTAATTCGATTTAGAGATTTTAATTTTGAAATCGATGTTGTAAGCGGAAGTAGATATAAACTTGAATCAAAATCGCTAGGAATAAAACCACCAGTTGATAGAGTTGAAATAAATAAAAGAATCACTTTTAAATTAAACAAAAAATACTCTTGGAATTTAACAGATAGTTTTTGTGGTTTTAAAAGATATAAAGTTAGCAGACTAAAACAAAATTCTTTTTCAGAAAATGGTTATTCATTCCCTCTTGAATTTTGGTCATATGCTAAATTTAATCAACTTTTAATAGAAGAATTAGCTGTTGATAAAATTTATATAACAGATGATAGAAGTTTTGGAGAAGACTTAGATAAAAAAAGAAAAAGATTTAAATACTATTTAGAAACTTTTTACAAAGCAGAAAAAAAATTTAGACCTTTATTAAATCCATAAATAAGTCTTTTGTATTCTCACCAAAATATTTTTGAAATCTATTATAAATATCAAGTTCTGTCCAATTCGAAAATAAAATTATTTTTTTTACAAAAGTTTCTGTAAAAAAAAATTCTTTTTCAAAATCTGATTCTGTTAAAATCAATTCTAATTCTTTAAAAAAAAATTTAAAATCCATTTCATCTTTAGCAAAAGATAGTTTAACAAAATGTTTTGTTAACTCTTCCAAATCTTCTTCAGGAATTCGATCTCTACTTAAGTTGGCATATTTAACATATAAATAAGATTTCCAAATTTCTTGGACTTTTGAAAGTTTAGAAACTAAATTATCTATTTCAATAATCATTTAAGTTTTACTTCTGACGCAAAGTCTTCTAGCTTAATCACACCAAAAAAGCCATTTTTTTTGACAATAATCATTCCTTCAGATAAAGATTCTCCGTTTTCAAATTGTGGTTTAATTACAAATTCGCCAAAACGATTGATATAACCTACTTTTTGATTTATTTCAACCACAGCCAAACCATTGTTAAACGAATCAGCAAAATCAAAATTTGCAGTTATAATTTCTTTTCCATTTAAATCAAGATAACCATATTTTCCATCTTTTATAAAAACAGCTCTTTCTTCTTTAAAATTATATGCATCATGAAATACTTCATCTAAAATTGGACTTAGAACCCAGTTTCCTTTTTTATTGATATAACCAAATTTTCCATCTTTTTTGACTCTTGCTAATCCACCAAAAAAATTCCCTGCAAGATCAAATTTTCCTTTTAAGGAAGTTCTTCCTGATTCAGTGATATAAAAATACTTTCCATTTTGTTTAACTGAAGCAACTCCTTCATTGAACGAATTTACTTTTTCATATTCTAATTTGATTTTTATATTCCCATTTTTATCAATAAAACCATATTTGTTATTTTGAGAAACTAATGCTAATTCACCAGAAAAATTTTCCACATAATCATATTTTGCTGCAATAATTTTTTTTCCAGTGGTATCAATAAATCCATATTTTCCATTTTCTTTATACCAAGTAATTGGATCTAAAAAATCTCCAGCATCTTCAAATTGAATTGGAATGATTATTTTTCCTTTTTTATCAATAAATCCTTTTTTATTGTTTTTTACTACTTTCGCCAAACCAAAGTTAAATGAAAAATTAGGATAATCATAATTAGTCAGAATTCGAAAATTTCCTTCTTGATCAATATAACCATCTTTTAAATTTTTCTTATCTTGAATTTTTGCAAAAGCTAGTTTATCTTGGAATGATTCAATATAAATAAATTTGGGTTCGATTTTAAATTTTATTTTTTCACTTATAGCAACCCATTTAGTTTCAGGTTCCATTTTTAAAATACTTGTTACTTCAGAATAAGATTCTTCACTCTCTAGAGAGTTGTTTGTTTCATTTTCATTATTTGGTTGAGAAATGATGGGTTTTGGAGTTTTACAAGCAATCATTAAAAAAAGAATAATGCTGAATAAGTTTAATTTGAATCTCATGAGTTTAACCTATAATTTTTAAACCAGAATTTCATTTTTAATTAATCTGTCTTAAACAATTTTCATCAATAAAAGAATTTTATTTTGACGATTTTAAAATACTTTTAAGTATAACTGTTTAGATAACTATTTGATGAATACTTCCAATGAAAGATTTTTGTTAGAAATAAAAGGTGAAAGAGCTTCTCTTTATTTAAGATTATTTTTAGTTTCTGTCTATGTTTTAGCTGTTATAGTTGGGATTTTAGCAAAGAATGAAGTTCCAAGAATACTTGGGAACTTTGTATTTGGAATTTCGCTTTATGTTGTTTCAGTTTTTTTGACAGTTTATAATTTAAAAAAACCTAAATTAAATTTATCTTTTAAATACTATTCTATGATTTTAGAATACGTGGGTTTTGTTATCGTACTAAGTGGTTATCTAAGATTTGAAACCAAAACTGAAGTTGCTGTAGCATTTAGAAGCCCAGCACTTTTTGGAATATTTTTTATTTTAATTACTTCAGCTTTACTTCGATTTTCACCAAGGTTTGTTTTTTTTTCTTCTGTTGGAGCTCTCATTGTTTATTTATTAATTTCAATATTAACAATGTTAAAAGTGAATTCCATAAAATCTGATGAATTAGTTAAAATCACTGCTTCCGGAATAATAATCAACTCATTATTTTTATTTGCATTTGCAATTGCTGCACATACATGTACAAAATATGTTAGAAATTTAGTTGATGAACAAATTCAAAGTGTACAAATTAAAACTGAACAATCAGAAAATTTAAAACTTTTTATAAAAAAATCGAATACTGCAATTAGTGAATTAAATTTAGTATCAAATAATATGGAACAAGTTGTAAGTTCAAATTTAAAATTAAATAAAGTTCAAAAAACAAATCTAGACAATATTCGAAAGTTTGTTTCTGAATCAGTTGAAAATACTAGCTCTCTTCATCAGATTAGTGATACTCAGAAAGTTGTAGTCAAAAAAAATTCTAATTCAATTTCTAGTTTGAATGATACTTTAAATGAAACTGAAAATTCTTATCAAAAAGTTTTTTTTGAAGGGGATAAAATTTTAACTAAAGCTACTAAAATTGAAAGTGATTTGAAGCTCACTATTTCTCAAATTGAAAATTTAAAAGATTTATCTTTACAAGTTGCAAAATCAGTAAATATAATAAATGGAATTTCTAAACAAACCAATTTACTTGCTCTTAACGCTGCCATTGAAGCAGCAAGATATTCAGAAGCAGGAAAAGGTTTTACAGTAGTTGCAGAAGAAGTAGCAAAACTTGCAGAAATGACAGGAAGAAACTCAAATGAAATTGGCGTATTCGTAGCGAATATGAACCAAGCAACAATCCAATCTTATTCAAATATACAAACGGTTGCAAAAGGAACTGGTGAAATTATTTCTGGAATTAGAAATATTGTCTTGGTTCTAAAAGAAATGGAAGAAAAAATTAAAGTCGAAATGGAAATGATCCAAACTGTTTTATCAGAAACAAAAGATATTTCAGACAATACAAATATTTTAGAAAAAGTTACTTTTTCTCAAAAAAATTTGAGTAATGAAATTTTTAGTTCTTTAGAAAAAGTTCTCAATAGTTCAACTGAACTCACTATGACAGCAAGTATATTAGAAGAAAACACAGAGCTACTTGGTCATATTTCTGAAAACTTAAAACAAGGTTTAAACCAGACTTGAAAGTTGCTTATTTAGATGGAGCTTCAAAAGGAAATCCGGGACCAGCTTCAATTGGAATTATTTGTTATGTAGATGAAACAGAAAAAGAAATTTTGTTTCAAGTTTCAGAAAAAATTGGACATGCAACAAATAATATTGCTGAATGGACATCATTATTACGGTTAGTTGAAGAATTGGTTAGAAGAAATATTTTAGAATCAAAAGTTTATATGGATTCTGAATTAGTTGTAAAACAATTTAAAGGTGAATACAAAACTAAAAATACTGAACTACAAAAAATTAAAGAACAAGTTTTGAATTTAAAAAAAGATTTAGAGAACTTACAGCTAATTCATGTTAAACGAGAAAAAAATAAAGTAGCTGATAAACTTGCGAATGAAGCTTTTAAATAAATTATTATTTGTTTAGACTAATAAAAGTATTAATTTGTAAAAAAATTATTGCTTTTTTTTGAGGTTTTTTTTTACTAAAACAAATTTTTTGGGAAGGCTCTAATGAAATTATTCTTCATAGCTTTTAGTACATTATTATTTACAATTCAAGCAGATACATTTAAACTAAAAAATGGCAAGAAGCTTTATGGTAAAATTATTGAACAAACCGAGTCTTATGTTGTTTATAGAGACGAAAATGATGTTGCACAAGTAATTAGGAATACTGAATTAGAATCCGCTGAAAAAGATGATAATATACGTGAACCAGGAACAGGAACTACTCCTTCTAATAACACTACTCCTGCTCCTTCAACTGAATCAAATACTCCAAACAATCCAGCCCCTGCTCCTGCAGTAAAAACAGCTGACACTAAGTCCACAGCCAATCTACCAAAAGCTGAAGATGACGCATCCATTGAACTCACAACTGAAGTGGTATCAGACTTTATATGGAGAGGAAATTCTTATGGTGGTGAATATCTCGCTCGCAGAAATAATACTCAATACAAAGGAACAGAACAATACTGGGCATTTCAACCAAACTTGAGAGTTAATGCTCCAGTAAAAGGTTTGTACATGGAACTTTGGGGCAACTTCCCCTTAGTCGGTAGAGCAGACAGAGACTCTGACATGAGACTTCAAGCATTTTCTGGTGGACCTGCAATAGATCCAAATGCTTTTGCATACAAACAAGGTTTAATTGCAAATGATCCATCTGTAAATAATTTTAATAATGTTGGTTTTTTTTATGATCCATTTAACAACATTAATAATAATAAATGTGTTGCTGATTCAACTCTTGGTTGCTCAAACCCTGATGGTGCTTTTGTTGATCCAAGAAAAGTAGGATTCCAAAAAGAAAAAAATGGTATGGCTAGAACTGATGGTGTTTTCACTACTTTTGCATACAATTTTCAAAACAAAAAATTTGGAGATATAACATGGGGTATTTGGTATTATTACCAATTGGATAAAAATGCAAAATACTCTTGGGATGAATATTTTATCATTTATGGACTGCCATTTTTACAAAGAGTAATCAAACCTACATTTTCTCTCTATACTCAAGCTTCTTTTGATTTCAGTTCCATCTATGCTGGGGGACATTATTTAGCTTATTCCATGTCTCATACATTTTTTGAAGAAAAGTTTTTTAGAATCCAACCTATGTTCAATTTAGGATACAAATATGTAAACAACACAGTTGAACAAAAATCTGGTTTTTATGATGCAACTACCAATTTAAGATTTTTGTTTGGTGATTTTTTTGTAAGTGTAAACAATGCTTACAGACCTGATTTACATATGTATGATAACGACCAATTCTTTTTCCCTCTTTCACAAGGTAGTCAAACTCAACCAAACAGATCTGCTTATGATGGAAAAACTGCTGACCCTTCAAAACTTTATGGTCCTGTGAACACTGCAGTTTATACTGCAATTGATGGTTTAGATACTTCAGGAGCTGTAAAAAGTTATTTAAAAGGTCAATACCAAAACCAAGATATAGTTAGACATTTATTCTGGGTAAGTTTTGGTTATAATTTAAGATTCTAATTTGGGCGAATTTTTTCACCTAACCCAATTATGTTTGAATTGAATAATATTACACCGCCTTCCCTTCTCTATTAGGCTAACAGGGTTAGGTAAAAAAACCGTGCTTTTCGCTACTTCCCAAGACAGTGGGTTTCAACCCACTGCACAGCTGGTAGCTACCAGCTGTCTTAGGAAACGCTACAATCACTTTCGCTTGTTAATAGAAAAACTGTTCTTAAGAATGAGGTGATTCTAAATGAAATTTTTTTAAACTTGTTAGATAAATACAAGCAGTTTCAATTTTGAGAATTGTTTCTCCAAGTTTAAATTGTTTTAAATTATTTTTCTCCATTAAATCAACTTCTTCTTTTCTAAATCCACCTTCTGGTCCAATAATTGGAATCAAATTCCAATCTTCAATTTCTGAAATTTTCTCATTTGCTTCTGGATTTAAATAAAAAGAATTAGGATGTTCTAAAATAAATTTTTCTAAACTAGAATAAATTTTTATTTCAGGAATAGTGTGTCTTTTGGATTGAATACAAGCTTCCAGTAAAATTTTTTTACATCTTTCTAGATTAATTTCTTTTCTATCAGATTGAAAAAAATTTATAAAATACAAATTATCAATTCCAAGTTCAGTTGTTTTTTGAAGTAAAAATTCTAGTCTGTGAGATTTTGGAATTGCAGAAGCAATAGATAAATTTAATTTTTGAATTTGAAAATTTTTTTTATCAATTAAAGAACCTGTTTTTTGTTTTGAACTAAATGAATAAAAATAAGAATTTCCATTTCCATCTCTATATTCAATTTCTTTTTCAACCTCATTTAATCGTAGGCTTCTAAGATGTTCAATTTCATCTTTTGTTAAATCAATTTTTTCACTAAACTGAAAATTTTCTCTAAAAAAAATCATAATTCTCCTAATATTTCTGCTTTTTTTAGTTCATAATCTTCTTTGGAAATTAAACCTTTTTTTAAAAGTAATTTTAATTTTTCAAGTCTTAACTCGGCACTTGGTTTGATTTTTTTTTCGATTGTTTCAGGTGCAAAAAATTTATCTTTATCAATTTCTAGAAAATAAAATTGATTTTTACAATTTTCCAATTTTTTGTATTCCATTCCTTTTTTATCAAAAAAGACTTTTGGAAATGAATTGCATTTTTTTTCAGTATTTTGCAAAACTGCCCAATCTTGAAATTCAATATTAGTTCCTAAATTAAATGATTTATCTATTTCAAAAAAATAAATTTCAATATTTTCTTTTTGTAAATTCAATTCAAAACTAGTTCTTAAAAAACGTGTATAAGGAGAAATTGAATCTTCTATTTTTTGAATGATTAAATAATTTGTTTTTTTATTTAAAATTGGAATTATTTTTTCAAAGTTTTCAAGTAAAATTATTTTTTCTTTTTTATCTTTAGATTTGTACAATTCTAAAAAAATTGGAAAAAGAATTTCTGGATTTCTAAATTCCACAGAAGAAGATTTTAATTCATATACTAAAATAGATTCTGATTTATAAATCAAATTTTCTGTTTGCACTGTTTTACAATCACTGTTCAATACAAATAAGATTAAACAATACAAGCGAAAGGGATTGAAACGTTTCCGCTTCAGCGGAAGTAGTTGAAAGCCCGTTTTTTTTTCAAGCTTTTGGCAGTGGGTCAAGACCCATTGTCTTCCTACTGCTTGAAAAAAAATTCGCCCAAAATATTTTGATGAAATTATATCTTTTAAAAAGTTAGAAAAATAAATATCTTGAAAGTGTTCTGAGAAGTAGTCGCTAAAATAATTTTTTAACATCCTTTTCAAAAATTGATTCTGTTTAAGTTTAGTTTTCATGAAGAAAATTCTATATTTTGTTATACTTTTATTCTATTTTTCAACAAGTATTTTTGCAACATTAAAAGAAGGAAAAAAAGCTTTTGCACAAAGACAATTCCAAAAAGCAATAAAACTTTTTACTGAATATTCAAAAGAAAATCCATCAGATGGTGAACCATATATGTTGATGGGTTATATTTATGAATCAGAAAAAGATTTTGGTAAAGCTACAAATATGTTTCGTAAAGCAGTTGATTTACAATTAAATGCAAAGTATAAAAAAACTAGTTTAGTTAAAATTCTATTGTATTACCAATATACTGGGAATTGGGATTTGGTTTCCCATTATTCAAATAAACTTTTGAAGTTGGATCCTAATCATCGTGAAGCATTGAAGATGAGAGATAAAGCTGCTGCAAATAATGGAAATGATCCAGGTTATGCAAGAGTTGATGAAGTTTCTAGAAAAAAACCCGAAGAGAAAAAAGAAAAAGAGCGTGAAAAAGAAGAAGTCATAATTAGAAAAGAAGAACCAAAACCAAAAAGAGAAGAAGTTGAAAAAGAAGATTCCGCCGAAGAAAAAAAATGGAACCAAGCTTTAAACTTAATAAAAAAAGAAGAGTTTGAAAAAGCAGATAAATTTTTAAATGAATTAATAAATATCAATCCTGGAAATAAAAATTATTTGTATAAAGCTGGAATGACTAAACTTCGATTAAATGATTTTAAACTTGCTTCAGAATATTTTGAAAAAGCAAAAAAACTTTCTGATGAAATCAATGATAAACAACTTTTATATTATTTATATTTGAACCAAGGTCAGGCTGAACAAAAATTAGGAAACACTAACACTGCATTATTTTTATATTTCAAAGCATATGAATTTAATCCAAGTCTCACTCCTCTAATTCCGATTATGAGATTAAACTATGAAAACGGAGATTATGCTTATACAAGAAAAATTTCTGAAGAAGTATTAAAAAAAGATTCAAATAATAAAGAAGGTTTGATGTATAAATCTTTATCTAATATTGCACTTGGTGAAAAAAAAATCGGATATAAGAATTTATTTCAATTAAATCGTTGGATAAACAAAGAGTATTCTAGTTTGAATAGGCTTCCAGATAAATTTGCAGAAAGTCTTTTGATCAGTGGTTTTTTTTATACCAATCGAGCAAAATATAAATTAGGTTTAAAATATTTAATTCCTTATTCCAAAATAAAACCCGGAAATAAAAAATTGATTTTTGCATTAGGAAAAAATTATTTTTACCAAAACAAATTTTCTAGTGCTGAAAAAAATTTAGAAAAACTTCCTGAATTTTCTGCTGCAAATTATTTACTTGCAAAGATTTATTCTAACAGAAATGATTTAATTAAAACAAAAGAATTACTTTTTAAAGCTGCCACAAAAAAACCAATTTATTGGATCAAAGCTAAAATTGATTTCAGTTTTAAAAAATGGCTTTCTGATCCTGAGTTCGTTAGCTTTGTAGATTATAAAGGTAACCCTCCTCAACAAAAAGAAATTGTTCAACCTGTAAAAACATTTGTTGAAGAACCTTCAACTCAGGGGTTAACCCCTGATTCTATCAGAGTAAATCCCGAACCAAATAAAATTCCTGAAACTAATCCAGAACCAAATAGAGAACAAGTTGTGCCTTGAATGAATAAATAAGTTTGTTCCACTATTTTTTTTTAATTAAAAGTTCTTTTTTTTAGAAAATTTGTATAAAATTTCTAATTTGTCCCCAGTTTGGTTATAATAGATTCATAGGAGAAAAATATGGCAACAGATTTGAATAGTGTAGTTTTAATTGGAAGGCTCACAAGAGACCCTGAATTTAAAATGGCTGGTCAGTCATCTTTGGTGAATATTAGTATTGCAAACAATCGAACTTATACAGTTAATAATGAAAAAAAAGAAGAAGTTAGTTACTTTGATTGTGTGATTTGGGGAAAACTTGCTGAAATTATGAGAGATTATGGAAAAAAAGGTACACAAGTTATGGTTCAAGGTCGACTAGAACAAGACACTTGGGATGGACAAGACGGGAAAAAAATGTCAAGAATAAAAGTACGTGTTGATAATTTTCAACTTCTAGGTAGCAAACCCTCTGGAGGTAGCAGTTCTTCATCACAATCCTCAAATGAAAATTCTTATTCATCTTCATCAAACGGTTCTTCAATGAATGAAGTTTCGGTGGATGATATTTTTTAATGTTTCATAGAAAAATTATTTCAATTCACAAAGGAATTTCTGTTTCAGATGGAGCAGGAGTTAAACTAAAAAGATATATCGGAACAGAAGAAATTCGATTCTTAGATCCTTTTTTGATGCTAGATGAATTTCGTTCTGATAATCCAAATGATTATTTAGCTGGATTTCCAGATCATCCGCATAGAGGATTTGAAACAGTTACTTATCTATTAGAGGGTATCATGGAACATAAAGATTCTATGGGAAATAAAGGAATTTTGGAAACAGGTTCAGTACAATGGATGACAGCTGGTCGTGGAATAGTACATTCAGAATTTCCAAAACAAAAAACTGGTCTTCTTAGAGGTTACCAACTTTGGGTTAATTTACCTTCCAATTTAAAAATGACTAAACCCGGTTATAATGACTACTTAAAAAAAGATTGGAAATTTTTAGAAACTGATAATTTTATTTTGGAAATTTTATCAGGAGAAGTTTCTGGTAAAAAAGGTCCTGCAAAAAATCTAACACCTGTTTTATACTTCGATTTTAAAATTAAACCAAACCAATTAATGCATATTGATGTACCGGAAAATTATAACGGATTTGTTCATATGATTTCAGGTGAAGTTGAATCAAACCAAATGAGTTTAAAAGAAGGTGATCTCGGTGTTTTTTCAAATGGCAAGTATATTCAATTCCAAAATAAAAAAGATTCTATTTCACAAGGAATAATTGTTTTAGGTGAGCCAATAAACGAACCTGTTGTTCAATATGGACCATTTGTTATGAACACTGAAAAAGAAATCTACCAAGCTATAGAAGATTTTAATTCAGGAAAGTTTTTAAAGTAAATAAACTACTTGAAAAAAATTACAAAAAAAAGTTCTTATCATTATGGAAATCTATTATAACAAAATTCTTTTAAAAGAAAAAATTGCAGAGTGGAAAGCTGAAGGCAAAAAAATTGGTTTTGTTCCAACTATGGGATTTTTACACCAAGGTCATAAAAAACTAATAGATGAATCAAATAAATACAACGATGTAACTGTAGTTTCCATATTTGTAAATCCTGCTCAATTTAATAATGAATCCGATTTTATAAACTACCCAAAAAACGAAGAATCAGATTTAGAAATTTGTAGACTTTCTGAAGTAGATGCCGTTTATATGCCCGACAAAGAAGATATTTATGACAACGGAAAAATCCCTGATCTTCAAATGAAAATTCCTCATTTGACAAAAAGTTTATGTGCCACTGCTAGACCAGGACATTTTGAAGGTGTGCTACTTGTGATTTCAGTTTTGTTTCATATTGTTGAACCAACAAATGCTTATTTTGGAAAAAAAGATTACCAACAATATCTGCTGATTAAAGAATTTGTAAAATATACAAATTTTAATTTAGTTGTAAATGTTGTTAACACAGTTCGTGATGAAGATGGACTTGCACTAAGTTCAAGAAATGCAAGACTTACTTATGAACAAAGAACTTTTGCTAAAAATATTCCTATAGCTTTTCAAAAAGTACAGGAGTATTTAAAAACTGGTGGTAGAAACATTCAAGCAGTAAAAAGAATTTTTATCACCACAGCAATTACATCAGATAAATTAAAATTGGATTACCTAGAAATTTTAGATGCAAAAACACTTTCATCAGTTCCAGAAGTTCGAGGAGTTGTTTTAATTGCATGTGCAATATTTTTTGGCGAAGTGAGATTAATTGATAATATAATAGTTAGAGTTTGAGTTTCTTTTTAGCTTCAGCTCTTTTTTTTCTTTCAGACTCAATTTCTTTTTTGATTTGAGGAGCATTCCTATAAATATATAGCAAAATTCCTTTATAAGGAACTGAGCTTCCATCTCGGAATGTGCAAAAATCTTCTGGGTCTTGTCTTCTGCCATTAATAGAATATTCATCTACTTCAGTTTCTATAATTCCACTAACTTCCTTACAAATTAAATTTGCAACTCTTGTTTTGGGATCTGATTCTGTAAAAAACCCTTTTTCTCGAATTAATGGTACTAATTGTCCAGAATCAATATAATCATAAACTTTCCAAGCTTTACATTCTCTACTTTGGTATGATTTGTTTTTTTTAAAACTGCAAAATGCTGAAATCATGACACCAGAATAAGGAAAACGTAACATATTTTGGCGTGGCAATTTTTCATCTGGAAAATGATAATCTAAAAAATCGGGTTTTTCAGTAAATGTTCTATCTGGAAAAATAAAAATTGGAAAAAGCAATAAGAGACTTATGAATTTCACAAGCCTCATAAAATTATTCTTTATTTAACCAGTATTTAAGTGGTTTATATAATTCTGATTCCACTCTATCTGTAAAAAACAAACCTTTATTTTCATACATAAATAAATCTGCATGGTCATAATCTTGAGATTTTGAATTTGCAACGCTCATTTCTACAACTTTGCTATGAAGTGGTTCTTTATGTTTAGTGAAAGTTTCTTTGAAAAAAATATGAACTTTAGAAAAAAAGCCAAATTCTTTTGGATTGATTTTTTGAATTAAAGGATAAACTGACTCTTCTGGACTAACATTGTCAATTTTTCCATAAGCAACAAAAGTTGGAATTTGAAAAACTGAATCTGGAACATCCTCCAAAGCATTTTTAGAAATTTTCGGTAAAAACTGGAAAACTTCTTTTTTGAAATTTTTATAATTTACATATTTTTCTTTTAAAATATTAGAATTGTATTTATAATTTTCGTTAATATTTCCTTCAGTAATATATTTTTCACAAAAACTATTTTTGATATTATCTGAACAAATTTGGTTGCTTTTTTTATTAACTGAATCAATTTCATTATCTACAAAATTATTTGGGTAATTATAATCTACTCCGGTTCCAATAAAAAATAATTTTTTGATTTTATAAGTAGGAAATTGTCCAAAATCATTTCTTAAAAACTTAAAAATTGTTTGTCCAGCAACAGAAGTTCCACCCAAAATAATATTTTCATTTTTTGAAATTGTAACTACGTTTTGAAGAATTTCTTGAAGTTCTAGAGCTTGAAGATCTAAATCAACTTTATCACTACTATTACTTACTAAATAAACATCGTATCCAGCTTTATTCAAATAAGGAATTAAACCAAATTCTTTTTTATCATCAATTCTGAATAACGCAGTTGGTTTAAATAGAATTGGTCCAATAATCACAATAGAAGGTTTGATTGTATTAAATATCAAATTAGGGATTTTTGGATAAGTTGTAACATTTAAACTAATTCTAGAATCAACTTTAGTAGTAAAATTACTTCTTGGAGTTGCACATGCAATCAATAATATTAATGTAAATAAAATAATTTTTTTCATTCTTAATTCCTTTTATTTAACCAAGTGATAATTGGTTGATTAACATCTTTATTCACGAATTTACCAACAATCAAATCAACATGTCCATAATCTTCTTTAGCTCCATTACCTCTTGAAACAGTAAGCATTTCTTTATCAACACTATTTATTGATTCATAAATGGAACGAACAACTACAGGGGAAGCTAAATGATCTCTTCTTCCTGCAACTAACAAAGAAGGAGTTGTGATATTTTTTAAATTGTAAGTATAGTTATAAACTTTATCATAAGAAGAAAATTCTCCAGTAATTATAGCGTCTTTAAATTGTTTAAAAACTTTTGGACTTTCATTTACTGACGAATATCTTTTCAGTTGGAGTTCATCATCGGGATAAATATTATCTGAATAAAAAAATAATTTTAAAAATGGTGTATAAAGTCCATTTACATTAGCTCTAGAACCTGTTCCTGTTGGAACTGTTGGTAAAATATTTGTTGTCCAACCAAAAGTAGAATTTATATTTTTGAGTTGATTGCCCATTGCATCTTTATGAAAATAAAAAGGGGATCCAATAGTGACTAAGTTTTCAATTCTATCTTCGTTAAATGTTCCAAGTCTGGTGTATGCAATCATTCCACCCATGCTATGTCCAATCCAATTTACTTTAGATGCACCAGTAACATTTAATACATAAGTAATTGCTGTGTCTGCGTCTTTTAAAACATAATCGTCAAAATTAAAATCAGAATATTTTTTATTACCAAACCACCACTGGGAAGATAATAAATGTTTCCATTTAAACTCTTTGTGTTCTGGATTGTCAGAATCACTGAACCAAAGTTTTGCAGGAGTTCCTCCTTCTCTTGAACGTAAATCTAAAAGCCAAACTTCATAACCTGCTTCACGTAAAGTTTGAACGATAGAATCATTTTCACGTAGTTTAAAATAATTTCTGTTGGCTATCACACCGTGGCAAATGATAACAGGAAATTTTCTTGCTGGAGCACCATTACTCGGAAGAAATCTTTCCAATGTGAGCATCCATTTATCCGAAGTTGTGGGGTGATGTCTTTCACCTGTTAATAAAATTTGGTCTTTATAGCAATTAGTGAAAAAAAATAAAATTAGTATGAGTAATTTTAAGGAAGTTTGCATTATTTTTCCCTTGAAATGAATTCAAAGCACTATACTTTTCTGTTTTCCAAAATTGCCAAGTTAATTTTAAATATATTCGAGTGACCCAAGGGAACGAGAATGGGCTTCGAGCAGCAGAGCGTTGGGAGAAGAGATGGGGGAGAGTGACCCAAGGGAACGAGAATGGGCTTCGAGCAGCAGAGCGTTGGGAGAAGAGATGGGGGAGAGTGACCCAAGGGAACGAGAATGGGCTTCGAGCAGCAGAGCGTTGGGAGAAGAGATGGGGGA
>JAAFIR010000016.1 GCA_013297885.1 Leptospirales bacterium | reverse complement strand
TCGCTAGTTAGGATTTAAACCTTGAAAGGGATTTAGGCTTCTTCTACAGATTGTTCAGATCACTTTTTTACTGATAATATAAAACAGTAAAAAAGTCACCTTTTTATCTAATGGAAAGGGATTGACTTGGGGTAAAAAAATTTCAAATGAAATTTTTTTACCAGAAAGGAAAGCCCGGTTTTTTTCTGGTAAGGGCTTTATTAATTAAGTCCTTACTTGAAAAAAAATTCGCCCAAAAAATTCTAAACATTCACTAAAAATTTTGAATGATAAAAATTCACCACTTCTTCATCATTTAATTCATGATCTAAAGCATCTGAATAATTTTTTAATTCTACTTGAAGTTTTGAAATATCAATTTTGGAAATATCAATTCCATTTTGTTTTAAAATTTCTATCATCGCTTTGGAACCAGATTGAGAAGTGATTGTGATTTTATGACCGTCAGTTCGTCCGATTAATTTGGGATCAATTGCTCCATAAGCATTTTTTTTCAAATGATTTGTTTTTAAAACTCCATCTTGGTGAATTCCAGACCTATGAGAAAAAACATCCTCTCCAATCAAAGGTGCTTTTTCATGAATTGGAATTCCCGACATTTTTGAAATCAATTCCGCTGTTGGAAAAATTTCTTCCAAATTCAAATCAAGCTCAACTCCTGAATTGTGTAATGCAATTGCAACTTCAAAAATATTTGTGTTGCCAGCTCTTTCTCCAAGTCCATTTAAAGAAGTTTCAAGCTGGGTTACTCCAAGAAAAAAACTTTCCACAGTAACTGCTGTTGCCATGCCCAAATCATTATGAGTATGAACTGAATAAATTGCCTCTCTTGAAATTTTTTCTTTTACGGAAACAATCATATCCCAAAAAGTTTTTGGTCTATAACGCTCAACTGTATTTGGCAAATTTAAAATTTTGGCTCCAGCATCAAATGCAGTTTGAAAAACTTCAGCTTGAAAATCAACTGACTCCAATGAATCTCCAAAATGTTCTCCACTAAATTGAACTTCTCCATCCTCGTTTAACAATGATTTTGCGAAGCTGACAGTTCTTTTTACATTTTCCAAAACTTGTTTGTAAGGAATTTTTAAAATATTCTGAATTGCAAAATCAGAAACTGGATAAACAATATGGATTCTATGTTTTTTTGCAAACTTGATAGCATCATAAGAAATTAAAATTTCATTTTCATTTGCTCTTGATAAAGATGAAATTACAACATTCTCGTTTGAAATTTTTGCTAAATGTTTACAAGCTTCAAAATCTTTTTTGGAAGCAGAAGCAAATCCAACTTCTATTCCATTTACTCCAAGTTTTAAAAGTTGTTTAAATATAATTTCTTTGCTGGATAAATCCCAAGATTTTTTTAAAGCTTGGTTACCATCTCTTAAAGTCACATCGTAAAATTGGGGTTTCATATAGTCTCCTTTTTTTGCGAACTCAGAAAAGTTGACTATAAACAAAAAAAGCCCACTCTTTCCGAGTAGGCTTTTTTAAATTTCAAAAAAACATACTCCTGCTCTATAAAATTAGAAGCAGAAGTAGGTTTTTTGAAAAATAATTCATAGTACTACAATCGGAAGATTTATTTTTTTGTAAAGTTTTTTTTTGATTATTTAATTCTAAATTCTTTATAAGGATTATATAAATTCAATTTAATTGAATAATTTTAATAATAAAATTAACCGTTATCAACCAATTGCCAAAAGTAATTACCCTTCACTTTTAAATAGTTGTATGTCCTTATTGAATTTTGTTGTTTAAAATAGGTAATTATTATTGTCAATCAGTATACGAAAAACCTAAATTAACTAAAATGAAATAGAATAAATATTTGCAAATTAATTCTTTAAAAAAAAATTGTTTTTATGAAATTTATTGCTTTAATTTTTCTTCTATCATATTGTTCTTCCACAGAAACAAAAAAAACAGATTCCAAATCTGCTGAATTAATTCACCAAAAAATTTATCCTGCTGGTGAAAAAGAAAAAATCTTTGATGAAAATGGTGTTGAAGTTTTAATCACCTCTGACGATCATCCTTTATTCAAAAAAGAATCTAAATCCAGTGAAGAACTTTTTAGAGTTCTTATTTCAAGTGATGCTTATACTGTCCGTCAAATTAGACAATCAGACAATATCAAACGTAATCCTGATCTTGGTGGTGATAAATTTATGATGGAGGAACTTTTAAAATTTAATAAAAAAGATTTTATTGATGATGGAATTATTAAAGTTAACTTAAATCCAAAAACAGGTAAAATTGAAACAGTAAATACAGATAGAAGTACAAGAATTCAACAACTTTTAAAAATCATACAAAATGATTCTACACGTTGGACTTTCACTCATAAAACAGATGAACCAAGTATTACAAAATTCAATATTGTTTATAATATTGTTTTAGTTAACAAATCTAGCCGTGAACAAATTAAAGAAGAATTAAAAAAAGAAGTTAAGAAGTGAATTTGTTTATACTTCAATTAGTTGAAGATCAAATTGAATTATTTTTTTGTAATTTTTAAAATCTTTGTCTGTGGTGAGAATAGAAGCAGAATTATTTTTTGCAATTGCTAAAATTAAAAAATCTATATGACTTCCTTGAATACCAGATTTCTGGCATTTATTAAAAAAGTTTGCTGCTAGTATATGATCTTCATTAGTTGCTTTTAGTTCTGGGAAATGATTTAAGTTAATTGATAATTTTTTAAATTGAATATCATTTTTTATTCCGGACAATACTTCTTGTTTAATGATTCCTGGTAACCAAACTTTTCCTTCATCAATAAATTTCGAAAGTAAATTTTGGATTAGCAGATTAGGCTTTTCTCTTCTAAATACATAGGACCAGATGGCTGTGTCTGGAATAATTTTCATTTTCTATTTCGGCTTTTTTTGTAATTGAATTTTGGATCATAATCAATTGTTCCAAAAAAACTGAGTATTTCTTTTTGTTTTCTTTTTTGGATAAATTCTTTTAATGCTGAATTTACAGTTTCTTTTTTTGATTTAAAATGTCCTAGTTTTAAAGCTTCTCCTAAAAGAACATCATCAATAGCTAAATTAGTTGGCATATTGTCCTCCCTACACAGTGACCTACACAGTGACCTACACAGTGAACTACACAGTGAACTACACAGTGAACTACACAGTGAACTTGTCAAATAAAATTTAAGTAAAATTCTTTTCTTTATAGAATTAAATTTAGGAAAATATTTTTAAAAATGTTGAATTAAATAAAAAACCACATCAAATTATTTGATGTGGTTTAGTCACTGTTGAGGTTTAAGCGAAAATTCTTTTTCTTATCAAATAACTAACTGAAATCCCTACAGAAAGTAAAAGTAATGAAATCAAAGTAGTATTTTTTTGATCAATTTGGTTTATAAATGCTAATAGCGGACTATAAGTTGATGGAATAGGAAAAACTTTTCCAGAAGTTACAGTATTGAACCAGTCCTTATCATATACACCTTTTGAACTAGCCCAAGATTGAAATTTTGGATAACCTGTTACACTAGCATTTCTAATATCTTGGCTTTCAAGAGGCCAAGCCCAAACACCAGGAACCATAATTGCCCAAGGGAAACCATTTGAATCTAAGAATCTATCCGTACCATTTGCATTAAAGTATTTGTTTGGAAAATAAACATCATGTCCAGTAGAAATTACATTCATGTAAACATTATAAGGAGCATTTCCAATTGAAATCCTTGCAACAGGTGTATTAAATTTAATTTTAACTTTTGAAACATGGCCTGGTTGGTAAATTTGACCTAAATGAGAATTTGGTGAGGAGATGGTAGTTGAGCTATCACCTAAAATTTCCAAACCTTCGTTTAATTGAGTTGGAGTTGGAACAAAACTAACTTGGCTTGAACTTTGAGCAATACCATCAGCATTTGTTACTGTTGTTTGATAACTTATATTTAAATTAGTTGGGAAAAGTAGTTTTAATTTGTGATTATATCCAGCACCTTTTGCAACATGTTGGTATGCACCTCTGACTTCTACAATTTCACCTTTAGCGTTCAAATCTTCTTCATTATAAAATTGAATAACATAATCATTTAAATCAGCATCCCCTGCATCTGGAAATAAATCTTCAAATGCTAAAGTGTTTACACCACTTGCTGGAAAACGAATGATTGTAGTTCTAGTTGGGTCATTGGGATAAGCATCTTTTGAATCTTCAACACCATCTCCATCAGAATCAACCATTGGTGGGATTGGATTTGTTGGTGGAGGGATTGGAAGAGTAATATTTCCAATTGCAGTTACAGAAACATTTGCTACTACACCATTTTCAGTAACTTGAACAACAAGAGGAATTATTGCAGGTTGAGAAGTAAAAGATCCAACAGTTACAGTTACGATAACTGAAGTTGAAGTGCTTGGTAAAATAATACTACCGGTTGTTTGACCAGAAGAATTTGTAACTTGTTGAAATACTGTAGAATTGTTTTGGCTAGGGTCAGTTATAACTACAACACAATTTGGAACAGGTGCACCATTAGAATAATTAACAGTTACAATAACAGGAATTGTTGTTGTGTTGTCAAAAGTAAAAGGTGGTGTATAGTTTGGTGTAGTACTAACTTGAACAACTGGTTCTACTTCTGAAACTGTAGGAATTACAGCTGGAGTATTTGATGCTTGAGAAGTTGTTGGATTGTTTAACCCAATTGAAGAATTTGCATTTGGGTTTGCAGTTACAACTACAACTTTAGCTTCTTTTTTATTTTCCACTGAAGAGATGATTGGTACAACTTGTTTTTTCTTTTTGTCACAAAATGTTATAAAAGAAAAAATTACTAATATAATAATGAGTTTATTTTTCACAGATTTTCTCCTTATTTTATTATAAGTATTTCTTAAGAAATTTATCAAGAAATTTTTTGACAAATACAATAAAAAAAACTAAAATAATTCTAATTTATTTGCGTAGTCAATTGAACAGTTATATGTCCTGCAACAGGTAAGTCAGCAGTTATCTTTAACGGAATTCTTTTTTCATCGTCTGAAATCCAAATAAAAATATTTCCTTTAGATCTAAAAATCCCAGTAGTTTTGATAAATGGTTGTACTAAAATTGTATCATATTCTTTTTTTTGTGAATTGATGTTTAATTCAATTTTTTCTTTTTTTAAAATTGTAACTTTCATTTCAGTAAGTTTTAAATCATCAAATAATTGTATTCCAAAAGATTTTCCTATTTCTGGATTTGATTTGTATTCTCTTTGGTAATAAATTGCAGATAAAATATCTTGGAATTCATTTGGAAGATTTAGAACGTCACCAGTTTTTTCAGTCCATTTTGCATCTTTTCTTTCTTCTCCTTTTTCATTATTTCCGGAATAAGAAGTTCTTTCAAAATGAGCGGTTCTTTTTTGAAGATCAAATTTTACAATATGTGTTCTTTTAAAAAAACCCTCATGAAGTTTTTTTTCAGAATAAACAGGCATTTTCTTTTTTGTGTTCCAGAAAGAAACTATTCTATCATCTACTTTAAAAAAACGATTTAACCAATCAGTCCCAAAAGCCCTAGTTTCAAAAATAATACAGTCATCTTTTTCACACCTAGTCATACCAACAACTTTCATCGTGGAATAACCCACTGTGATTCCAAGAAGTGAAATTTCATATTTTAAATTTTCACCCAAACCAAAACTCTCAGAAAATAAATTAAATGTGAAAAAAAAACTAAATAGAAATTTTTTTATTTCCAAATTTTTTTCCACCATTTTTCTTTTTTTTCTTCACGTGGTAAATTCATTTTTTCTTCAGCGTCAAGACCTGTTAGCTTTTTATAATTTTCAGCTCTTAGTTTTTGTCTTCCTTCCAAATTTTCAAAATATTGTTTTGCAGCAGAGCATTCATTTGGACTTCCTTTCCAAGGATGTTGTATTATATATCTTCCTTGAAAATTTGATTGATCTTTTGTTTCCGTAAAACTCAAATCTTCAGGAAATGTTTGGTTGTTATAACGAATATGAAGTCTTGTAACAAAAGTGGAAGAGGGTAGTTCTTTTTTAAAATTATCATTTCCATTTAACCAAAACACACCAAGTTTTTTTAATTCTTCATTTGAAAGTGGATCAGCTGCACATGGATCACACCAAGACATATTCCAAAAGTATTCAGTGAACACGGCAGAAAAATTTTCTTTTCTAGTTTGTTCATCAAACATAGCTTTATAAAAATTTGCAAAATCTTTTTTTACAAATTCTGGAACTTCTAAATCAGAAGGAAGTTTAACTGTTCTATAATTTGTAGTTTCCACTCTACCGTTTTTACTTAATACATAAAGTAACAAATCTTGTTCACCTTTTGCATTTAACATTCCAAGTCTTATTGGTAACATAAATTTTGGAGACTCAAATGCAAATTGAATTGGTCTTAAATAAGTGATTCCTTTTTCAATTGATTTTAAATTTACTTTTGCCACAAAAAATTTTAGTTTTTGTTTGATATAAGGTTTTAAAGATTCGGATGCATTTTTTGGAACTTTGTATCCGTTTTGATTGAGCCAAGTTTCAAGACCGTCTGAAAATTTTGCAGAAAGAATTTGAATATCATATTCTCCAATTGTATATGTTGCTTCTACTTTAACACCTAGATCTTGTGCTGCTGGTTTATTCTGGTAAGATAAGCTTGGAATCGGAGTCTTATCTTTTTTTCTAAAATCCCAACCACTTTCTTCTTCATATCTTTGGCAAGGATTGGAATCAAAATATTCTACAAGTCTTGGTGCTGAAAATGCATCTATATGATCTATAATTTTGCTATCACCAATATTGATTTGATCTCTTTCCAAAATTTCTGGCACTGGAACAACAATTGCAAAATTTTTTAGATCACCTTCATAATCGTTCATCATAGATATTACTGTTCGATCATCATTTCTGACTAAGACAACACGAGATGCTTTGTTATAAAGTGAAGCATCTGCTTTGGCAACATAAAATCCACAAAAAGATAAAATAGATTTTATTGGTAAAAAAAATACAAATGGTAATAAATAAAAAAGATACTTCATAATAAAATCCTCTGAAAAAAGTTTTTCAACTAAATAAAATAAACACTTTAAATTTTATCTACTAATTTAAATTTTTATTTATGATGTTTTTTAAACCCAGATTTTTCTAAATCCTAAATTATTATTAAGGCTTTCTAAATGAATTTAAAAATTATCTTCAATATTTTAATTTTTCAAAAACTTCAATTATAATTACCTCTGAATTAATTTTACAAATTTTTTTTTAATAAAAGTGTCATAGTTAAATTTTATTTTGTATTTCTTTTAAAATTTCTAATTGTTTAGCTTGGCTTTCAAATAAAACTTTGATTTGTTCTTCTATTAAAAGATCTATTTTTTGGTTAAGTGATTTAATTTCTAATTCAGCTTTTAAATTGATCATATAATCATTTTCACTTCTTTTACGATCTTTTTCTTCTTTTCGATTTTGACTCATCATGATAATAGGAGCTTGTAAAGCAGCAACACAACTTAAAATTAAGTTCATCAAAATAAATGGATAAGGGTCAAAAATGAATTTTGTTAAGGCTATAGAGTTAAACAAAATCCATGTTGCCAAAATTATAAAAAAAGTAATAATAAAAGCCCAACTTCCTCCAAACTCAGCAACTTTGTCACTAAGAAGTTGTCCTTTTGTTAAAACTTCTTTGGGTGGATGAAGAAGATTATCTAAAATTAATTTTTCTTCTAGAATACTTTTTTTTACAATTTCTTTAAGTTTGTTTAACTGCTCAGATTCTGATTTTAAAATTTGATTAATGTATTTGTTCATAATTCAAAAGATAAAAATGATTTTGTTATGTCAGTTTTTATATTAAAAAAAATGAAAATTAAATCTGAAGATTTTTTTTTATTAATTCTTTGGCAAATTTTTTTGTGAATAATTTTCTTTTAAAATGAGAAAACTAAAAGTTAAGGCACAAAAAAATCGTGCTTTCAGCTTCGGTCAAAAATTTGTATCCACAAATTTTTGACCCCGCTTCAATCACTTTTGCTTGTTTTGAAAAAATAAAATTGATTTGAGAAAATTTTTATCCAAACTAAAACTTATCTAAGGAATGAAAAAAAAATTCTCCAAAAAAATAAGAAAAAAATATTTTGACATTCTAACTAAATTCTGATATAATTCCAATTAGGAGATAAAATGAAACATATACCAATTCAAAAAAAAAGCACTATTAAATTCAAAAAAATTAATTTGGACAAATTATTTCTCAGCTCAGATTCTATCTTTAATTCAATAAAATGTTATATACTTTTTTTAATTACATTTAGTTTATTATCAGTTCCAACGCCACCAAGTCTAGAGGAATTAATTAAAAGCTCAGACTTAATTGCTAAAACAAAATTAACTAAGCTTAAAAAAAATGTAATTAATTCTTCAACAATTTCAGTTAATGCAAATGTTGAATTTTTTAAAGTATATAAAGGAAAAGATATTTCTAAAAGTAATATGGATTTGGCTTTTATGGTTTTACCTGAGCTTTATGGAAAATTTTTAAAAAAAGTTCCAGAAGAAGGGGATTATATTTTGTTCTTTAATAAAAAAGAAATTAGAGACAGTAAAGGAAATCCAAAAACAATTTACATTTTGTATGATCCAAATGTTTTTGCATTTAAAGAAATCACTTCTGAACTAGAATCCAAATTAAATAAAATTGAGGTAAAATAATGAAATTTTTAATTTATATATTTTTAGTATTACAAATATTTTCAGACGAAATAGATCCAAACTTATTTGGTCAAGGTTTTAAACCTGCAAGTTATGAACTTGTATCCAAAATCAAAGAAGCTAATCCAAATAAAATTTTACATCGTGGTCTTCCAAGTAAATTTGATATTTCAGAATCAATGCCACCAGTTGGAAATCAAGGTCTACAATCTAGTTGTGTTGCTTGGTCAGTGGGTTATGCTACAAAATCTTACCAAGAATATTTAGAACGTAAAGAGAATAAAAATTGGTCTTATTTAAAAGATGGAAAACCAAATCCTTCAACACTTTTTTCTCCAAGTTTTATTTATAACCAAATTAATGGTGGAAAAGATAATGGCTCTGTAATTGAAAACGCTCTTGCACTCATAGTGAGTAAAGGTGCAGTTAGTCTTGAAGATATGCCTTATGATGTAAATGATTTTTTAACTAAACCAAATAAATTACAATTAGAAAGGGCATTAAAATTCAAAGCCCAAACTTATCTTAGAATTAGGTCTACAGAAATTAATGAAATCAAAAATCAAATTCATAAAGGCCATCCTGTTATAACTGGAATTCCAGTAAGTGAAGGATTTTATGCTTTAAAAAAAAATGAAGTTTACAATTCTCCAAAAGGAACTGATTTAGGTGGCCATGCAATTGTACTTGTTGGTTATGATGATTCCTTACAGGCATTTAAAATTCAAAACTCATGGGGAATTGGCTGGGGAGATAAAGGATTTGGTTATATTGGTTATCGTTTTTTTATTAAAAATGGATATAACGGTTTTGTATTATTAGATATTGTTGATCCAAAAAAAGCAGATACTATTATTACACCCACACAAGTTGAAACTAGTCCAGAGATTTTGAATGAAGAAATTTTACCACCAAATGAGATTTTTGCAACTGAAGGAAATTATTCAGATAAAATTGTAATTTCTTGGCAAGCTGTTAAAAATGCAATAGGATACGAAATTTATAGAGCTTACCCCGATGATTCAAATTTTCAGAAAATTGGTTTATCTCAAACAACAAGTTTTGAAGATACTTCAGTATTTACAGACCAAGCTTATGTTTATAAAATAGCTTCTGTTTCTGTGAATGAAGTTTCAGAGCCAAGTAAAATTTTAGTTACAGGTTATGCTAATTCTGAAAAAAAAATTCCTAGTCCTGAAAAAATTTTAAATCTATCAGCATCAAATGGTGAGTTCTATGATAAAGTTGTTATCAATTGGGGAGAGTCAAATAATTCTTCTGAATACAATATTTATAAGTTTTTGGAATCTTCTGGAACTTTTAGATTAATTGGTAAAACTAAAACTTTAGTTTTTGAAGACAGACAAGCTAGAAAAAATGGAATAGCTGAATCTTATATTGTAGTTGGTGGCAATTCACAAGCTCTTGGCACTCCATCTGATCAGGTAATAGGAAAGACTGCATTATCTTCTAAACCAGCTCCAATTCAAAATATTTCTGCTACTAAAGGAGTTCATCGAGATAAAATTGATATTCAATGGTCTGAGGTAACAGGTGCAAGTTCTTATTTTGTATATCGTTATTCAAGAGATAAATGGGAGCAGGTTGGAGAAACAAAAAAAACTAATTTTTCAGACACTAATGTCAAACGTGGTTTATACTATTATACTGCTATTGCAAAAAATGAGAATAATGAATTTGGAGAATATTCAAAATACACTTTAGGTTTTATAGATTTAAATTTATTCAGAGGGGCAACAAAACCAGAACCTCCAAAAAATGTTTCTGTTGTAATAAATAAAAATTCTTTTATGGCAAGTTTGAATTGGACTGAAGTTGATAATGCATTTGAATACAATATATGGGAAAAAAAGCAAGGTGAGTCCAAATGGAAATTTAAAGCAAGAGTTGATAAGTCTAGAAATTTTTATACTTTTCAAATTCCTGAACGTGAAACTTTTTATTTGTATTCTGTGACTGCTAAAACAGAAATGTCAGCTGATTCAGATTATTCTAATTCAACTACTGTTGTTTTGTCTAAAGTAAAACCACCAGTTAAATCCAGAGCTTTTGCAAATAATTCTAAGATAGAAAAATTTAAAGGAACTTGGTCTGCAATTAAATGGGATGAGAATTCTGGTTCTAAAAATGTAGTCTTAGAAATTTCTTCTGAACAAGGAAATAATTTAGTCATCAAACTTGATAATAAAAAAACTTTAAAAACAAATTATATCCCTGGAGCCAATTCAATTGATGTGGATGGAAAAATGAAAATTTCACTTTCTGGAACAGATGGTGCTTTAAATGTTGAAGTCCTCGACAAATCATTGTTAAACGATAAAGCAGAATTATCTTTTTTGAAAGAATAATTTGTAATCTACTTAATTTTAATTTGGGCGATGTCTGTTCTTTATTTGTATGAATAGAATTTTTGAAATTAAATCAAGAAGAACAGACCCGAGCTACAAAAAGCTAGGTCGCATTGCCCATTGGGCAGCGACTCCTTCGGACTTTTTGTATCTCTATCGCTATAAAAGGAAAATTTTTATTGGAAATAAAAAGTATTTTAGTATAGCTTTGTTGAGAAATTTATTTGATTATAGAAGGTTTTTTTAGTTTTAGGGTTTTATATTATTTAAAAATTCATTTGAATTGGAAAACTCTTTCGTGTTAGGGAATTTTTTTGTTTTCGGAAAATCCTTCGAATTTGAAAACCCACTTCTTCCCCGTTGCAACAGGTAACTCAAAGTTTAAAGCTTAGTCCACCATTTCAGCAAAATCCATCAAATCTTTGCGAAGCAACAACACAAAATGTTTATTAATCCAAAAATTAAAATCAGCTCTATACAACTTCATCAAGAACAGTGTAGCGAATCTTTTTTAAGTGGTTCAAAATCTTTTCGAATTAAATTTTGTCCCTTTTCTTGCTATTCTGTTTTAAGTCTACTTGAATAAGGCAAAATTCTACTCTTCAAATAAATTTCATATTTTGCAAGCAAATGAGAAAAGTAATTTTTTCAATTCCCAAAATTATCAATTTTCAAATGAAGTTCTTCCCAATAAATTTCTGGTATTAATAATCTACAAGAAGTTCCAACAACTTCATTCATTTCAATAAGTTCTGCAGTTTGTTTTTTAGTAAAATTGTTTTCCAAAAAGCGAACTTATTTATTTTTTTTTTATTTGTCTAAATAGAAGATTCTATTATTTATAAATCTGTTAAACTATCAAAATAAATTAATTTTGATGAGAAAAATTTTCAATCTGTAAAATTTCATAATTATTTTTTTTACCATAAAATAAGAAAAGTAAAATTATAAATATTAGATTTTTTTATTCACTAAGATATTTTATTACATTCATAAAATCTTATTCCTATTTTAATCGAATTAATTCTTATTTAATTAGTATCGTTACAGAAAAGTATTTCCAACACAAAACGAAAGTGATTGCAGGGTTTCTTCATCCAAAGCTGTGGGTCAGACCGGGGGTCGAGACCCACTGTTCAGGATGTCTTTAGATGAAGAATTAGCATAGCTTGGCTATGTCCTGCGAATAGTAACAGGGGGTCATAACACTATTTTTTTTGTAGAAGCTACCAGCTCTTTAAGTGGGTTGAAACCACTTACTTACGTATTGACTCTACAAAAAAAATTCGCCCAAGACATTATTAAAAGTTTAGTATTATTAATTCTTTTTCACTCCAAAATAATATTGACCTTTTTTTTCGATTAAATTTCTAGTTAAAAGATTTTCTGCTATGATTAACATTCCTGATGTAGCTTGTTCTTTTTTTTCAAGATCAGCATCTTTTTGATTCACCATCAGAGAGTGAACATACTCTCTTCTTTTTTGATCTAAGACACCAAGGATTGACCCTACAACTTTCTGGTCACCATGTAAAAATGCAAGTGCCAAAGTCTGTGGAGGAGTTTCGTTACAAAGATAATGTAAAGCTAAATTATCAAAATAACTTAAATCAATAAATTTTTTTAAAGTTAATTCTTCATGCATTATTCTAATTCCTGAATTTTAGATTTTAAATATTTGATTAAATATTCTGAGTTTGGTTCTTCACCTGTTGCTTGTTTGATTAATTCTTTTGGTTCAAGAAGTCTACCTTTTTGATAAACATTTTTATTTAACCAATTTTTTAAGGAACTAAAATCTCCTCTTTTAGAAACATCATCCCAAAAACTTTGGTGTGTTGAAAAAAATTGATTAAATAATTGTGCTGAATAAATATTTCCTAAAGTATAAGTTGGAAAATATCCAAATGCACCACCGCTCCAATGGACATCTTGTAAAACACCTTCAGCATCATTTTCAATTTTAACTCCAAAGCTTTCTTCCATTTTTGCATTCCAAATTTCAGGTAAATCGGAAACTTTAATTTTTTTGGAAATCAAATCTCTTTCTATTTCAAATCTCAAAATGATATGTAGATTATAAGTTACTTGATCAGATTCAACTCTAATTTTCGTTTTGTTTACGGAGTTAATAAATTTATAAAAATCATCAAATGGCAAATCATAATGATATATTGAAAATTCTTTTAACATAGTTGGATAAAAATAATCCCAGAATGCTCTTGAACGTCCAACTTGATTTTCCCAAAGTCTTGACTGAGATTCATGAACTCCTAAAGAAACAGCAGAAACAACAGGAGAAGGATATTCTTTCATCGATGCAAGTCCAAATTCATAAAGTGCATGTCCTGTTTCGTGCAACACCCCAAAGATGGATGATATTGGATCTTCTAATTGGTAACGTGTTGTTATTCTTTTATCTTTTGCTCCCATTCCTGTAGAAAATGGATGTAATGAAATATCTAATCTAGATGAAGTATTAGGAAGTCCTAAAATCGAAGGAAGTTTTTGATTAAATGAATTTTGAAATTCTTGTGATACTTCTTTTTTAAAAGGATTTGGATAAGACTTTGCTTCGTTAATAAGTGGAATTAAAGAATTTTTAAGAGATTTAAATAGTATTTCTAGATCAGAAGCTTTTTCACCATATTCGTAACCTTCAAGTAATGCATCATAAGGTTCGTTCGCATAACCATATTTATCCGCCATTTCGATCGACATATCAACAATTTTATTGAGAGTAGGTTCAAATTTTTTAAAATCTTTTTCTTTTTTTGCCTCTGCCCAAACTCCATGAGCAAAATTAGTTAGTCTAGCAAATTTTTCTACAAATTCTGAAGAAAGTTTTAATGCACGATTTCTATCACGCTCCAAAATCAACATTTCTCTTTTTCCAAATTCTTTATTTATAGGAAGATTTTTTTCTAAATAATTATTATATTCATCAATAAGTTTTGCACATTCATCACCTGTAAACATTTTATGAGACAGACTGGATAAATATGCTATTTGATCACCTCTTTCACTTCTAGCATCTTCAGGCATCATTACTTCTGAGTCCCAATGAAGAAGGCTAATTATATCTCCGATAGTGCTATAATCTTTCCAAAATTTTTTAAACGATTCCATATTTCACCTCAATTTCAAATTTTTATAAAATACACTTTCGTAAAGTGAAATTACTTTTTAGGATTAAGAAATAGTGTATTCAAAAATTTATATTTGTAATAAATTGAATTTATGCTTAACCTACATTATTCAGATATTCAAAACTTAAATTCAAAAAAAGAAATTTTAGATTCTATTCCTAAAATTAAAAAAGTAATATTAAATTTTTACAATTCAATTTCCTTAGAAGTTTTTTTTACAACTCCTGAAAAAGGATGGAGTCCAAAAAAAAATGTAGAACATTTGTCAAAAGCTATTCTTCCTGTTGCAATTGGTCTATCTGCTCCAAAATTTCCATTATTAATTTTTGGAAAAAATTCTGATAAGAATATTAATCTTAATAAAACAATTAATTTGTATAAAGAAAAAGTTGGAGCAGGTTCTCAAGCAGGAATTTTTGAACCAATAGAAATTTTTATTACAAAAACTGAAGAAGAAAAAAAGAAAATCATTCGTGATTTAGAAAAAAAATTAAATAGTTTTGAATCTGCATTAAGTAAATGGAGTGAAGAAGATTTATCAGAATATAAAATGCCACATCCAATTTTAGGAAATATAACAGTTCTTGAAATGGCTTTTTTTACATTGTATCATTTATTTCATCATTCAGAAAAAGTAGAAGATAGATTAAAATAATTTTTTTCTTTTAATATTTTAGCTATACTCATATATAGTATGCAACTCCTATGTTTGAAAGAAAAATTATTCATATTGATATGGATGCTTTTTACGCATCAGTAGAAGAAAGAGATGATTCTAGCTTAAAAGGTAAGCCAGTTATTGTCTCTGGTCCACCTGAAAGTAGATCTGTTGTTTGTACTGCAAATTATGAAGCTAGAAAATTTGGTGTACACTCTGCAATGCCTTCTTCAAGAGCAAAAAAACTATGTCCAGAAGGTGTTTTTGTTTATCCTAGATTTTCAGTTTATAAAAATATTTCACTCGAAATTCATGAAATTTTTCATCAGTATACTGATTTGGTTGAACCACTTTCATTAGATGAAGCTTATTTAGATGTTACTATGAATTTTAGAAATATTTCATCAGCTACAAAAATTGCTCGTGATATCAAAGAAAAAATTTTTTCTAAAACAAAACTCACAGCTTCAGCTGGAGTAGCCGGAATTAAATTCATTGCAAAAGTAGCATCAAACATGAACAAACCAAATGGACTCACTGTTGTTACGCCTGAACAAGCAGAAAGATTTTTGGAAGAATTAAAAATTGGAAAGTTTTATGGAATAGGAGCAGTGACAGAAAAAAAAATGCTTTCACTAGGAATCAAAACTGGAAAAGATTTAAAAGAATTTACTAAACTTGATTTGATAAAACATTTTGGTAAATCAGGTTCATTTTATTATCATATTGTGCGAGGAGAGGATTTTAGAGAAGTAAACCCTTACAGAAATAGAAAATCAATTGGGGCTGAGAATACTTTTCCAGTTGATATTTTAGACATAAATAGAATTTATCATGAATTAGATGAAATTGCAGAAGTGTTAATTTCAAGAATTAAAAAATCGTCTTCAAAAGGAAAAACAATTACACTCAAAGTTAAATATGCAAATTTTGAATCTATTTCTAGAAGTTTTACTCATCGATTTTTTTTTGATACCAAAGAAATTATTTTGGATTATGCAAAATCGCTTTTAAAACAAACAGAAGTAGAAAGAAGAAAAATTAGACTTCTTGGAATAACAATTTCTGGTTTAGATGAAATTTATGAAGATGAAACACAGTTGAAGTTGTTTTAACTACCAACCAACATAAGGCTTTTTTGTTTCTTTAATAAAATTTTTATTTTCTTGCCACACCACTGAACTAGTTGATAATTTAATTAAACCAAATGAAACATTAATGTATTGAACTTTATTTTTATCTATATATCTAACATTATCCAAAATGGTACATTCTAAAATATATTCTGGGACATCAATAGATAATTTTATTTCTTTTTCAGTTAAACCTTTTTGACTTAATTCAGTTTCTTCTAAAGCCAATTTTCTTTTAGTTCTATCTACAAATCTAATTTGATTTTTTATTAAACTATTCATTAATTCTTTGGTAAGAAGTTCTGTATCAATATGTTCTGAAGTTTTATTTTTAAACTTACCAATTTCAATTACGTTAGAATTATTTTTAATTAAAAATTGATTTAGTGAAGAAGAAACCTGTTCTGTAGTTTCTATAATTTCTCTTGGTCCCCATTCAGTTGAAGATTTATCTTCTTTTAAAAAATTAATTTGAGTAGAACAAGAAATTGTGAATAGAATAATAAAAAAATGTTTCATAAAATCATGATTAATTTTTTTTTAAAATAATACAAATATTTTTTAATTGAATTATTTTTTTAAAGATATTAGTTGGGAATACAATATGAGATATTTTAAATTTATTTTTTTACTAATGTATATAAATTGTTCAACTACAAGTTTTCACAGTTCTGAAGATTATCAACAAAGTCTTGAAGCTATTAAAAAAGAAAATTTAAATTTAGCCATTAAACACCTACCAGCAACTGAAGATGGCTTTATTATAACCTTGGAAAAAACCTACCTAAAACTTCTAAATAACCAAATTGAATTAAGTGAATTAGAAGAATATGAAAAGAGAATGGAAAATAGAATAAGGTTTCAAGTCTCCAGGGAGCTTAAGGATTTTTTTTATGTTGATACTCCAGAAGGTTATTATGCTTCAGAACATGAAATTATATGGATGCATTTAGTATTAGCTTGGGGTTATTCAAAACAAAATGAACATGAAAAAGCGAGAATTCAAGCAAAAAAAGTTGCAAATTATTTGAATGGTGATTGGAGTCATGAAGGGAGATTTGATGATCCTATGATTCGAATTTTTTTAGCATCTATTTGGGCAGATATAAATGAATGGGAAGAAGCAAGAGTTGAATTTAGAGCAATTCACAACTTGAATCCAAATTGGGGTTGGGCAAAAAATTTTGCAGAGAAAGAATCTAAACCAGAAAGCTTAATATTAGTTTTAGGTTATCCAGGAAGAGAACCAATTTGGAATCCAAAACTTGATTATAATATTTTAAGAAGCCTTAGAGATTTGAATTTTGAATCAGAGGGAAATCGGTCGAATATCATAATCAAAAATAATTTAGATGAAGTAGCAATGAATATTTCTACAAATTCAAATCATTGGTATAAAAGACATATTGAAAGAGACAATGAAATTAATGAATTAATTCAAGATTCTAAATATGGACAGCAACTCGCATTAAATTTAACAAAAGGAACTCTCAGTGGTGGAGCTGGAATTTTAGTAGGGAGTTTAGTTGCTGTTGGGGGAGTCGGACTTGGTGGTGGAATTGCTTATATTAGTGCTGAGGGTGGGGAAGTAAGAGGAGTCATTGGAGGTATCGCAATTGCAATTATTGGTATTGTAAAAGGTTATGAAATTGCAGAGAAGTCAGTTATTGAAGCTAAAAATGGATTTATAAAAGATTCAGACATTTCAAGTAAATATAGATTTGTTAGATTTTTGCCAGATTATATTTGGATAGGTTATTCGAATCAAAAATTAAATGAAGAATTAGTCTTGGAAAATAAATCTTTAAATCAAACAAAAAAAATTATTTTTCAAAACCAGAATGTAAATTATTATTTCTATCCTGATAAAAAAATTAATTCCGAACCATCTCAAGTCCCTGAAAATAAATTGCTTCAATAGATCCTGGGAATTCATGATTTTCAAATGGAGACCAACCTGATTTACTTTTAATCATTTCTTTTTTAAAGAAGGTTGGTTTTTTTAAATTTAAAATTGTGAATGAAGCAGAAAAGTCTTTTTTTAAATAACCAAAACCAAGACCAAATTTTTTTGGTAAAAATTCATTTATAAAATCACCAGGTTTTTCAGCACAAGCAAGCCTAATTCTATCATGAGAAATTTTATCGTTCAAAATTAAATGAGTCACAAATAATGAATAGGTATCTAACTGAGAAATTCCACTGATACCTTTCAATTTTTCTTCAATTGAATGGGGGGCATGATCAGTTGCTAAAAAATCTATCAAGCCATTTCTAAATGCTTCTAGTAAAATTTTTTTATCATCTTCAAAACGTAGTGGGGGATTCATCTGAAACCATTTATGATTTTCTTTTGTTAAAACTGAACGATCATAAAATAAATGAGTAGGTGTTACTTCACAAGTTACATTTACACCTCTTTTTTTTGCAGCAATAATTTTTAGTAAACCTTCACCTGAAGAATAATGACAAAGTTTTCCTTTTAAATTATACTTTTCAATCAAGTAAATAGCAAAATCAGTTGCTAAAATTTCTGCTTTTAATGGTCTTCTATCTTCATGAGTATCAGCAGTTTTATTTTCTTCTAATACAATTGGATCTTCACAATGAAAACTTACATTTTGTCCTTGGTATCTTTTGATTACTTCTTCTAATTCTTCATTGGTTCTAAAAAATAATTCACCAATTGAGGGTCCCATAAAAACTTTATATGGTACTTTTCTTTTTAAAGGATTTGTATTTGGTCCAATTCCTGCATATAGTGAAATATGAATTTTTGATTTTTTTGTTAGTAACTCTTTATCATCGTAACTCAAATCATCAATTGGTGGAATTGGATTATTTGGCATATCAGCTACATGAATTACTCCACCGTTAATAGCAGCTAGTCCTACTGAAACAAAATCTTCTTTATAAGTATGTTTTCCAGATTTATCTTCTCTTGCATGAATATGAATATCACCAAACCCTGGGAAAATAATACAATCATCTGAATAAACTTTTGCATCATTTGAAATTTTTTTATTTACATCAAGAATCAGTCCTGTATTAGAATCAAATTCTATAGTACCATTGAACTCACCTTCATGAGAATTTATTTTTCCAGCAATCTTATAAATCATATTTTCAAGTTTAATAAAATACTAATATTGTAAATCCATTCTTCGTTTAACTCTGATTTAGTGCAATTTTTTTTTAAAGACTGATTTTTTCATTTAGAGCTATTTAAAAATTGTATATAAATGAAAGTATCACCTAAAAAAATTATTTATTTAAACTAAATGAATGAAGTTTTAAATCTTCTAAATCAATATAATCCAATGCTCTTTCGTGAGTTGCATGTAAGTCAACAAGTGGGGCAACTCCAGCTTCAAGAGCTTCTTGCCAACGCAATGCACAAAGACACCATTTATCACCTGGTTTTAATCCCGGAAATTGGTATTCAGGCATTGGTGTAGACAAATCATTTCCAACATCTTGGCTAAATTCTAAAAATTCTTTTGTAACTCGCACACAAACCACATGGCGACCTGTGTCATCTGATCTAGTTCTACAACATCCATCTCTAAAAAAACCAGTTTTTGGATCATGACTACAATCTTTTAAATCTTCACCTAACACGTTTTTACCTTTCATATAAATTAGATTCCTTTTTATTTTTAAAAATTATAATTTTTTAAATGCAATCATTGCAATATCATCATTTAATTCAGATGGACCTTCACAAAAAATCTTTTTACCAGAAAATTTTTCAACTTGAAGAGCAATTTGTTTTGTGATTTTGGAAGGACTTTCTTTTCCCATTAACTTCATCACTTTTTCAATTTTTTCAAAACCGAATAACTCTGATTTGTCGTTCATAGCTTCATTTACACCATCTGTGTATTGAAAAAATAAATCCCCTGTTTCAAGTGTTAAAGTTTCTTCTTCAATAGTGCTTTCAAAGATATCATTATCAATTGCACCAAGTGGCATACCACCAGAATTAAATGTTTGAATCGAATTTGTCTTGTTTCTAAATACTAATGGTTTGGAATGACCACAATTATAATAATTGATTTGGCTAGTTTTTTTATCATAAATTCCTAGAAAAAAAGTCACAAAAATATGGGAAGGTGTGTCAGCAAAAACTTGATCATTTAGTTCTAATAAAATTTTTCTGAGATCAGTAATTCCATTTCGTATAAGACCTTGTAAATGTGAACGAATCGAAACCATCACAAGAGCTGGACCAATTCCATGATTGGAAACATCTCCAATACAAAATGCAATTTTATCAATCCCTAAATTTAAAAAATCAAAATAGTCTCCTCCAACTCCTGACATAGATTTATAAAAATTTCCAAACTCCAAAACATCACTTGCGTTTGTAGGCATTGAGGTTGGTAACAAACCTTTTTGAATATCTTCAGCAGCAGCATATTCAGTCATCATTTCTTGGCGATGTTTTAAATCAGTGGTCATTTTATTTAATGCAGTAGTTAATACACCAAATTCATCTGAGCCTCCGTGTTCAAATTTAGTTTCTAAATTTCCTTGTCCAAGAAGGTCAGCTGAAAAAATAATTTTTTTAATTTTAGAAACAATTTTTCCAGAAAAGTAAATGGCAAAAATTAGTGCCAGCAGTCCAATCGCATAAGAAACATAAGTGATCCAATTTTTTTCATTTTCAATTCGATCATATCCATCCTGCATATCTAAAATAGTTCTCATAAAACCAATTTTATTGGATTTGATGATTAAGTTTGTGAGATCTTTTCCATCATTAGAAGTAATTGGAGAAGAATCTAATTGCCACATAAACTCTTCTGCTTCCGATCTACTATGTGAGATGGTTCCATTTGTAATTGTTTTTTTTAAATCAGCTGTAAATGTTTCTGTGCTTGCTTCCATGATCCAATCTCTGATTTTTTTCCATTTCTGTTTATCTATTTTTCTGAATTTTTCATTTAGTAAATAATCTTTATAAGAATTTGGATTGGATTTGTATTTTAAAACAATAAACTCAAATAGAGCCACTTCTCTTAAAGTTTCAATTGCATCTAAAAATTTCAAGCTAGGATTGTAGTTAAAATTTTCTTCTGGTTTAATTGATTTTTTTAGATCTAAAATTAATTTTTCTCTTTTTTGAAGATTTTCTTTATATTCTTTGTATAAATTTTTAAATTCCTTATCACGGGATGGAGAAACTCTTGTTTTTTCTTCTTTTAATTTTTCAATTCTATCTTTAATTTTAATTGAAATTTCAGCAAATTTATCTCTTAATTCTTTTTCTTTTTCAAAATAATCTTTGTATTCAATTACAAATTCTTTTTGTAAAAAATTTTCTGCAGTTTGAACTGAGTGATGGTTTTGGTAAAAAAAAGATTTTGAAGTTCCATAATTTCTTCCATCAAATTCAAATCTAAAATTATTTAAATCTAGCTCTTCATTTTTATTTAACTTTAAAAGAAACTCATCTAGATTTGTCTCTAAATGATCTTCTACTTTTTTTTGGTTCACAAAAGAATTTGGCTCAAACACATTTGTATCAAATCCGATTACTGGTTCTAAATTTTCCCCAAAACTAAGTAAGGAAAAAGATTGAATTCTAAATTTAGAAGTTTCTAGTTCTAATTCTTCAATTCTTCTTTTTTGTTCTTCTTGAAATAATTTTAAAATTTCTTTTCTTAAAATAGATTTTACTGAACTTAATTTTTTTTTATCTTTTGAAATTTGATTTGAATCATTTTTTTCAGAATCCTTTTCTAGTTCATTTTCAGACTTAACAACTTCTTTTGCAAATTTTTTGAGTTCATTAAAAGTTTTATCAGAAATTGGATTTCCTTCTACATCTTGAAATTGAAGTTTTATTTTATCTTCAATTTCTTTGATATCTTTTTCAGAAAAATAATTTGAAAAAAAAGTATCTAATTTTTTTCCTTTAACTTCGGATTTACCTAAAGTCATTTTTCCAATTCCAATTTTTCCAATCCCAAAATCATTTTTTACTTTAAAGCCAAATAAAGATTTTTCTTCTACAAAATAAGTTTTTTTATTTGCAGATAAAATTTTTTGATTAACAGAAATTCTATCTCTAAAATCTTCAATTAAAATTAATATTCTAGAAATTCCTTCTAAATCTAAAACAATTGAAGCAATATAATTTTTGGAAGCTTTTACTTCTTTTTCATAACTTTCTAACAAAGCTTTTTTTTGTTGGTAAATAAATAAGTTTGACATCAGATAAATGATGATTCCAGAAAAAATGATCGTAAATAATGATAATTTAAAACGAATTCCAGGAATCAATTTTCTCCAAGTCCAATTATTCATTTTCATCCCTCAAATTTTTTGATAAACTTAAACTATTTTTGTTATTTATTCTTTCATATTCTACTTTCATGATTTTTTGAAATATATGAATTCCAACCCCACCATCTTCTCCAATTTCTAAATGTTTGTCTATATCCAAACTTTCTTTTTTTGTGGGATCAAATTCAATTCCAGAATCAACCAAAATAAATTTTGCTAATTTTTCATCTATATTCATTTCCAAATCTATTTCAGAAATTTCTCCTTCTTTAAATCCATGTTCAATACAATTTGAAATGGCTTCATCGATTGATAAAACGATTCTGTTCAAAATTTTATCTGAACAAAAACCTTTTAAAAAAGAGATAATTTCAGTTCTGACAAATTCTAAATTGGAAAGTGAATTTGTGAATGAAATTTTTTTGGATTTCAAAATCCTTCCAATGCTTTTTCCAAATCCATGTACACTTTAAATGCTTTTGAAAAACCCATAACTTCAAATGCATCTTTTACACCAGCTTGAAATGAACAAAGTCTAAGTTCACCAGATTTTTTTTTACATGCAGTGAGTCCTGCAAGTAATGCTCCAGCACCAGCAGATGAGAGATAGGTTATAGCTTGCATATCTATAGCTACTTTAATTTTTCCAGAAGCAATTCCTGCTTCTAGTTTTGTTTTGAAGTTTGGCGAAGTATGTGCATCCATAGAGCCGGATGGTTTTAATACCCAAACATCTTTTGAAGTTGTTTCTGTTATTTCCATAAAATTTCCTTAAATAGTTTCTTTTCTTAATTTAGACCATAAATCTTTTTTTGTAATTACTGATTGAAGTTTTCTTTCTAGTTCATCAATTTCCATAAAATATTTTATTTCAGGATTTCCTTGAAATGTAAAAGCATATTTTCTAATTCCTTGAATTGCTTTTTTTAAATCTCCTTCTGAAATTCCAGAATAGATCATGTAGTACAATTGTATTGCAATAAAATCATTAAGCTCTGATGAAAAATTTGCTGATCTAGTGTTTAATGCTTCAATAACTTTTTCAACTTCATCTCTATTATTATTTTCTTGTTCTGCAAAAAGAATTAAATAATTTGAAAGTAATTTTCTACATCTTCCAATATCATCTTTTTTACTATAAATAGAAATTTGATTAAATAAAGCTAATGCTTCTTTTTCTATTTTTACTTTGACTTCATGTTTACCAAGTTCAACTGGAGAAAGTGCATCTTTTAATTCTTCGTTTGAAATATGTTCTAAACTTTCTTCAAAAGATTTTTCTTTTTTCTCTTGGTTATCTTTATTAAAATTTGTAAGTGGGTCTTTAATCACTGAGACAAATTCATTTGCTTCTTCACTTTTTGCAAGTACAGCAACAGAGCCAATTCTATCCAAAAAAAATATACTAGAATTTCCAAGGCTTGCTGGTGACTCCAAAAGTGATTGAGAGATTAATCTTTTACAAAGTGGTCCAAGGGTATTAAGTTTTGCGAGATCAGACCTAGCTTCATCAATTCTTGCCATAATGAATTTAGTATCGTTGTATTTCATCTGTCTTTCCCAACCTGCATATACTAGTGGGTCATATAAAATCTTTTTGAATAAACCTTTTCCAGTTTTAGCAAGAAGCCTTATGTATCTACTTAACTCTTCAGCGAGAGTGGGTGTAATTTTTGAAAACCTAGTTGAATCCACAAAATATTCCTTTTTATTTTAAAAGAAATTATACCAAAGTAAAAGTCAAATTTGTTTTTATTATTTCGATGATTCTTTGTGTAATATAAAGAAGAAGTGAGTATTTATCAACCTTATTTAACAAATACTGGGCGAATTTTTCCCTAATCTTCCATAAAACTTAATGAAGAAAATCAAGCTTGTATGGTGAATGCTTTTACATTTAAAGCAAGATTTAGGAAATAAATAATCTCAATTGATATTAATTCTTCATTCAACTTTTTTTTCCAAAAGGAAAAACCGGGCTTTTCGCTACTTCCCATAACCAATCTCATTCGATATTAAAAATCGATAGATATTTATGTTTATGGGAAACGCTTCAATCCCTTTCGCAGATCTTAAAGTATTTTTAAAATTTTATTAAAAATAGAAATTTGTTTTTAGCATTCTGTTTTGAAATTTGTTTATTTAGCTTAACTATATTCAATAAGAAAAATTTTTCAGTTTTGCAAGTTTATTTGATCACTTTAAACCAAACAAGATTTTTTTGAATAAATTTGATTTCTTGAAGTTCCATTCTAGCTCCAAAATTCTTCAAAAAGATTTACTCGATTCGATTTGTAATTTTTTGGATTTAGAAAAATGTGTTTTCAGTTTCGTATAATCTTTTGTAATAATAACTTTAAATCAATTTTTCAGTTTTGAAAACCTTGTGAGTGTGATTGTAGTGAGAGATTTTTAATATTGAAAAACTTTTGCACAAAGATGTATTGAGGTTTTTTTTTGTTATGGAAAATTTGTTAGTTAAGCGAACTTTACTGTGTTGAAAAATTTATCCGAACCGGAAAATTCTTTCGTATTGGTAGATTTTATTGTTTTGGAAAAATCCCCGTATTGGAAAACCCACTCTTTACCCGTTGCAACGGGGAAGTCGAGGTTTACGGAAGATTCCACAATTTCAGCAAAATCCATCAAATCGAGGCGAAGCAGCAACACAAAAAGTTTATTGATCGAAAAATTAAATGCTGATCTATACAGTTTCATTACAAACCAATCTCTCTTATATGGCTCAAAATCTTTTCTGATCAAATTTTGTCCCTTCTCTTGGTATTCAGTTTTTAGGCGAATAGAATATGGCACAATTCCGCTTTTTAAATAAATTTCATATTTTTTTAGTAAATGAGAAAAATAATTTTTTAGGTTTCCTTTTGTCTCAATTTTTAGGTGCAGCTCTTCCCAATATTCTTCAGGAATTAAAAGGGTGCAAGAAGTTCCAACTGTTTCATCCATTTCTCTGAGTTCTACAATTTGTTTTTTTGTAAAAATAAATTTTGTTTTCATATCTATTTAACTGATTTTGTTTTGAAAATGTTTTCCAAAAAACGAACTTAATTGAAATTTTTAATTTTACTAATAAATTTTCAATTGATTTCTAAATCCTTTTTATCTACTAATTGAATTAATGTTATCTTCAATGGAAAAAATATCTAATTTTACTGAAAGAAAATTGCTTTTCAGTTCTAATCATTAAGGGTATTTATTTTTGCTCTCCAATTTTAACAACTGAATAACAAATCATCTTCAAAGAACATTTTCCTAATATTATCTTTGTTCAGTTGATTCCAATTTTTAGAAATGAAATTGATTTAATTAAAACTTACAAAGGAACAAATTTTGAAAATGTTTTAATTTTAGAAATCTGAATTTTTGGGATTTAGATAGAAAAGAATTTGAAATAAAAATTTAAAATAAATTATGAATCAAATTTTTTTAATTCTATCATTTTTAAACAGTGCAAGCTTAAAAGATAAGATAAATGACTCAACTGATATAATTTCATTTGGAATAGATTCTTCATATGGATTTGAAATCGGAATTAGCGATTTGAATGGTGGGATATTTCAAGGGACAGAATTGATTGGATGGAAAGCATCTGAATTTCAATTTTTTGAATTTCAAGAGGGTTCTAAAACTTTTAATTTGGGTATTTATGAGAAACTTTATTTTGATAAATTTAATTCAGATAAACCAAGTCATATTTTGAGAAAAAAAATTATTTTATTTCAAATGAAAAACAAATTTATGATGTTCCCAAAAATTATTATGGCAGAATAAAATTCAGAGCTGGATTTATTTTGGGAGTAAGTTGCGAAATTAATTTATTTGAATTTGCAGATTTATTCCTAGGTTTTGTGGGAAAAGATTTTTAGAAGATGATTGGAATCAAACAAGAATAAACAAAAAAATTAATTAAATATAATTTTGATTATTCAAAAATAATTTTTCAATACAAAGCGATAGAGATTACAGCGTTTCCTAAGACAGCAGTCTTAGGAAGTAGCGAAAAGCTCGGTCATTGATTAGTTTCGACTAATCAGTATTAGGCGATACTAAGCAATGAATCGCCCAATCAAATTTCATAACCATTTGGAATCACACCTCTTCTTGGAATGATAATAATTCCATCTGAAATATGAACATATTCATCTTGGTAGTTTTCATAATTATTTTTATTAATTAATTTTACATCAGAACCAATATAACAATCTTTATCTATAATTGCATTTTTGATGATACAATTTTTTCCAATTCCCACAGGAACACCAAGACCCTTTTTGTCAAAAGTACCATAAGAATCTGCACCTAAGATAACAGAATTTTCAATGCTTGTTCCAGAATCAATTACTTGACGAACTCCAATCACTGCTCGATAAATTGTGGAATGATTTATAATACAACCCTCTGATAAAATGGTTCTAGTAATGTTAGCACCGTTTACTTTCGTTGGTGGAAGTGCTCTTGCTCTTGTGTAAAATGGTGTTGCCTCTAAATACAAATTAAATTTTGGGAAATCATCTGTGAGCATTAGGTTTGCTTCAAAAAAAGCTTTGATAGTTCCAATATCTTCCCAGTAGCCATCATAAACATAAGTTTTAACTTTATGAGTTTTTAAAGCATTTGGAATGATCTCTTTTCCAAAATCTGTAAAACTTGGATCGTTTAATAATTCTTTTAATGTATTTGTATTAAACAAATAAATTCCCATCGAAGCAAGATAAGTTCCATTTTGCTGTTGAAAACTTTCCACCTCTGAAAGATCTTTTGGTTTTTCGTAGAAACCAGTTATCCAGTTTGAATTGTCTTTTTTGAGAATTCCAAGACCAGACACAATATCTTCTTTAACAGGAGTTGAAGCAATCGTAACTTGATTTTCTGGGTCAGATAAATGCATTTCCATAAATTCATTTAAGTCCATATTATAAAGTTGGTCACCAGAGAGAATGATGATATAATCTGATTTGTAATCATCTAAATTTGGTAAAACTTTTCTCACAGCATCTGCAGTTCCTTCAAACCAATTGAGATTGGAAATAGTTTGCTCTGCTGCAATAATTTCTACAAAACCTTGTTTGTGAATAGACTGAAAATTATAAGTTCTTGAAATATGACGATTTAGTGAATAAGAATTAAACTGAGTTAGAACAAAAATTTGTTCAAATCCAGAATTTAACGCATTGGAAATTGGAATATCAACTAATCTGTATTTGCCACCAAAACCAACTGCAGGCTTTGATCTTTTTTCTGTTAGTGGAAGAAGTCTTGTTCCTTTTCCACCGCCTAGTATTAATACTAAAACTTTTTTTTTATGTATTGGACTTAGTTTCATTCTGTTTACCTAGTTTAAATTAAAAAAAGAATCAAATATAATTTTTCCATCTGTAGAACCAGAAATTTCTTCAACTGCTCTCTCAGGATGAGGCATAAGTCCTGCTATCTTAAAATTTTTTGAAGTTATTCCTGCAATATTTTCAACTGAGCCATTTGGATTTTCGCCAAAGTATTTGAATAAAATTCTGTTTTCATAATTTAATTCATTTAGGGTTTCTGAATCCGCATAAAAACAACCTTCACCATGTGAGATAGGTACATCTAAAATTTTATCTTCTTTAATTTTTTTTGTCAAATCATTTTCATTTGAGCCTTTAATTAAATTTACATTTTTGCAGATATGTTTTAAGTTTTTGTTTCTTGTGAGTGCTCCGGGCAGAAGTTTTGCTTCAGTTAAAATTTGAAATCCATTACAAATTCCAAGCACCATTCCACCTTTGTCAATATGAGGTTTTAATGAATTCATTGCAACAGCATAACGAGCCATTGCACCTGTTCTGAGATAATCTCCATAAGAAAATCCACCTGGAATCACAACCAAATCATATTTGTTTTCAAAATTTTCTTTATGCCAAATCATATCTACTTTGTGAGAATAGTATTTTTCTAAAATATAAAAAATATCTCTATCACAATTGGATCCGGGAAATTGAATCACAGCAGATTTCATATTTGGCTTACCTCAATTTGGTAAGACTCAATTACTTCATTTACTAAAATAGTTTTACAAAGTCTATCTGCATCGAGTTTTGCTTGCTCTAAATTTTTGGAATCTAGTTTTACTTCAATGTACTTTCCAACTCGAATGTCCTGAACTGAATTTTCTCCAAGGTCGTGTAAAACTTTTTTTACAGTTTGACCTTGCGGGTCTAAAACTGATTCTTTAAGAGTAATATTTATTTTTCCTACAAACATTTTTTTATTCTTTCCTGTAATTCTTTGTATTTGTGTAAAACTTTTTCAATTATATCTAGTGGCAATTTTGGTGCTGGTGGATTTTTGTTCCAGTCAAGTGTTTCTAAATAATTTCTGAGAATTTGTTTATCTAAACTAGGTGGAGAAATTCCAGTTTGATAAGAATCCATATCCCAATAACGAGAAGAATCTGGTGTGAGAAGTTCATCTATTAAAATTAATTTTTCATTATCAAAACCAAATTCAAATTTTGTATCACATAAAATGAGACCTTGGTTTTTTAATTTATCATGTGCTTTGGTATAAATTTCTAACGAATAATTTTTTAGTTTTAAAAATAATTCTTCTCCAACTCTTGATTTTAATTCTTCTTCAGAAATATTTTCATCATGACCTGTATCGTTTTTTACTGCCGGTGTAAAAATTGGTTCTGGCAATTTTTCAGATTCTTTATAAGCTTCTGAAATTTTCTTTTTTGCAATTGTTCCATGTTCTTTGTATTCTTTAAAAGCTGAACCAGAAATATAACCTCTGACTACACACTCATAATCTACTCGTTTGCATTTTTTTACAAGAATGGATCTGTCTCTAAATTCTTCTTTTTGGAATTCTTTTGGAAAATTAGAAAGCACAGTTTCTAAAATATGATTTGGAATTTCTTTAAAATAATTAAACCATAAATTGGAAATGGAATTGAGTAAAATGCCTTTTCCTGTAACTAATTCATCAAATACAACATCAAACGCAGAAATTCTATCTGAAGATGTGATGAATAATTTATCACCTAAATCATATACATCTCTAACTTTGCCTTTATAAGTTATTTGCACGAATTTCCTCTAATTTATATTCTAGTTTATTTTTTCGAATCATGATAATTAGTAAATTTAAAAATAAAATATGATAAGCCAAAACATTTAACCAAAATGTTAATTTCATATCTTTGTCCATTCCTGATTTTCCAAGAACTGATCCTGGGTGATTTCCTGGATTTTCGATCCAACGAATTGCACCCCAAGTGAGAATTGCATTTAAGGAACATAAAATACTTAAAAAAGAAGAAAGTTTAGCTCTTTTAAATGGATCAGAAATGAAATTTCTAAATAAAAAATAAGCAATTAAAGAAATTACTAAAATTAAAAAACTTTGAAGGCGAGCATCAGTAAAATCCCAATAAGTTCCCCAAGCGGAATTTGCCCAAATTGGTCCAGAATACAAAACAGCAATTGCAAATAAAAATCCAATTTGGTTTAAACTAAATGCATACAGATCAAATTTTAAATCTTTTTTAATTAAGTAAACCAGTGAAAAAAAACTTGAAAAAATTGGAGAATAAAGTGAAACCCAAGCAACTGAAACATGAAAATAAAAAATTCTATGTGCAGTGCCTTGTTCCAAAATTACATTTGGATAATTTAGTGATACCAAAACTGCAAGAGGAAAAATGATTAACAATAAAAAATAGATTAGATAAATAAAAATAGAATTTAGTTTCATGATAAAATATACTCTTTCAAAATCAATCCTAAAGATAGGTACAAAATAGAAAAGGAAAAAAGTACTAGCATTGAATAGATTTGGAATTCTCCGGATAAAATAAGTTTGGTTTCAGATTGAATTGTTAATAATAAAACAGGTATTATGAGTGGAATGAGTAAAATTGGTAAAATCAACTCTTTTTTTTCGGTTTCATAACCAAGTTCAGATGCTAAAATTCCAAGAAAACTTAAAGACAAAATTGGTAAAATAGAATGAAATATAAATACAAATTGAAATTTATTAAAATAAATTTTACCTTCTTCGAATAAAATCAAAATAAAAAAGTTCTCTATTAGAAATACAATAAATAGTCCAACAAAACATAAAATGGATTTGGAAATAAATTCAAAACTTCTGGAAATATAAATTTGATTTATTTCAAAAGCACCAGATTCTTTTTCATCCTCAGTGATTTGAGAAATTAAAATATAAGATAAAATAAAAATAGTTGTCCATTTAATTCCAATTAAAGATTCAATACTAAGTTTTGAATTTTTTTCTAAGGCAAAATGATAAATAAAAAAAAGTGATAAAACCAAAACTAAAAAAGATAAAATTCTGTTTAAAAGGGAGCCAAGTAATTTTAATTCTTTAAATAAAATTGCTTTAAACATACTGAATCGATTTATCTTTTAATATCATTTTTTTATTTGCAAATTCTAAAACTGGCTTTGGATCATGAGAAACAATTAATATGCTAGAATTTTGAAATTCTTCTTTTAAAAGTTTTGTTAGTACATTACATGAATTTTCATCTAATGAATTAAACGGTTCATCTAGTAATAATAAACTTGGTTTCGAAATTAATGCTCGGATGATTCCAACTTTTTTTTTCATTCCCTCAGAAAATATAGAAATTTTATCTGAAATTCTTTTTTCTAAATTAAATAATTTTAAATAATTAAGAATTATTTCTTTGGAAATTGGAAAATTTAAAATAGAATTAAAATATTCTAGGTTTGTAGAAAGGCTTAAATTTGCATAATACCCATTTTTATGACCAAGATATGAAAGATGGTTTTGGTTTTTGTTTGTTTTAAATTCAAAAGATGAATTTTTATTATAATTTAAAATTAACTGAAGAAGGGTTGATTTTCCTACCCCATTTTCCCCTTGAAGTAAAATTTTATCATTTTTAAAAATTTCAAAGTTTAAGTTTTGGAAAATTTTTTTATAACCGATATTATAATTAAGATTTTTACATCTAAGAACTAAATCTTCCATGAAGCCATTTTTTTTATTACTATTACAATTTCTATTTTTAATTTCATTTGATTTAGTTTCACAATCGATTCAAATTGGAAAAGAAGAATTTAATACAATTTTATATCCTGATAATGAAAATTACAGTGAAATGTATTCTGCAAGAGGAAGTTTTGTTCGAAATAGAAATGATTTTATCATTTGTAAAGGAAAAGGTTTAAAAGAAAAACCTCCTGAATCTAGAATTGACTTTTTTTATAATGGAGAAAAATTTACTAATTTAGGTGAGTTTCATAACCAAGCAATAAAAGAATTTGAAGAAGGAAATTTTGATTTGGGAATAAATAAACTTGAAGCAATTAGAAATTTTGATCCACTTCATTTTCAAGCTAGATACAATTTGGGAAGATTTTATTTTATCACAAAAAAATTTGAAAAATCAAAAACTGAATTTTTAAAATCTGTTGAACTTCTCCCAGTTTATCATAGAACTTATATTCATCTTGCTGATATAGAAATTTTTTTTAAAAATAGAAAAAAAGCCGAATACTATTTAATTAAATCACATGAATACAATCCATATGAAAACGATTCATTAATTTTACTGATGATTCTTGGTTATGAAGACCAAATGGAATCAAGAGCTTTAAGAATTTTAAAAAAAATTGAAGAGTCAAATGATTTGACTAGTTTTAAAATTGCAAAAGCGATTTTTCATTATTTAAAAAAAGAAGATTCTAAATCATTTAACTTATTTATCCAAATTCCATTTGAAGATTTTAAACAAAAAGATTTTTATTATTTTAAAACAGCACATTTTTATTTTGCAAAACTTTCAGAAAGAATTTTTGATATTGAAAAAGCAAAGCAACAGTATAAAGAAATGATTAATTATCCTTATGATAATTTATTTAGAGAAATTGATATAAATAATTTAAAAAAGAAGTCTGGTAGAAATTAATCAATTTTTAGGTATTTAATTAAAACTTCATTTAATTCTTTAAAATCGATAGGTTTTGAAACAAAATCTGTAAATGAAACTTCTATAGCTTCTTTTTTATTTTCACTAAACACATCAGCTGACATTACTATAACAGGAATTGAGGAAGTATCTTTTCTGCTTATCAAAGCTTTTCTAACTTGAATTCCATTCATTTTTGGCATATGAATATCTAGTAAAATTAGATCTGGTTTTTCATGGATTGCTTTTTGAAGTCCAACTTCACCGTCTTCGGCATAATTACTTTTTAATCCAATTTTTTTTAAATGAAATTTTAAAATATCATAGTTCATAGAATTATCATCAATTACTAAAACAGTGTATTTAAAATTAAAATTTAGTTTAACTAAATTTTTTTGAATTTCTTTTTCTAGTGCCGAAACTTGGAGTGGAATTGTAACTTTGAAGTTTGAACCTTGTCCAACTTCTGATTCAAGTTCAATTTTCCCTTTTAACAACTCTACAATTTTTTTTACAATATTTAATCCAAGTCCTGTTCCACCAAATTTACTGGTCACACTACTATCTGTTTGTTCAAAAGCTTGAAAAACTGATTTATGTTTTTCTTTAGGAATACCAATTCCTTCATCTTTCACTTCAAACATAATATTACCTGTGGCTTTTTTAGCTTTTAAATAAATTTTACTGGATTCTTTGGAAAATTTAATTGCATTACTTACTAAATTCATAAGCACTTGATTTAATTTTGTTCTATCAACTTTTATAAATTCTGGAAGTTCTGTATCTACTGAATAAATAAATTCTAAATTTTTTTTATCTAAAAGAGATTTATTTATTGAGTAAATACTTTGAACTAAAATTTTTAAATTAATACTTTCCTCATAAATCTCCATTTTTCCAGCTTCTATTTTTGATAAGTCTAATATATTATTAATTAGCTCAGCAAGATTTTTTCCACTGAGTTCAATATTTGCAAGGCTTGTTATAAATTCTTCAGGTAATTTTTGGAACTCCTCATTTGAATTTAAAAGCTGTGTATAACCAATAATTGCATTTAATGGTGTGCGAATATCATGACTCATATTCGCTAAAAAAACTGTTTTTGCTTTATTTGCCCTTTCAGCAAGAGATTTAGCTTCAGCAAGTTCATAATTTGATTCAACTAGTTTAGTATTCATATCTAGAATTTTATCAATGTTCATCTTGTTAAATCTCTCCAACTCAGAAGCAGTTTGGTTAAAAGATCCAATTAAATCTTCAACTTCATCTTCGAATAAATGTTTTTCTTTAGAGATCCTATAATTATAATTTTCTTTATTAATTTCTTTTATTGCAGTTGAAATTTTTTCTATACGTTTTGTTTGGTATCTAGAAATGATATAAGCAATTAAAATAATTGAAGGAACTAAAATTAAAATTATTTTATATAAAAAATTTTCTATTTTATTTAAATCAAAAAAAACTACTTTGTTTTCATTTCCCACTACTAATTTTAAATTAAGATATGGAAGTGTATGAAACAAGTTCATAGTTTTTAATTTTGTAACTTGATCTATCATATAAAAACTACTGCTAGTAATATCTATATCTAATTTTGCTTTTGTATCGTTGTCTATAGTTAAAAACTTACCTATTTCATAAGGGCTACTAATATTTAAAACTACTCTACCATCTTTATTTAATAGTAGAATATAATCTTCCTTACTAACAGAAATATCAATTAAAGCGTCATAAATTTGTCTAAGATTGATCCAATACTTTTCTTTATCATCAACTAAATTGACTAAATAAATCTCACCTGTTTTTTCTGAAGAATAAAACTTTTCTTTGTAAATTGTTTCAAGATTTTCAATACCATCTTTTTTTTTAAATTTATCAGGTTGAATAAAATTTGTATCACATAATGATTCTTTTGTTAAACATAAACTTATTTTATGTTCATAATTAGTAAGAATTGGTTCCAAATTTCTAGTTATAAATTCAGTTTCTTTTAAATATTTTTCAAAAATATCATCTTCAATTATAGTTTTAGCAAAATTTTTAAAGATATAAACTACTGTTATGCTTGAACCAAGTGAAATTAAACTTAATAAAATTAAAGATTGAAAAAAAATATTTAATCTAAATTTCAATTTTGAACCTTAATTTTTTTTTTGGGTATTTTAATTTTTTCAATTTGTAAATCACTTCTATTTCCTACATTATCCACAGCATAAAATTTTAAAATATATTCACCTTCTTGATTAAAATAAATTTTATCAAAATATGGTAGATAATTTTCAGAATTAATAGAGTAGTAAATTTTATTTACACCAGAAATAACATCGATAGAATCTAGCTCAATTGAAACTAAATAATTTTCTAGATCATTATTCGTTCTAAGTATAATATCAAGTAAAGGTGGTTCAATATCATGTCTTAAATTTCTATAAATAATATTTTTATTTCCTAAACGATCTTCAACATAAACTGCTAATTGAATTAATTCTCCATGTAGATTATTTGGAATTGTAAAAGTATCATTATCTAAATCCACAGGTATTGATTTTAAATTTGTATTTAAAAAAACCTGCAACTCTTTAACATCTGAAAATTCATCTAAAGCTTTTATTTCTATTTTAGTGTTCTTATTTGTGTAATAAATTCTTGAATCAGTTGAATTTGTTTCATTAAATTTAATATAAACAATTGGAGCTTTGCTATCTAAAATATAAGTTTTATTTTTAAATTCTTCTTTTTTACCTAATTGATTAGCAGAATAATATTGAATAAGATTTTTTCCTTCTTTTGAAAGTATAATCCCTTCATTATAATGTCTCCAGTCGTCATCATTCAATTTAAAAAAAGTACTACTTCGATTTTCTTCTTTAACTTCTAACTTGATTAAGTGTTCTTTTGGTAAAATATTTTCAGCAAGAGGAAAAAAAACTTTTGGTTCAATAATTCTTTGTTCAACTTCAAAAATATCAGAAAATTCTCCTCGGACATCATTTTTGTCAATTGCACCAATTCTACCAAATTTATAATCCGGACTAGGTTTTAATTTAACTGATGAATCTTTGGTTTTGACTTGATAAATGATTTTTTTAAAATCAGAGGAATTTGAAATTTGTAATATGTATTCCTTAGCTTCGGGAATTTTTTCCCAATCAATAGAAATAAATCTTCCTTTATCTTCAGAAGTAAGGGCAAATAAAATTGTAAAAAAATAAATTATATATTTCATGTTAGTTTTTCTTTATCGGTGTTATAGTTACTTTATCTAAAATTTTAAATGGTTTACCAGGAGGTTGACCATTTATTACGACAGTTCCATATCCCTCAGGAACAACAACTGTTTCATTTTGAGCAGATACATTTAGTTTTCCTTTATAGGATGCATATTTAGCTTTTTTTTCATCGGAATAAATTTCTGCTTCTTCACCTTTAACTTCACAAATTGAAGAAGTAGTATTTACTTTTACTTTAGTTTTATCCATATTAGAATGTTTAGATTTAATATTAGCTCCTCCTAATTTTAATTCAATAGTTGATATAATATCTTTCTTAACTTTTAAAATGCTGAGTTCATCAAGCAAGATTATTGAATTTGGCTCAATATTAAAATTTATTTCAGCTTTTGAGCTTTCAGCTGTTCTAATAATGTCATCTTCATTTAAGAATTGGTTTTTTTCAATTTCATTCCAATCTTCTTTTTTTAAAAATTTAATTTTTAAAATTCCAACTTTATCTAAAACTTTTGCTATTGGCTCGGCTTCAACTTGTGTTTGTTGTTTTCTAAGTGAAGCCGGTATTTTTAATTCTGATCCTGGTTTAATTAAATTTGGACTTGGAATGGAATTATAATTTAATAACTCACGCCATTGTTTAGGGTTTGAAAGATGCACTTTACAGATTTTTGATAAAGTATCACCTTTCTGAACTTTGTAAATTTCAAAGTCCTCACCAAAAGAAAAAATAATAAATAGGAAATAAAATAAAATTATGTATAGTTTCATAATATAAACTTGGCTAAAGTAAATTTAGCCACCTAAATACTAGATTAAACTATGCTCAATTGCAAGTCTAGTCATTTCTGCATTTGAGCTAATATTCATTTTATTTTTTATATTTTTTTTATGGAAGTCAACAGTAAATTCTTGAACTTCTAATTCTTTAGCAATATCTTTGTTCTTATAACCTCGAGCAACTAAAGCCATAACTTTTTTCTCTTGGGGAGTTAGAACATCAATTAACTTATTTGGGTGTAAAGAACCAATATAATCTTTATTTATTAAATCTTGTATAGTAGGGGAATAAAAAGTTCTACCATTATAAACTGTTCTAAAAGCAATTCCAATGATATCTGAAGGATCACTTTTTAGAATAATTCCATGCAGATCTTCTTTTAACATTTTTTTTAATAAAAATGGATCATCAATTGAAGTTTGAACAATAATTTTAATATTTTTGTTGATTTTTTTACATAATACTAATGCTTCAAAAAACTTAAACTTAGGCATATAGATATCTAAACATAAAATATCACATGGATGTTTTTTTAATACTTCAAATAGTTCATCTCCAGTTGTTGCCTCTGCAACAATAGATGCATTTGGAATTTTTTGTAAAACTATTCCCATTGCTTTTCTGATCAATTCATGATCGTCTGCTATAATTACCTTCATCTAGTTCCTCTTTACTAAAACTAGAGCTAGCTTTACATAGTATTTAGATTTGTAAAGAATAATTTAATGTTTAACTAAATATTCGTGAATAAATTGTGGAAAAAGTAAAAGATTATAGTATACTATATTAGGAGTTTTTATTATGAAAAAAGTCAAGTTTATATTTATTTTACTGATTACTATTTTTATCTATTCAGAAGAATTAATAGAGTATAAAGTGCAATCAGGGGATACATTATCCAAAATTTCCAAAGAATATTTATCTGATCCTTCAAAATGGAGAGAATTATTACAATACAATAAAGTTGATAATCCAAATAAAATTGTTCCGGGAATGACTTTAAAAATTCCTGATCATTTAGCTAAAAAAAAAGTTGAAGTAAAAAATATTGCTAAACTATCAAAAAAATTAGGAATAGTAAAATTTAAAAAAGAAAATGACACTGATTGGAAAGAGGCAGAGCTAAATCAATTATTTGCAAATGATGATACAATAATAACAAAAGAAACTTCATCTGCTGATATTTATTTTTTTGATGATCCAAAAGTTATGGTTCAAGTAAAAGAAAATACAATTATGAAAGTTAAACAAGAAAAAGTAAAATCAATTCATCTTTCAGTGGGTGAAACTTTTATTAAATTTTTAACTCATTCCAAAGAAACTAAAGAACCCAAATTTAATGTTGTGACCCAAACTGCTGTAGCTGGGGTTAGAGGAACTGAATTTACTTCTTCAACTGACAAAGATGGTTTAGACACATATTCCTGTACAAAAGGTTTAATTCAAGTCGGGGCTCAAGGAAAAATCGTAGAAGTTCCAGAAGGATTTGTTACAACTGTAAAAAAAGGAGAAGCTCCAGCTGAACCACAAAAAATTCTTCAAAAAGTAAAAATTAAACCAGTGATTAAACAAAACTAATTTTTTTATAGATAAAGAATTAAAATGGGCGAATTTTTTTTTGGCAGATTTACTTCAAATCCTAACATTAGAAGTTATCAGCCAACAAAAAAAACACGCTCGCCTCTCTGGTAAAAATTTTGCTAGTCACTTAGTAAGTATGAATTACAAAATTTTTACCTCGAGTTGATCGTTTTCGCTAGCGTTTAAAAATTTCTAAGCTTTGTAATTTTAGATTTGTATATAAAATCTAGATAATAAAAAATTTTTCAATTCAAAATAAAGATTTTCTGAAGAAATGATTACAACCTTAGAGTTAGAAAATAAAAAAACAATTATTGCAATTTACTTTGTGTTGTTAAATTAGACTAATGACTTTTAGAATTTTTTTGATTTTATTTTTTCTTTCTTGTCAAAATAAAGAAGTTGAATTTGTAAAAAAAGAATCCAAAACAATTGACTTAGCTAGAATATTAGATAAAGCTAAAATAACTGGGTTTAAATTTGATGAAAAAAAAGATTTAAATTTTCACTTAAAAAAGAATACTGCACGTTATTCAAAATTACCAGAAAAAAGATTTATTAATTCCCAAATTACTTTTAATACTGACAAAACAATTTTTCAAAATGAATCAAAAGATGCAATTCTATTAAGCCCAAATTCGAGTATAGAATTTGATATTGAAAAAGATGTGTACAACTTGGAATTATGTTTTGGAATTTTATCTGCTAAAGGTGAAAAAGCCGGCAGGCTTGCAATTGAAATTGATGGGATTTTAGATGAAGAAAATTCAGAGCTTGTTGAAAATCATGAGAAATGGAATCCATTTAAAAAAATTTTAAGAATAGATAAAAAGTTAAAATTTATATGGAACTCAAATGATTCTTACCTTTTTTTGGGTCATCCAATTTTAACTCCCGCAAACCAAAAAAAAGAATTCTCAAATATTATTTTGATAGTAGTTGATGCTATGCGTTACGACTCTTTGAGTTCAAATGGATCTTTACTTTTTACAACTCCCAATTTAGATGAGATATCTAAAGAATCAATTTTGTTTACTTCACATTTTGTTAATGCTAACTGGACTAAACCTTCAATGACTTCTATGTTCTATTCAGAATATGCCTCGAATTTAGGAATTGGAAATACAAATTTTGAAGTTAGACCCGAACAAAAAAAAATATTCTATACCAGTCCAAAAAAAGGTTTAATCAATTTTTTAAGAGAAAAAAAATTTTATACAGCAAGTATAATGAATAATGTATTTTTTTTGGATTATACTGGAATTGGTTTAGATATCGGTTTTCATGAATTAATTCAAATTGGAAAAGATATTGATGACACTGAAAAAATTACAAATTCATCTTTAGAATTTTTAGATAGAGAATTTGAAAATCCTTTTTTTTTACACATCAATTATAATACTCCACATGGACCTTATACTCCACCTAAAATTATTTTATCAAACCTAGAAAAAAATTCACCAAAAGAAAATTTAAACAAAATAAATCCTACAATTAAAAGATATTTGGCTGAGGTAAATCAAGTTGATTTTGAAATTGGAAAATTAATTAAAAAGCTAAAAGATAAAAAACTTTATGATAACACTATGTTAATTATTACTTCAGATCATGGAGAATTATTTTCAGACCATCACACTGCTTTGGTTAATGGTGTGAATGGAGTAAAATATGGTCATGGTGTAACTCATTATGACGAAGAAATTCATGTCCCATTAATTATTAAACCTAGTTCAAAACAAAAAGAAAAAATTATTAATCAAAAATTAAATTTTCAAACTTCTCATTTAAGTCTAGCTCCAACTATATTAGGACTTTCTAATATAAATAAAAGAGGTTTTGAATACAGAGGGATTGACTTGAGTACAAATATTTTTGGTTTAGATAATGCAAAAGAAAAATTGATTTATACAGAAGGAAGACTTTCTGAGTCCATACGTTCCGAAAAATTTAAATACATAAGAAGGTATCCGTTTTATACAAATTCTGAAATTTCTGGAAGAGTTTTGATAGGAAAAGAATTAGAAGAAATATATGATATTGAAAACGATTTTGATGAAAAAATCAATTTAATTTCTGACAAAGAACTTTTAAAAAAATATAGAAATCTTTTAAATGAAAATTCATTGGAATTAAATACATTTAAAATTATTTTACCTGATAAAAAATCTTATTATGGAAAAATTTTTCTTTCAGGTGATATTTATTCTGCATGGTCAACCTCAGAAGTTTCTACGGAAATTGAGTCCAAAAAAACTCTTAGTTTTAAAAGAGATAAATTTGATAAATTTTCAGAATTAACAATTAAAACTGTAAAATTTGATTCTAGTTTTGATATTACAATTTATGAAGATAATAAATTAGTCAATTATCGTGTAGGAAAATGGGGATTAGTACTAAAAGGAAATAAAGAAAATTCAGAAAAACTAATTTCTGTTTCAGAAAGACCAATTGGTATTGAAAAAACTAATTTACCTTGGATATATAATCCCAGTCGTATTAATAAAAATTCTTATGAAACAGCAAATCAAATTGTTGGTGAAGAAGTGCGGTCAATTTTAAAAAGTTGGGGTTATATTCACGAATGACCAGCAAAAGGGATTGTAGTGGTGCGAAGCAGTCTCTTAGTGGCTTTAGCCCGATAAGAGACCGAAGCCACGAAAAAGCCCGTTTTTTTTTGTAGTGAATTGCTTTAGCAAAGTCGCTACAAAAAAAATTTGCCCTAACAAGATTTAAAAATCACTAAAAAAACAATTGTGATCATTAGAATGGTTGGGACTTCATTTAATAATCTAAATCTTTTAGAATTAAATTTTTCACCAGAGTCCAATTTTTTTCTATAAAAATTTGCCATATGTTGGTTTCCAATCATCAATACTACAAAAACTATTTTTGCCCAAATCCAAATCATGTTTGAAAATGAATTCCACTGAAGATAAAATAAAATTCCACCAAATAAAACTGAAACCATCATAGCAGGATTAATGATAATTCGATATAATTTTTCAGCCATAATCGATAGAGTTTTTTTTACTTCTACAGAATCAGTTTCAGAGTGATAAACAAAAATTCTCCAAATGTAAAATAGTCCTGCCATCCAAGAGATAACAGAAATAATGTGAATTGCTTTAAAAAATAAATACATAGATTTTAGTTTAGAACTCCTTTTTTAAGTTTTACTTTCAAAAAGATTATGAAGGTTTATCTTATATTTGTGCAAAAGATAGAAGTTTTCCATTTCCTCATTATTCAAAAAATTTTTCCCTTTAACATTTTATCAGTTATGATTGAGCAAAATAAATTAATAGTTAAGAAAAGTTTTTTAATCTCATTATAGTTTCGTTGCAAATCTTCTTGGCTTTCCTCTTCGTTCAGAATGATTACTTAAAAAATAAACTCTTTTTTCTAATTCTTCTGTTAACAATTTGGATGCTTTTTTTTCTGATTCTTCTTTTGGAAATGCTTCAGGAAGAATTGGTACACCTATATTGTATTGAATCAAAGTGCTTTTTGCTTTTCCAGATAGAACTGCTTTTGGTGAGGACATATTCCAAGCTCCTGAAATTCCACTTGGTATTAAAGGCACCCCAGCTCTAATTGCGATTTTTGCAGCCATTGCTTTAAACCTTCCCATTACACCTGATAGTGTTCTTGTTCCTTCAGGAAAAATTGAAATGATTGCACCTGATTTTAAAATCGAAACCATATAATTTTCAAGCTCTTCATAATAATTAACTGCAGATTTGGCGTCTTCTCCATGGTAATTTCGGATAATTGGCATTCCGCCCCATAATTGAAGTTGTTTGGAATAAATAGAACCAACTTGATTTAAACTATCTATTAAAAAATTTTTTAAAATTGAAACATTCGGATGTGAAAGCAAAGGATTATTTTTATCATTTAAAAATTGTATAAAAGCTTCTTGTGGTGTAAAAACTTCATATTTGCCTAGAAAAGTTATTTTTCGTGGAAAATACACACCTTGAATTGGAATATCTAAACTATCAGTATGATTAGAAACTAAAACAGCCCCACCAGTTTTTGGAACATGTTCTTCCCCAGTGATTTCGATTTTATAAATTGCTTCAAGTAAAGTTTTAAAAAAAGTAACAGGAACTTCACGAGGGATAAAAAAGGGCTCTAAATTTTTTAGAAAATCATTCATATTGTAAAATTTAATTACCCAAAATTTTAAGAAAGTCTTTTTTTCTTGGAAATATTTGTTGAGAAAGTTTAAAAAAGAATAGAATTATCTGATTAAAAGTTTTGGAGAATTTTTCTTTTATGCTCCGCAAAAAAAAAATCTTTGTTTCCGTTCCCTTTGGGTTTACTAGCCATTAGACAAGATTGGATAGGTTCAACACCAGTACCAACTTTTACTATTGGTGGAACAGTTTCTGATTTGGACACTGCTTGGCTTGTGTTACAAAATAATACTTCAGAAGAAATTCCAATCACTAATTCAAATCGTGACCCATAATCTTCCCCTAAAGCAACAAATGGTATTGGAAGTGCTTCAAGATTTAGAGATCCTGCTGGTATTACTACTGATGGAACCAGTTTATAAGTTGCTTGGGTTAAGGGACTAGAATAAGAAAAATTGAGATTGCGACAGCTCAAGTTACTTCATTAGTTGGAAATACTTCTGGGGAATGGATAGCAATGTTGACATCGTCAACATTTTAGAAATTCGCCCCAAAAATCAAAAAAAATTAATTTATAATTTAATCATTCATTTCACAACCAATGTCCCTGTAGCAGATGCACAAAGATTTTCTTTTTCATCAAGTAAAACCCCAGAACAATAAACTAAATTTTTTTTGATACTTTCAATTTTACATTTAAAAATGGCTATATTTCCATCTACTGGTTTATGATATTTGATTTCCATTCTAGCAACACCAGAGCCAACATTTGCTTTGATTTCTGTGAGATATATGGACATACCAATTCCTAAATCAAATGCTGCTGCAATTGTGCTTCCATTCATTGCAGATCGTCCCACACCACCTCGATGAAATTCCATGATAGGGTCTATGATAACTAAAATTTCATTTGTTTTAAAATCAAGTCTCATTCCATAAGTTTTTAATTGTATCGAATCATTAAAAACTTTTTCAACATCTTTTCCATAAATTCCAAAGTATCCGTCAGAAATTGAAGTCATAAATCTTTTTTGGTGTACAGTTTTTTAAAAAAAAGTTTGTTATCTACTTTTATAGATAAAATCTTTTCTTTAATTTTTTCTTCAGAAATATTAAATTCTTTCATGACTTCTTTATCTAAAGAAATTTGAGCCACTGTCATAAATTTAATTAAACTTTTATTTTTATCTCTATCTTTTGGTAAAAGTGAATTTATTTGTTCAAAAAAATCTTCAATTGTGAGCCTAGACCCACCAGAAATTTCTGGAAGAGGGGCACAACCATGATCTGCAGTGATAATTAAAATAAATTTATCTCCATAATTTTTTTCTAAAAACTCATAAATTTTTTTTACATTATTATCAATTTCTTTAAAAGTTTCTTTTGCTTCAATTGATTCCCAGCCAAATTGATGCCCTGCTGCATCTGATGCTTTGAGGGTTAAATAGGCAAAATCTGTGTGTTGGTCCAAATTTTTTTTCTTTGCAATAATTTCAGTTTCAATTGCATTGATAAATGTATCAGTTTCCATTTTTACTTCTGAAGGAGAAGCCATTAAAACTGGCCAAGATTTGGTTGCTTCTTCTTTTGAAGTTAGTTTTAATCCAGCCCAGCCTTCTTTGTGATGAGTTTGAAAGTAGGTAAGTGGACTAAATCTGCTAGAATTTTGTGGAAGAGAATAGTACCTATTATCAGTTATCCAAGAAACTTCTGAAGAAGACAACCAATATACAAAATCTTTATCTCCAACATAATTTGAATTTGGAATTGGAAAACTTCCATGCCCAGCCATTCCAATTGAAGCTCTTAACGCATAACACTGAGAAACCACTTCAGATTCATTTTTATGTTCATGGTCAAATACATCTGCTAAAGTTTCTGTGAGTAGTTCAGTTGGTTCAACTTTTTTATCTTCTAGAGCGTAAATTTCAGATTTAAAAAATTTTCCATCTTTGATTCTAAAAAAACTATTTCCCACAACAGAGCTTTTATTTGGATAAGCTCCAGTTCCAATTGCAGCATGACCCACTGCAGTATGCGCATCTAAATGTCCAACTTTAGCATTTGGAAAATAACTAGAAGATTTTTTTAATTGGTTAATAAAAACTGGAGTGTCTCGGTGAGCTGAGTAAAGTTGTTGTCCACCTTGATCAATTACTACTGTAACAATCATTTCTGGTAAATTTTCTGACCAAGAAGGTTTTAAAGTTTCGTTTAAACTTTTTGTTTCTACTCCATTTGGATTTCTAATTTTTAAAATTTTAGCTAAAGTTGGAACAATATTTTGTTGGTGGATTTCTTCTTTAAATTCTTTTTCCAAAAAAAACTTTTTGCCATAAAATATAATTGGAATATTTGTATCATAATCATAAGCAGTTGAATGAGAGGTTTTACCAACGTTTAAAGTAATTACAGAATCTTTTTCACGAAAATTGTATTCAGGATTATTTTTTAAATCAGCAATAGTTCTTCCATATTTTTGTAAATTTTCAATTAGATCTTTTTTATCAAAATGAGAATCATATCTTGTACTAAGCCATTTAGTTTCTAAAATATTAAATTTATTTGGTATTAAATATAAATCAATGTCTTCTCGTTTTGAACGATTGATCGATTCAATTTCATTTGGTTTTTTACATTCATTGTTCAAAAAAATCAGAATAACTAAAAAAAGTTTTTTAAAAAAATTCATTTCTATAATTTCCTAGTTCAAAATAAATTGTCAAGTAAGGTTTTAATATGAAAGAAATTTTAAACAAAGCAGTTGAAATTGCAATTGATGCACATAAAAATCAATTTGATAAAAATGGTGAAACCTATATTTTTCATGTGATAAGAGTTGGGTTAAGAGGAAAAAATGATGAAGAAAAAATTACAGGAATATTACATGATGTCGTTGAAGATTCAAAATATACTTTTGAAGATTTAAAAAAAGCAGGAATTCCAGAAAAAATTTTGGATGCACTAAAATGTCTCACAAAAACTTCCGAAGGGGAACCTTACGAAGAATTTATCAATCGAATTAAAAAAAATCCTCTAGCAATTAGGGTGAAACTAAATGATCTTGAAGATAATATGGATATAAAACGTCTTTCAAAAATTGGTGAATACGAAACTAAAAGACTAACTAAATATTTAAAAGCATATGAAGAGCTGAAAAATTTATTATAAAAACAAATCCTATTTTTCAACTCAATTAAAGCGATAGGGATTGATGCGGAAATCCTTTTGTTTAAAAATAAAAATTTTCTATTAAATCAGTAGATTTCAAAAGATTGGAGCAAAAAGCCCGGTCAGTTTTTGAAAATAGAAGTTATTGATTATACAATAGATTTAAAATTATATTTTAACTTCTATTTTTAAAAACGGAATCGCCCTAAAACTCTTGATAAAAAAATTAATCAAAAATTGGGTTTGATTTATTGGCAAGGTAAAACTTTTCTAGTTGTACATGTTTTTCAAGAAATTCATTATGATTCGAAATTCCATATTTGTGTAATATTTCAATATCATAGATTAATAAATTATTTGTAATTTTATCATAATTAGCAAAAACATTTGCGAGATAAACTATTTCAACATGAGTTCTAAATTTTTCATTGGAGATCGATGGAGTGTGATGAAAATTTATCATCTCAATTAATTCTTCAGGATAATTCCATTTTGTCGCAAGCATTCTACCTATTTCAGTGTGAGAAATTCCAATAAAACTTTCCTCCAAAACTTTAGAAGATTCAATATTTTTATTTTTTAATAAAATTGAAATTTTTTTCATTAAATCAGACTCAATAGATAAAAGTAAAATTTTCCCTACATCATGTAAAAGTCCACCCACAGCAATAACTTCAGCAAATTTTGAAAAATTATTTTCACGGGCAATTTTAGATGCAAAGATTGAAGTTTTATTTGCATGTTCCCATTCTTTTTCCATTTTGGGATATTTTTCTTTCATTAATTTATAAGAACTAACAGCATATAACATACTTAAGATATTATTTGAGCCAACAATTTTTGTAGCTTGTAAAATATTTTTAACTGTAACTCTAGTTATGAAACTTGTTGAGTTGGATAATTTTAATAGATCAGCACTTAGTGAAGGATTTTTTTCAATTTCAGATGCAAGTTTAATCATTTCTAAATTTTCTGATTTACAAATATCCATAATTTTTCTTAAAGAATCTGGTAAAGAAGGGAGCATTTGGATATTTGAAATAATTTTATCTTTAACTTCTGAAATAATTTCTTTTTCAAAAATATTATTTGGAAAATTAATCTCTGTAATTGTTTGATTATTTTCGGAATAGATTTTTAAATTTTCTTTAGTAAGACCCAAATTTCTAAGTAATAAAATAACCATCACAATTCCAAGACCAGCTGATTCTTGAGTATCAGAAAAATCTTGAAATGCTTCTAAAATAGTATTAAATTTATTTGCTGCTTCTAATCTTGTTTGAATTCTATTTTCTTCAATTTTTAATAGGTTTACATTATTAATAATTAAAATTTTTAAATTATCTTCATCATAAAAAAAATTTAATTTTACATAGTATTCACTATCTTTCAAAAAGTCTTTTTTCTCAGACCAATTTAAAATAACTTCATCTTTAAAATTTTCAATTCCAATTTCATAATCCTTTTCAGAATTAATATCTAAATGATTTATTTTAAAATAATGTCTTTTTGCACAAGCACGGATAGAATTAATTAACATTTCTTTTAAAATTACAAAAACATATTCTGATAAATAAGACTTTTGTAATTTATTAGAAATATGATTTAATGTAGCAAAAATATATCTTAAATCTTGTTCATCAATATAATTGTAACGATACTCAATTGTATTACTTGAGTTAACTATTTCTCTTAAATTAATCATTTATCTGCAAACTTAGTGTAGTTTTACTTATTCAGAATCCCTATGCAAACTGCAATTCAAAAATTAATTTTCTAGAGTAAATAGTGAAATTAATCGTTTACCAAAAATTGAAAAATTATACTCTAATAAGTATGTTTAAAAGTTTTCAACATTTAAAAGGTGTTTCATTAACTGACGAAAATTTTATACCTCATTTTCAACCTATATTAAATACAATATCTCGAGAAATTTATGGATATGAAGTCCTTGGAAGATATTACACTTCAGATAAAAACGAAATAAAATCTCTTGGAGCAATTTTTCATGATGAAAATGTGAGTTTAACTGAAAGAATTCAAATCGACAGAATTATTCGTGATAAAGCAATTAAACACCTAAAAAATTCAAGTTCTGAAAATAGATTATTTATTAATATGATGCCAAGTCTTTTGGATAATTTACATAAAGAAGAACTTCTTGAACCTATTCGATTTCATATAGTCCAGTTAGTAGAAAAATACAATGTTAATCAAAATAAAATTATAATTGAAATAACAGAGGAAGAATTTAAAGGAAGTTTAGAAAGACTTTTAACGATGATTACCATTTTTAAAGAGTATGGATTTAAAATTGCTATTGATGATGTTGGTGCTGGGTTTTCTAATTTAGAAAGAATTGGTTATATCCATCCTGATATAATTAAAGTTGATATAAAAATCATGAGGCGTTCTTTAAATAGTAATTCTTTTTTACAAGTATTAAGTTCACTTGCAGAATTATCTGCAAAACTAGGTTCAGAACTACTATTTGAAGGAATTGAAAATGAAGAAGAATTAAATTTAGCATTTAAAATGGGTGCAACTCTTCTACAAGGTTTTTACTTTTCTAAAGCAAATTCATCTTTTCAATATAAATCGACTTATTCAGAAGAGTTAAAAAGTAGTTTAGAAAAATTCTCTGGAATGAGATTTATTGAACTTATAGAACAACAAAAATTACTTGATTCCTACATTAATTCTTATGAAAAATTATTTAAAGAAATTAATTGGAAAATAATTTCAAAATCTGGTTTAAATCAATTAATCAATGAAATAACTGAAAAATTACCAATTTCTACTTATGAAATATTTGTAACAGATTTTTATGGTTATAAACAAAGCCCAATTTATTTTAAAAAAGATAAAAAGTGGTTTATTAAAGATGAATTAAAAGATTTTAATTTTGCTTGGAAACCTTTTTTTGTTAAACATAAAGCTGAAACATATTTTCACAAAAAGAATTGGAGCTTTTCAGAAGTCTTATATGATATTGAAAACCAATGTAAATATATACAATTCTCTTATTCAATAAACAATCAATTTGTAATTATTTCCAAAATAAATTTTGAGCCTTAAATATTTTTAATTCTTCTCTTTAAGTATAAGTTAGAAAAAGTAAATACTTCTCTCTTGAAGAAAGTCTAATATTTAGAAGTTTGGTTAATAGGAGTTAATTTTGTCTGAAATTTTAAAAATTGTTGATTTGAAAGCCAATATTAATGGTAAAGAAATTCTTAAAGGAATCAACCTATGTATCAACTCAGGTGAAATACATGCGATCATGGGTAAAAACGGTTCAGGCAAAAGTACCTTATCTAATATAATCATGGGTCACCCAAATTACGAAATTACAGGAGGAGATATTTTATTTAAAGAAAAATCTATCCTTGAATTAAAAACAGATGAAAGGGCCAAATTAGGAATCTTTTTATCTTTTCAATACCCAACTCCTTTACCGGGAATCACAGTTGGTAATTTTTTAAAAACAATTTTAAAAAATGTCAATGGTAAAGATATTCCAATAAAAGAATTTAAAAAAGAATTAAAAGAAAATATGAAGTTATTAAAAATGGATGATTCTTTTGTTGCTAGATATGTTAATGATGGTTTTTCTGGTGGTGAAAAAAAAAGAAATGAAATTTTGCAAATGAGTTTTTTAAAACCTGCACTTTCTATTTTAGATGAAACTGATTCTGGACTTGACATTGATGCTTTAAAAACTGTTTGTGAAGGAATTTTGAAAAATAAAAATTCTGAAAATGCAATTTTATTAATCACTCATTACCAAAGAATGTTAAATTATATTGTTCCTGATTTTATCCATGTTTTTATTGATGGAAAAATACAGTTAAGTGGAGATAAATCTTTAGCATTTAAATTGGAAGAGCAAGGTTATGAATGGGTAACAGCATAAAAATTTCTGAGTTACTTCCATTCAGTTATGAAAACCTAAAAGAATTTATTCAAAACAAATCAATTGATTTAGTAACTAAAGAATTTCAACTAGATGCACTTGAATTATTATTCCAATCAAAATTTCCAAATTCTGAAATGGAATCTTGGAGAAAAATTTCACTAAGAAATTTAAATCTAAAAGAATTACTTAAAAATGAATTTAGTTACTTTAATATAGAGCAAGAAATTGATAAAAAATTTGAATACTATTTAAAACATATATTAAGAGAGTATAAAAATGATTTTTTTGCTCTTCTTCAGTTTTCATTATCAAACCAAATTTCATATTTTCCAAACATTTCTGAAAATTTGATGATTGAAGATAAATTTGATTCAAATAAAAATTCTTTTTTTAAAATGACAATTCTTTCTGTGGAGAAAAATAAATCTTTAGAAATTATTGAAAAAATAAAATCACAAAATTCTGATTTAAGTTTAGTTTTACCTTTTACTTATCTTGAAATAGAGGAAAATTCTAGTGTTGAATTTACTGAAATTGCTTCATTCGGAAAAACAGATATCCATGTTAGAAATTTATTCACTGAACAAAATAAAAATTCCAGCTTAAAACTTAATCACTATTATTTAAGTGGTTATAAAGGAAAAACTCTAATTGAAAATAGATTAAAGGGAGAAAATTCAGAAATTTCTGTTTTTGGTGTAGGAAGTTTAAATGGATCAGAATTTCATGATTTAGAATTTAAAGAAAATCATTTAGCTTCACAAACAAATTCTTCAATCAAATACCGCACTTTAGTAAACGATAAATCTCATCATATATTCACTGGAAATTTACATATTCCATCTGAATCAAAAAAAGTTGAAGCTAGCCAAGTAAATCATAATTTAAGTTTAAACAAAAAAGCTAGAGCTGAGTCAATGCCAAAATTAGAAGTATTTTCTGAAGATGTAAAGTGTTCACATGGTGCTACAGTTTCTGAAGTAAATGATGAACAATTATTTTATTTACTATCTAGAGGAATAAATCAGAATGAAGCTAAAGAATTAATTATTGAGGGTTTTATTAAAGAAATATTAGATAAGATTTCTGATGAAGAATTAAAAGAAGTTATACTTTTAGAATTAATTGGTAAACAAAAAAAATGAATAATATACAAATTTTAAAATCAGATTTAAACTCAGGGATTAAAATTTATAACACTCTCGAATCCTCCATTGCAATTTTGAAACTGAACAATAAATATTTTGCATTTGAAGATATTTGCACTCATGATGGAGAACCTATTTCAAATGGTAAAATTTTTGATTCTTGCATAGAGTGTCCAAGGCACCAAGCAAAATTTAATTTAGAAACTGGTGAAGCTCTTTGTATGCCGGCAACAGAAAATATTAAGATTTTTAAAATCATTGAAAAAGAAAATATTATTGAAATAATTCTGGAGGAAGAATGAGTTTAGATCCATATAGATTAAGAACCGACTTTCCAATTCTAAATACTACAATGAATGGTAAAAATTTAGTTTTTTTAGATTCAGCAGCAAGCTCTCAAAAACCATTTCAAGTAATTGATGCAATTGGTAAATACTACCAAGAAGAAAATGCAAATATCCATCGGGGAATTTATTATTTGTCTCAATACGCAACTGAGTGTTATGAAAAAACAAGAATAAAAGTTGCTGAGTTTATAGGAGCTAAATGTGCTAAAGTTGTGATATTTACTAGAAACGCAACTGAAAGCATTAATCTTGTAGCACAAACTTGGGGTAGAGAAAATATTAGTCGTGGAGATGAAATTGTTTTAAATGAACTAGAACACCATTCAAATATCGTTCCATGGCAAATGTTAGCTAACGAAAAAGGTGCTATATTAAAATTTGTTCCATTAAATGAAGATTCAACTTTAAACTTAGAAAATTTAGATGATATAATTAATTATAAAACAAAATTAGTTGTTTGCTCGCAAATGTCTAATGCCACAGGAACAATTCATACTATAAAACCTATTATAAAAAAAGCCCACGATGTGGGTGCTTTATTTTTACTTGATGGTGCTCAAGGTGCATCTCATATCAAAACAAATGTTAGAGAGTTGGATGTTGATTTTTATGTTTTTTCTGCACATAAAATGTTAGGTCCAACTGGAGTTGGTGTTTTATATGGCAAAGAAGAAATTTTAGAAAAAATGCCCCCTTGGATGGGTGGTGGTGATATGATTTCCGAAGTTCACAATACTTATTCAACTTACGCTGAACTCCCTGCAAGACTTGAAGCAGGGACTCCAAATATTTCAGGTGTAATTGCATTTTCAGAAGCAATAGATTATTTAAATAAAGTTGGAATGAAAAATATTCATGATCATGAAGTTAGTTTAGTTAATTATGCTCTAGAAAAGTTAAAATCAATGGATGTAATAAAACTTTATGGAACTAATAATACAGATGAAAGAGGTGGTGTAATTTCATTTAATGTTGGATCTGTTCATCATCATGACGTTGGTTCAATTTTAGATGAATTAGGAATTGCGATAAGAGTTGGTCATCATTGTTGCCAACCCTTTATGAGAAAAATGGAAATACTTGGAACATGTAGAGCTAGTTTTTATTTGTACAACACAGTTGAAGAAGTTGATGCTTTAATTGAAGGTTTAAAACAGGTGATAGGTATTTTTTCCAATGTCGCTAAAAGATAATTTTGCAGATGATTTTTTTTTATCTCATCTTAATCACTCAAAATGGAATTTAAAACCAATAAGTTTTTTAAAAGAAGATAAAATTTTAAATAGACTTTGTGGTGATGAAATTCATTTTTTTTTAGATTACCAAAATAACTTTTTAAGTAAAATTTTTTTTCAATCCGAGTCTTGTTCAATTTCAAAAGTTAGCACAAGTATTTTACTGGAAGAAATTCAAGGTAAAGATTTTGAAACTGTAATTAGTATTGTTCAAAATTTTAAAAAAAAATTTTCTATCTCGGAAAAATCAAAATCCAATTTAGATTATTTAAACAAATTTCAAGAATATCCAACTAGAAAAGAATGTGTTCTTTTACCTTTTCATTTTATAGAAAAATTTATTATAGGAGAAAAAAATGGAATTAAATAGTATTTTAGAAAAAGCAATTTATGAAGCATTATCAGAAATTGAAGATCCAGAACTAGACATTAAAATTGTAGATCTTGGTTTAATTTATGAAATAAAAATAAATGAAGAAGGGATTGCAAACATAAAAATGACTTTTACTAGTATGGCATGCCCAGCAGGTCCAAGTTTAAAATCTCAAGTTCTATCAAACTCAATGAAAGTTGAAGGTGTCAAAGATTCAAATGTAGAAATAGTATGGAATCCCAAATGGGATCCAAGACTAATGGCTTCTGAAGATGCAAAAATGCAACTTGGAATATTTGATTAGATTTTTATTTTTTCTGCATCACCCCAGAGTTTATCTAAATCATAATATGCTCGAACTTCTTTTGTCATAACATGTAGAATGATTTCTCCTAAATCTAAAATTGCCCAACCAGATTCTTCAGGAGAATTTTTTTTCTCTAAACTTCCAGCTCCCATTTTGAGATGTTTAGTTTTTTTTTCTAATTCTCTTACTACAGATTTTGCTTGGGTGCTGGTTGCAACAGTCGCAATAACAAAAATAGAAAGATAAGAATTTACATTTTCTAAATTCAGCGCGATGATATCTTCACATTTTTTTTCATTCAGACTTTTAACTATATCTTTGATAATTTTTTTTCTTTCAGAAGTATTATCTTTTTTGGAACTTTTAGTTTTAGGTTTTGTTTCTTTTAAACCCAGCTCTTTGTCTAAACTGCTAAGTTTCTTTTTACTTTTTATCTTTTCTGATTTCAAAATCTTCTCCTAAAATAATAGTTACATCTAAACCTGATTCTTTATGAATTGCATGTCTAATTTTTTTTATTCCCAAAAATTCAGAAGTTTTTCTTATATACTCTGAATTTCCCGATTTATCAATTATGATTGATTCTTTAACTCCTGCAATTGAAGAGTTATCTGTACTTAAAACTTTTAATCTTTTATCGTTTAAAAAATTTTTTGCCCTTTTTGCTAAACCAGCAGTTTCAGTACCATTAAGAATTTCAATTCTTGAAAATTCTCCATCACCAAAATCATCAGATTTAAAATCTGAAATAAATTTATTATAAGCTATATTTACTTTGTCATTTTTAATTTTAAGTTCAAGTTTTTTTTCTTTGCCGATAGTTATTTCAGTAATTTCAGAGGACATTTCTGTTACTGAAGTAGCAAATTTATTTTCAGTTAAATAAGTGAATAAAAAATAAATCTCATTAGCATTTAAGTTTGTATCAAAAAAATTATAAAAAAAATAAATCCATTCTTTTGGAATTTGTTTTTTTTCATTATAAATTAAATCTAATACCGTTAAAGTAATTGTTTCTTGCCTTGTTAATCTTTCTAAATAATCTAATGGGGTAGGTGACTCTTTTAGTTTTAGGAAATTTTTTAATTCTTTAGAATTAAATCTAGACTCTAAATTTTCAACTAAAGATTTATCCAGTTTATAAACTGAAGGGTCTAGAAAGATTTCAACTCCACCAAGTATATCAATAATTCTATAAAAATCATTTTCTTTGATGCTAAATGTATATTCGATATTTTTATCTATTAAGAATTCCAATTTTGTTTTTAAAAAAGGTAAAGTTTCATCTTTTATTTTTTTTTCATCAATAGAAATATATGGATTTATATAAAAAAGAGCAATTTTTTTCTGCTTCGGAAATAATTCTATATACAATGAAAATAAATTTTCAGAATCTGAACCAGCAACAACTAAAAAATTTACAGATTCACCATAAGAAATTTTTTTATCAAGTTTAGTTCTATTTTGAATTTTTTTATAAACAAAAAACGAGACTATAACTATGACAAAGCTTAGAAAAAAAAATGTTGAACGAACTATATTTCTAGAAATAAATTTTAAAAACTTGCTAAACAATATTTTTTAAATTATTTCAATTCTCAATTTAGTCAATGATTAAAATGTCTTGAAATTTTTACATGATTAAAAAAAAATAGAACTATGCCTACATATGATTATAAATGTAATGAATGTGATAAAGTATTTGAATACTTTCAACCAATGAGTGCTGAACATCTAAAAGAGTGTCTTTGTGAAAAAAAAGGTTCAGTGAGTCGAATGATTTCAGGTGGTAGTGGGATTATTTTTAAAGGAAGTGGATTTTATGTAACAGATTATAAAAAATCTTCTTCAGATTCAAGTTCTAAAACTGAAACAAGTTCAAATAATAGTTCTAGCCAAAATAGCACTAGCTCGAGTAGTTCAACAACACCGACCAACAAATCTTAAATGGGTCGTTTAGCTATATTAGCTGGAGCTGGTGAACTTCCACATATTGCAATGAAAGAAGCTATTGCAAATAATGAAGATCCAATATTTCTATCAATAAATGAATCAGAGTTTTATGAAGGTGAATTTAAAAGTAGAACAATACCGGTTTATATAACTCAAATAGGAAAAGTTATTAAGACTTGTAAAATAAATAATGTAAATAGACTTTTGCTTTTAGGTAAAGTGAATAAGGATATCATACTAAAAACTTTTCGGTATGATTTAAAAGCAATTACATTAATTGCAAAAATGATCAACAAAAACGATTATTCTTTTTTTTCTACTGCTTCGGGAGAATTTTTAAAAGAAGGAATTGAAATTATTTCTCAGAAAACTTATTTGAATTCGTTATTTTTAACTGAAGGAAAATATACATCTTCAAAACTTTCCAAAGAAAAATTTGAAGATATAGTTTATGGGATGAAGTTAGCAAAAGAATTGGCTACATTGGATATTGGACAAACAGTGATTGTAACTAACAAAATGGTTCTGGCTTTAGAAGCAATTGAAGGGACTGATGAAGCAATTAAAAGAGGTGGACAATATTCGAAATCTAAAGGAGGAGTAGTTTGCAAAAGCACAAAGTCAAATCAAGATTATAGATTTGATTTACCCACTATAGGTATAAAAACGCTTGAGACAATGAAAGAGTTTAAACTTGATACAATTGCAATTCGCTCAGGTGAAACAATTGTAATAAATCCAAAAGAATTTATTTATAAAGCAAATGAATACAAAATTAACTTTATAAGTTTTAATAAAGAAGAATATGGTATCTATAAAAAAGAAAAAAAAAATATCTGAAGAGATTTTAATAATAGCTGGTGAACATTCAGGTGATTTACTCGGTGCAGATTTAATGCGGAGTTTACCAAAAGAATTTCAATTTTTTGGAATTGGTGGAAAAGAAATGAAGAAACAAGGAATGGTTTCTAAATTTGAAATGGAAAGTCTTTCTGTAATTGGTTTCACTGGTATACTTACTAAATATTTTCCACTAAAAAAAATTGCTAAATCTTTAGTTGATGAAGCAAAACTAAAAAATATTAAATATGCAATTTTAATCGATTATCCAGGTTTTAATTTGTATTTAGCTGAAAAATTAAAAGAACAAAATATTAAAATTATATTTTATGTTTCACCACAAATTTGGGCTTGGAGATTTAAAAGAATTTTTAAAATTCAAAAATTGGTTGATTTGATTTTGTTATTATTTCCATTTGAAAAAAAAATTTATGATAAATACAATATTAATTCTAGATTTGTTGGTCACCCTCTTTCAGATAGAATGGAAGAAAAGTTAAAAATTGAAAAAGATTTTAAAACTTCAAAAAATAAAAGAAAAATATGTATTATGCCAGGATCTAGGAAAGGTGAAATCAGAAGATTATTAATACCTATTTTGGATTCATTAAGAATTATAAAACAAAAGACAAATGAGGAATTGGAACTTTTTCTTCCTAATATTAATTCAAGTGAAGAGAGTTATATTTTTTCGATTTTAGAAAATTACAATGATTTAAAAATTGATTATTATTTTGATAAAACAGCAAGATGTATACAAAATTCAGATGTAGTAATTGTAGCTTCAGGTACTGCCACTTTAGAAGTCGCCTATTTTGAAAAACCAATGGTTATCATTTATCAATTAAGCACAATTTCTTATTTAATTGGAAAAGCTATGGTATTAACTGAATATGTCGGTCTAGTTAATATTTTATCTGAAAAAGAAATTTGTAAAGAATTGATTCAATCCAACTGTAATAAAGAAAATATTTCTAAAGAAGTTTTAAGACTTTTTACTGATAAAGATTATTATTCAGAAATGAAAAATAATCTTTCTAAAGTAAAAAAAAGTTTAGGAAAAAATGCTAGCAAAAAAGCATCAGAAACTATTCTAGAATTGATTTACGAATCTCGGTGAGTAGTTCTAATCTCACAACTTTATCATCAAATACTCCACCCCAAGAAGATTGTGATTTTTCAATAAATAAGAAATATCCAAGTGGAGTTGTATCATATTCATGAACCTGAAATCTTAAGCCTCTATTGTCTTCACAAACATAAAGCAGAATTTTTTGATTTTCCTTTAAATGAAAAGTTTTATCTTTTTCAAAACTAATATATTCATTATTTGAGGGAAGAATTTTCCATTTCATTCCGTCAAATTTAGAAGTATCAAATTTTTGAAATAAAATTTCATTTTTTGAATTATCTTTACAGAAAAACATGAGAATAATTGAAAATAGGATTATTTTTTTTTGTAACATTGATCACCTTTTTTAAAAAAATTTAAATTGAACGGTTTATTCTTAACTTGACCAGAAAAATTATAACCTTGTTCACCTCTAAGAGTTAAAGAATTACCAAAAATTTGTAATTCATCAGAATTTAAGTTTAAGTTATTAATATACAAATCCTGTGAATAACCACTAAACGCAAATTTTAATGAAAGATTTTTTTGAGATTTTAAATTTTCCATTATAGAAATTTTATCGGAATAATTATCATTTTTGATAAATACTGATGAGTTTGCTTCAAATATACCAGCAATTGATTTATTTGCATAAAAATCTGAAAAATTATTTCCAGCTGAAGTAAATGTAAATTGAAAATTTAAAAAATCTGTATAAAAAATTGAATCACAAAACTCAAACAATTTATGATTTAAAAAAAGATTTTCTATTTCTAGTCTAAAATCAACAGTTGGAATTTTTCTATCAATATAAATTGTACTTTTAAAGCCAAAGTTTGCTTCTTTTTCAGATTTTAAAAAATTTATATTAGCAATTCCATTTTCTAATTTTGAGTCTAAAAAAAATTTTCCATAATTTACATTTAATTCATTTTTTTCAATTTCAGAAATTTCAATTTTTGAAATTAATTTGGCATTTTCAACTAAAAATTTATAAAAAGGATCTAAAACTAAATAAGATTCTGGAAGCATTTTTTCTTGTCTTTCTTTAATATCATCATAAATATAATTATAAATTGATTCAGAGATTGAATAAAAATCCTCTAAAATAAGTTTTGAATATTTTAAATCAAATTTTGAAGTTGAGGAAATAAAAATTTTTTTAGTATCAGAATTCTTTTGAAATTTTAGATCAGAAATTAAATTAAATTCTAAATTTTTGTTAAACAGTTTTCCAATACTATTCATATTCAATTTTTCATTATTCCAAAAAAAATCCATATTAAAGTCTGATATTTTTAATTTCGGTGAAAAACTTTCTAAATAAAAATTTTTTACTTCACCTAGTCCATTTACTAAATAATAATCATTTAGTTTACCTGTTTCTACAAACTCAACTTTTAGATCAATTTTTCCAGATACATTTAAACGATTTTCTAAATTTAATTTCGAAGTTAAATTTTTTAAATCATCAATTCTAAAATTAATCTTTATTTTTTTCAAATTTGATTCTGAAATTGTTTCTAATTGATCTAAAACAAAATCAGGATTTGATAGGGTTTTTTTAAAATAAGATTCAAAATTTTTACCTATTTGTTCTTTATAGTAAGAAAATTTTGAGTTTAAGTTAAATTCTTTTGAACCAATATTATTAAATTGGAATAATTCCCCTTTAAAATCTAATATATTTACATTTCCATCAAGTTTAGTTTCAGTTGGTGAAATTTGAAAATCTATAACACCATTTAAATCACCATTTTCTGGATTTAAATTCGTAAGTTCATTAAAAAAACCAGATAAATTAATAATTTTAAATTGATTTAAATTAAATTTTCCAATTGAAAAAATTTCATTTTCGAGTTTCGAAATTTTTCCTTCTCCTGAAAAAGTATTTAGAAAAAATTTTGAATCATTCATTATCCAACTATATTGAGAATTTTCTCTATTCATTTTTAAACTAAAATTTTCAGAAGTTTTAAAATACTCTTTTTCATCTTTAAATAATTTAATTTCAAAATTTTGAAATTCAACCTCCAAAGGATTTAAATCAAAAATATATTTTAAAAATTTTTCGTTTTCAGTATTTGAAAAATTGATTTTTAACTTAGAGTTATAAAAAATAATTTTTTTTATAGTTTTTAATTCATTTCTGTTTTCTACTTGAATGTCCATTCTTTCAGAGGAAAAAAATATTTTATTATTTGAGAAATCTTCTTCAGTAGAAATTTTAATGTCCTCAAAAATTATTCCATTAAAAATTGAATAATTTGAAATTCCGATTTCAGCAGCTTTATTAAAATTAAGTTTGATATCTTTGATATAAGAATTTTTTAATTGAAATAAATTTATTTTTTCTTTAAAATTTGTCTCAAAGATTTTTTTTGAAATAATTAAACTTATTAAAATGAATAAAATACTTAAAAAAGTGATTAAGATTCTTTTTGATTTTAAAAATTCTAATTTTTTTAAATTTGTCTGTAAAAAAAATAAAACATCTTTATTTTTGAAACTAAATTTTTTCATTTTAAACTCTCAAGTGATTTTAAAAAATCAAATTCAGAATCAGGACTTTGAATATTTAAATCATTTAAATATTCTTTTGAAATTTCGGAAATAAATCTACTGGATTCTGTTGAATACATTTCCCCATATTTTCTTCTTTCTTTTGCACGTGTTAAAACTAATCTTTTTTTTGCTCTGGTCATGCCGACATAAAATAATCTTCTTTCTTCATCTACAATATTTGATTCATCAATTGTTCTGCTACTTGGAATAATTCCTTCCTCTAGTCCAATTAAAAATACTACATCAAATTCTAAACCTTTAGAAAGATGCATTGTCATTAATTGAACTCGTTCATCTCTTTCTTTTTTTTCAGGTTCTTCATCTAAAGTTAATACTGAAAGTCTTTGTAAAAAATCGAATAAAGTTGGTTTTTGTTTTTCGTCCCATTCAGATTCAAAATAATACATCATGTTTATAAATTCGGATAAATTTAACATTCTAGCTTTAATTACTTTTTCATTTGATTCTTCTAAAGAAAATTCTTTTTCAAACCCGATGTCTTTTATGAATTTTTTTAATGTTTCAGTTAATTTATTTGAGCCAAAAAATTCAGTTCTATATTTTTGAATTAACTCTAAAAATTCATAAATTTTTGAAGCAGTATTTTTTTTTATATCTAGAATATATCCCTGTTCATGACAAAGATTTTCTAAAACTTGAAAAACTGGGATTTCCTTTTCAAAAGATTTTTCCCCAATTTTAGAAATGGATGTTTGTCCAATTCCTCTTTTTGGATAATTTAATATTCTGAGTAGTGCTAATTCGTCGTTATGATTTGCTACAACTCTGATATAAGCAATTAAATCTTTTACTTCTTTTCTATCAAAAAAATTATATGCACCAATTAACTTGTAGGGAATTCCTCTGATGCGAAGCTCCTCTTCAATTGGTCTAGATTGGTAATTGGTTCTGAATAAAACTGAAATTTGACTTCCTTCAATATGATTTTTTTTCATTTCATATTCAATTTCATCAGCCAAAAAGATTGCTTCATCTTTTTCATCTAATCTTTCTACATATTTAGGAAGTTCATCAGAAATAATTTCAGTCCACAGAGTTTTTTCTTTTCGTCCAGAATTATTTTTGATTACTGAGTTCGCTGCATTTAAAATTTTATCATTTGATCGGTAATTTTGTAGAAGCCTAATTGTTTCTGCATTTTTAAAATCTTTTTCAAAATTTAAAATCAGACTAACATCAGAACCTCTAAATCCGTATATACTTTGGTCATCGTCTCCAACCACACATAAATTATTGTTTTTATTAATTAATAACTTTATGAGTTCATACTGTGTTTTATTTGTGTCTTGGAATTCATCGACCATAAAAAAATTAAATTTTTTATGGTATGACTTTTTTACTTCTTCATTTTCTCTTAAAATTTTTATAGGCAATAAAATCAAATCATCAAAATCGATTGAATTCATTGACTTCATCACTTTATTATAGTCTTCATAAATTTCAACAGTACTTAGAAAATGAATATTATCTGAACTTTGCATAATATCAAAATATTCTTGTCCAATATTTTTGACTTTTGAAATATTGGATTGAATTAAAGGAATTTGAATTTCTTCTGTGTCAATTTTTTTTGATTTTAATAAATCTAAAATTATTCCTTCAGTATCAGATGGTGTTTGAAGTAAAAAATTCAAATGATATCCTAATAACTCAATATGTTTTTTTAAAAAATTTAAACCAAGAGAATGAAATGTGGAAAGTATAAGTCCTTTTGTTTCTTTTGACGGAATCATTTTTCTCACTCTTTCTCGAAGCTCTTTTGAACTTTTATTTGTAAATGAAAGAGCTACAATTTTTGAAGGTTCAATATTTTTATTTTTGATTAAATGTATAATTCTATTAGTAATAACTCTTGTCTTGCCCGAACCAGCTCCAGCAAAAATAAGCATTGGTCCTTCAAAATGTTTTACTGCTTTGTCTTGTTCTGGATTTAATTTCAAGTTTGGATTTTACGATTTAAAAAAATATTTTTAAGTGTGCGAAAAAATTTGTTTTTGGAAATATAGTGCGAAAGTGATTGAAGCGTTTCTGAATAGCCTCGGATTTTAATCCGAGGATTCAGAAGTAGCGAAAAGCACGGTTTTTGCTTTAGCAAAAATTCGCCCCAAAAAACAAAATCAATTAATCTGAGTAGATTTTTTTGATTTGTTCTTTGTATTTTTCAGTGATGATATGACGTTTTAATTTGAATAAATTTGTCAATTCGTCACCGACTTCAAAAGGTTTGGTAATTAAAAAGAAAGGTGTAACTTGTTCAAAAGATTTAAAACCATTTTTGGATGAATTTAAGTCTTTAATTTCTTTTTTAAATAAATCTCTAACTTTTGGGTTTTCAATGATTTTTGCTGGCTCTTGTTCAGAGACACCATTATCTTTTCCCCAAGCTTTTACTTTATCAAAATCAGGAATGATGATTGCGCCAAGATTTTTTTGATCTTGTCCAATTACCATAACTTGACTAATATAATCTGATTGAGAAAGCTTGTCTTCGATTGGAACAGGTTCTACGTTTTCGCCACCTAGTAACACAACCGTATCTTTTGCTCTACCAGTGAGAGTTAATGCATCTTTGAAATTGATCATTCCAATGTCCCCGGTGTCCATCCAACCGTCTTTAAGAGCTTTATTTGTTGCTTCAGGATTTTTGTAGTAACCTTTCATCACTTGAGGTCCTTTGATGTGAACAACACCTTTAGCACCTCGTTTGCCAGTTATTGTTCCGTCAGTTTTTACATGAGTAAGAACAGAACCACCACTTAAGTCTCTAATTTGAACTTCACAATTTGGTGCGATTGGACCAACTGATCCTGGAATTAAACGATCAAAAGTTCTACAAGAAATTACTGGAGCAGTTTCTGTCATTCCATAACCTTCGATAACTTTTAAACCTATATCGTTAAAGAAAACATCAACATGTTTTTGTAAAGCACCACCACCTGAACAAGTAGCTTTTAAATGTCCACCAGTTGCCATACGAATTTTTGAAAGAGCTATTGCATCAAAAAACTTGTATGGGATAAAAGTTAATATAGCAACAACTAACGAATAAATTCCTTTTAATAAAGATTCAATGGGATTTCTTCCAACATAGTCAACTTCATTTCCTGCAAGGAAACGAGTAGCAGCATGAAAATGTTTCGAGAAAAAATAAGAAATATTAAAAATTGCTTTTCTGGCAGGTGGAGTTTGTTTTGGATCATTTAATCTATTGTAAATTCCTAAATAAATTGATTCCCAAAGTCTTGGAGCAGAAGCCATAAAAGTTGGTTTTGCTTCAGCAAAATCAGATTTTAAATCTCTTACATTTGTAAAATATGTTGCACCACCACAAGCTACAGCACCATACAAAAATACTCTTTCAAAAATATGCCAAACTGGTAAAATTGAAAGTACTCTATCTTTAGCTGTAATTTTTAATAAAGGTAAAACTTCTTTAACTTGATAAATCATGTTTGAGTGCATGAGCATCACACCTTTTGGTTGACCAGTTGTTCCTGAAGTATAAATCAAAGTAAATAAATCATCTGGTTTAATGTCTGCAATTCTTGCATCAACTTTGTTTATACCTTTAGCTCTAAGTGCAGCACCTTTTTCAATCAAATCATAAAGTTTTAAAACACCTTTTGCTTCAGATTTTTTATCCATAATGATAATTGTTTTAGCGTTAGGGATTTTAGATTTAATTTTATTAAATTTTTCTAAGACTTTATCATTTTCTAAAAATACAACTTTTGCTTCTGCATGATTTAAAATGTATTCCATTTCTGCATCTGTTACATCTGTTCCTCTTGGAACATCAGCAGCTCCAGTCATTAAAACACCAGCATCAACAATTGCCCATTCTATTTTATGGTCCGCAATAAAACCAACTTTATCTCTTGCTTCAACCCCAAGTTCAATTAAGGCTTCGCTTAAATTCCTACCTGTTTCATATAAATCTTTATATGATATTGGTTGGTATTTTTTACTTTCATTTTTTTGAAAAAAAGCTGGATTTGAACCGAACTTCTCACTAGCTTCTTTGTAAACTTCTGCTAAATTATTAGCCATAAATTACTCCCATACCTAATGCTTTGACTAAGCTTTATCAAGGAAAAAAAGAAAAAAAAAATTATCAAGTGATTTTTAAATTTTTGGAAAAAAAATGAAGTTTTTGAACAAAGTAATGGGTAATTACTTTTGCCAGCAGGTTTATAATAAATTTTTGTCAATTAAGATTGCTAAATTTAGTTCCCTTTTTTGGAATATCATTATTTTTTGAAGCTAGTATAATTATTTAAGGCTTGGGCGAATTTTTGCAAATCAACTATTTCTACAAACAGTTTTATGTATTTGAACAAACTAAGTACAAATTCTTGAAGGGTTTGTAAACTTTTTGTTTTCGGCAAAAACTGGGCTTTCAGTTCGGTCAAAAAAATTTATGAAAAATTTTTTTGACCTCTGCTTCAATCCCGTTTCGCTTTTGATTTGCAGTAACAAGCTAGGCTAGGTTTTGTCTCTTAGTAACTAACACAACTCGCTTTTTAATATCTTAAAGTGGAAAACAAAAAAATTAAATTATTTTTGAATTGTATTTATGAATTCTAACATAGTATGAATAACTTTTTGATTGGTAGAAGGAGACATGATGTTTCCAGCAAGTACATGATTATTGATATCTTCAGAATCATCAACAGCAACTAGTTTTTTATTTGGTGATCCGAAGTTAGAAAATTTTTGTTCAACTAATAAAGGATCTATCACATCGTCTTTAGTTGAATAGAAAATTAAAAGTGGAGTTTTAATTTTTGAAACATCAACATTGCTAACTAGATCAACTAATCCCATCAAAGTTATCACACCTTGAACTGGATAACGATAAGTCCAATATTTTTTTATCTCTTCTGTTCTCGGAGTCCAAGAACGATATTTACCCAAAACTAATTCTACAATTTGTTTTCCCCATGGCATAATTGCAATTTTACTACTTTTGTCATGAGGCCAAAAATTTGGGGAAACAAAAATACTTGCTGCTATATTTTCAGATCTAATTGATTCCTCTAAATACCAAGTTGTAAGTGTTGCACCAGTTGATGTTCCAATTATGATAATTTTTTTTCCAAGTTTACCTGCAATTTTAAATGATTCAACTGTATCGTTTAATAAGTCATTCACAGTTTGTTCACCCATTGCATCATCAGATCTTCCATGTCCTGCTAGTCTTGTATAATATAAATTTGCTTTTAATGATTTTGCTAGTTCATCTGGAACAGGATTAATTTCCATTCTAGTTGCACCATAACCATGAAGATATAAAATTGCAAATTCTGTTTGAGTTTTTGTTTTTTCATCAGACCAAATAATTTTTTTTTCTGTATTTGGACGAATATCAGAATATTTTGATTCTGATTTTTGAATATAATCATCTAAATTTTCACTTATAGAAAATTCTTTTATTTTGTAACTTTGATCAACTTTTGGACCACTCAAAATAAAAATAACTAGTGCAACCAATACTAATAAAAAATAGTATCTTTTTTTCATAAACTAAAACCCTCTTTTTTAGCTAGAAAACAAGCAGATTACTCTATTGTCAAACATATATTAAAATGAACTTTTTTTTCTAAAAAGTAAAATAGAATTACAGTTATTGATTCTTAAATCAAATTTTAATTTATCAAGCGAAAGGAATCGAAGTGGGGTCAAAATTTTTTGTAATAAAAAATATTGACCAAAACGAGAGTCCGTTTTTTGCAACCAAAAACTTTGTGTTGCAAAAATTCGCCCTTAAGATAATACTATCGTTTAACAAGAGTATTTCTAGTTTGACAAATTGCTTTCATTTTGGATTATACTTTTATGAGTTCTTATTTTAAAATAAATGGAAAAAATCCATTATCAGGGAGCATCACTCCACAAGGTAATAAAAACGAAGCACTTCCGATTTTAGGTGCAGTGTGTATGATAAACGGAAAAGTTGAAATAGACAATATTCCAATGATTGCAGATGTGTTGATGTTAATAGATGTATTAAAATTTTTAGGTTTTAAAGTAAATTCAGAAAGTGATGGAAAATTTATTTTTGAAAAACCAGAAAAATTAAAATCTGATTTGCCAATCGATTTATGTAGCAAAATTCGTGGAGCTGTTACTTTAGCGGGACCCATTCTTGCAATGACAGGAAGAGTTTTTTTACCAAAGCCCGGTGGAGATAAAATTGGAAGAAGAAGACTAGATACTCATTTACAAGCATTACAAGCTTTGGGAGCAGTAGTTGAAGTTTTTCCAGATGGTTATGATATTAAAGCTGAAAAATTAAAAGGTGCAGATATTTTACTTGATGAAGCTTCAGTAACAGGTACTGAAAATGCAGTGATGGCAGCTTGCCTTGCTGAAGGAAAAACTATTATTCGTCATGCTGCTTCAGAGCCACATGTTCAAGCTCTTTGTAATTTTTTAAATTCTGCAGGTGCAAAAATTTCAGGAATAGGTTCAAATGTTTTAGAAATAGAAGGGGTGACTTCACTTTCCCCTAAAAATGGAAACTTACATCAACATAGAATCGGTTCAGATTATTTAGAAATTGGAAGTTTTATTTCACTTGCTGCAGTTACTGGTGGAGAGCTTTTTATTCATGATGTAAATCAAAATGATATGAGAATGATTAGAATGGTGTATCAAAAACTTGGAATTGAGATTCGTTACCAAGACAATGGAATCTTAGTACCCAAAGATCAAAAAATGGAGATTATTCCTGACTATCATGGTGCAACTCCCAAAATAGACGATTCGCCTTGGCCAGGTTTTCCGGCAGACATGACATCTGTTGCTTTAGTCACAGCAACTCAATGTAAAGGAACTGTAATGATTCATGAAAAAATGTTTGAGTCTAGATTATTTTTTGTGGATAATATTATTTCAATGGGAGCTCAAATCATTTTATGTGATCCACATCGAGCAATTGTAATCGGTAAATCAAAGTTATATGGGAGTAGGGTAGCTAGTCCAGACATACGAGCGGGAATGGCTATGATAATAGCTGCTCTATCAGCTGAAGGATCTACTTTTATACATAATATTGGACAAGTAGATAGAGGATTTCAAAATATTGATTTAAGACTTCGAAGTATTGGGGCTGATATTGAAAGGTTTACAGAATAAAAATTAAGTTCCAAATATTTTTGCAAATTCTCTAATTGCTATTGTTTCGCGTGAATAAAATGCTTCACCATATTCTACTCCAATTCTTATTCCAAAATAGCGATTAATTTCTTTTGTTTCTTCAATTAAAACTCCAGATCCTTTTTTTATAAATTGAGATTCATAACATTCTAAAACTTTTTTTTTGATTTCCATAAATTCAGAAATATCTACAATAAAGCTCGGTTCTAAATTTAATTTGATATGATTTGGAAAATAATACAAAACTTTTTTTGGAAAAAATGGCTCTCCTTTAATTTCACATTTTGTTAGTTTTGAATAAAATTTTGCAGCATCTGTAAGTTTGCTAGCAGCGATATGATCTGGATGAGAATCAAATTCATAATGTGTAAAAATATATTCTGGTTTAAATTCACGAAACACTTCTGAAATTTTAATTCGATTGATAATTGAATCTTCTATATAACGATTTGGTATATCAAGTGTGATTCTTTCAACACCCAAAATGTTTTTTGCTTTATTACTTTCTTCTTTTCTAATTTCGATACTTCCAAAAGGAGTTGGTTCACCATTGGTTAAATCAAGAAGTAAAATTTCATGTCCAACTTTTTTTAAAACTTCAATAGTTCCACCCATAGAAAGTTCGACATCATCAGGATGAGCTCCGATACAAACTATTTTTCCCATTTTTGTCTCAAGAATTTATAAATTTCATCTTTCTTATTTTCTGCATCTTTTTTTCCTAGCTCAAAAGCTTCTCTAGCTCCTACTGAATTTGTATAATCAAAAGTAGTAATTGGTAATCCTTTTTCTGGTTTTATTAAATATGTATTTTTAAAAATATTTTTTGGTTTTGTTAAAATTGTTGTATTTTCATAATAGATTCCAATTTTTTTTAAACCAGTTGAAAATGGTTCAAGCAATAGATTATTTGTGAGACCACCATCTAAATAATATTCTTCATTAATCTTTTGAAAGCTAATCACTGGAGGTATAGAAGAAGAGTTCATTATAATTTGTTCAATTAATTCATGATTTAAAAAATCTTTATTTGTATAAAGAACTTCAGTGAGATTCCATTCTTCAATAATTTTTTGGACTCTAGTGGGATTAATACCATTTTCTAAATCTTTATCATCTAAAATAACTGCCCTCATTGTTCTTGGAATTAATCTTAATTTATTCCAATAATTTTGAATTTTATTTTTTCTTGGAAATGCTTTGATTGCTTGAACAAAAAACTTTACTTTTGTTTTTTGGATTTTTTCATAATCAATTGAATATCTTAGAGTTCGTTTGTACATATTTTCATGGGGCCAGGGTCTTTTTCCTAATAATAATTCCCAAGGTCTAAAATTTCGATTATTACGCCTCAAAATTTCTTCAAAATATTCAATTCCTTCTTCTTCTCTTTTTGAAAGAATCATCATTCCAATTGCTGAACCGGCGCTAACACCAGAGATTTCTACTATAGAAATTCCCCATTTTCTAAGTTTAAAACCAACACCTAATGCATATAGAGCTTTACAACCTCCACCTGCAATTGCTAAAGCTATTTCAATTTTTTTTTCTCTCATTTTTATCCTATTTAGACAAGTTTATAAATAAAAAATTTAGTCTATTAAAAATCTTTGAAAATTCTTTTTAGTTAATGATAGTGAGTTTTGAATTTCAATCTGGTTTAATTTAATGAATTTCAAAAATTGTTTTTCTTCTGGTTCTGTGATTCGAATACTTAAAAATTTATTTTTTGAAATTTTTTCAAATTCATTTATATTTTTTAAAAATTCTACAGAAATTTTTTCTTTATCTAATAGATGAAATAAAGCTAATTCATTTTTTTTGCTAATCTCTTTTTTATAAGTTATTGGATTATAATTTTCTAAAGGAAATTTTCTATTTATAAAACTAAGTGAATAATTTTCATAACCTGTTCCCTTTGCATGAGTTTTACCTTTATATTTTTGAAAACTAATACCAGATAATACTAATTGACTTGCTAAAAATTTAATTGCAATTGATTTTGATATTCCTGAAACATTAAGTGTTGGATTATCCAAAATAAGATTTTGATTTTTAAACAATACATTTGATAAAATTTGATCTAAAGGATAATTTGAAAGAAAAATAAAAATTGGGTTATCTAAATAAAAAATTTCTGAATTTCCACCAAGCCATGTTAGGATTGGAATCTCTTTTGGTAAGTTTTGGAAATGATAAATCGTCCCTCTTGATGAATCAATAGAAATAACTAAATCAGGTTTAATGCCATTTTGAATTAAAGTATTACTAGAAGTATCAGAGGAGAAGAGATAAAAAGAATTTTGATAAATTTTAATTAATTCAATTTCTTCTTCAAGAATAGGACTAGCTCCTATAAATAAAATTGATTTATTTTGAAACTGAAAAGAATTTTCAAATATAAAACCAGATTTTTCTTTTTTTGATATTAACTTCAAGTTTTTTAAATAATTTCTATACCAAATTTTTGAAAAAAAATCCTTAGTGGAATCATTTATACTCTTATTTAAGGAAGTGTTATTTTTTATCAAATTATATTCTTCATGAAAATTTTTTTGATAAAAAGGGGATGTAATTAGTTTACAGTTTTTTAAATTTATAAATTCAATTTCACTAGAATAATAAATTTTAAATGAATTAAAAATTAATTCAAAATTAATAATTTTTTTTTTAATTCCTCATGTTCTAGTAAATTTAAAATTGGTTCTATCAAAATTATATCAAATGCTGAACCAAATTTTTTTAAAAAACTTTCAATTAAATACCCAACTCCAAATCCAAAAAAAATAATTTTTGAATTTGAAGAGAAATTACGATTTAATAATGAACGATCTGCTTCGATCTCAGGGTTATATTTGGAATGAACATATGAATTTGTGGGTTTATAAAATAAATTTAAAAAATTGTTTTGAATATTAAATTCAAAATTTTCCAAAATTAATCTTCATCTTCCTCAAGTTCTTCTTCTTCATCTTCAAAATCATCATCATCTTCTTCTGCTGATTTCTTTGTTGGTTTTGAAGCGATAACTTCACCATCTTCATTTACAAAAAATTCATTTTCTTCTTCTTGCGGAATATAATCTTCTTCTAGATCTTCTTCAACTTTAGGAGCAGTAAATAAATTTCTTCCACCATGTTTATAAGGAGAATCAGACATTCCAGTTTCAATTTGAAGTTTTTTTCTTTCTTCTAGAGAAAAATAGTCAAATTTGATGAGTTTATCTGAAAGTACCATAAGAGCTTGAACTGCATTTTTTCTTGTTTTAAATTTTTGATTAATCGGCAATTTGTCAATTTTATCAAGTGCTGCAAAACCGGCACAACTCATTTCATATTTATTGGTTCTTGCTAGTTCAATTAATTTAGAGATTTGAAAGTCTTGATTTTGGCTCATTTATTCCTTAGAATCAGATTTTAGTCTGAACATCCAATATTTTATGTCGTCTATTTCTGTCAATATTTTGAGAAGTATATTGAAAATTTGAGTTATATTTTAGCTTTTTTCTCGAAATTTGTTAACAAGCTTTTTTTGGTTTTTAACTTATAGAATTAGGGCGTTACCTTTCATTTAAATTTTCATAAGATAATTCACTGAAACAGTAGTAAATGAAAGGTCAGGCTAGAAAAGGGTATCGTCTTCATTGCTTTGCAAATCAGACCAATCTGCTTCGCAGATTGCCTTTTCTATCCTTAACGCTAGTCTTTAAGAACTTTTTTATAAATAATATTAAAAGCTAATTCCACTTTCATTATTATTTGAATTTTAACTATCTTCAAAAGGTGCTTCCCAAAGTTCTATTTTATTTCCGTCATTATCTAAAATATGAACAAATTTACCGTAATCATAAGTTGCGATTTCATCTAAAACTTGAACATCTTCATCTTTTAAAACTTTAACTAATTCTTCAATATTTTCCACTCTAAAATTGATCATAAAATCTTTTTTTGAAGGTTCAAAATATTTTGTATCTTGTTTGAATGGTGTCCAAACTGTTGTTGCAGTTTTTTCAGGATTTGAATCTTCTCTCCATGTAAAACTGGCTCCGTAATCATCTGTATTAAAACCAAGATGTGTTTTATACCATTCTTTAGTTTTTTTTGGATCAGAACTTTTAAAAAAAATCCCACCAATTCCTGTAGCTCTTTTCATTTTATACACTCCTTAATTATTCTTTCAGATACTTCCCATAGTTTTTTTCCAATTTCAATTGAATTTGCATCAGGTCTTTCTCGAGCTTTATTCACATCAGAAAAATAAGAACCAGAATCGTTTGATAACAATTTATTTGTAGCTAAATATGTTGAGGTTGCTGCCCCTTGAGGGATAGATTTTAAGAAAATTGGTTCAGTTAATGAATACAATAAATTGAGTATTGGATTAAAATGTCTTGAAAGATTTGTTTTTATAACACCAGGGTGAACTGCAAAAGAAAGTTTGTTTGTTCCTTGAAATTTTCGAGCTAGTTCTTTTGCAAAAACTAAATTTGCAAATTTTGACTGACCATAAAATGTCCAAGGAGAATAGTATTTTTCAGCTTTTAAATTATCAAAATCAATTCCTTCTTTAGGAGCAATAAAATGAGCTGCACTACTTAAAACAACAACTCTACAATTTTCTTGAAGAGAATCTAGTAAATTTGTAACAAATAAAAAATGCCCAATGTGATTCGTGAAAAATTGAAGTTCATATCCAAAAGATTTTTCTAAATTAGGAAGAGCCATTATCCCTGCATTACAGATGATACCATCTAGTTTGATATTTTGTTTTTTTATTTCTTCAGTTGATTTTATAATTGAAGAAGGATTGGAAAGTTCAATTTCTAAACCAAGTCCACCACCAATTTCATTTAATGCTTCTTCTGCTTTTTGTTTAGTCCTAGCAGATCCAATTATATTTGCACCTCTAAGTTTTAAAACTCTGAGAGTTTCTTTTCCTATACCAGAATTACATCCAGTAAGTAAAAAAGTTTTTCCATTTAATGAAATTCCCTCAGTTACTTCTTTTGCTGTTGAACCATAACCAAATCCATTTTTACCTTTTGGTTTTAAATAAGAGAGTAATGACATTATTTTTCTAATTTTTTTATTAAAAATAAATCTTTCTGAAATTCTTTAGAAGCATTTTCTATATCAAATTCGAGTTGAAGTTGTAGAAATATTTCTGGTTTAATTCCAAAAAATTTTCCAAGTTTTAAAGCAGTTTCAACTGTAATAGAGCGTTTTCCGTTTATGATTTCGCTAAGTCTAGTTTGGCTTAAAAATGAATTTTTTGCTACTGAATAAATTGTTAGTTTATTTTTATCAATATAGTCTTTTTTTAAAATTTTACCTGGATGAATAATTTTTTTCATTATACTCTCTTTATACGATACTATTATGAAACGATAGTATTGTCAAATATTTTCTTTTATTGAATGTAAAATTATTTTATCTAAAACATCTTTCATATTAAGCCCAGAATATTTGACTTGTGCTGGAATTAAGCTAGTTTCTGTTAAACCAGGTAAAGTATTTGTTTCTAAAATATAAGGTATATCATTTTTAATTATAAAATCAGTTCTGGAATAAGCTCTACAACCTAAAACTTTATGAGCTTTTTCAGCGAGCTCACGAATTATTTCGATTAAGTTATCTGGTATTCTCGCTGGTGTAATTTCATTTGATTTACCTAAAATATATTTTGCTTCATAATCGAAAAATTCATTTTCAGGTATAATTTCTGTTGGAAATAGTTTTGTTATGCTTCCATCTAAATTTTCTAGTATACCACAAGATACTTCAGTTCCAGAAATAAATTCTTGTATTAAAATTTCAAATTCAGATTCAAAAAGTATTTTTAGTTTTTGATTAAGTTCCTCTAAGGATTGAACTTTACTAACTCCAACACTAGATCCTCCACGATTGGGTTTTATAAATAATGGGAATTTTAAATTAACTTCTTTTTTTAAAAAATCTTTTTTTTCTAAATTTATAAACTTTGCTACATTAAATCCTGAAGCTAAAAAAACTAAATTTGATTTTTCTTTATCCATAGATAAACTGGAAGCATAAAATTTAGAACCAGTGTAGGGCTTTTTATAAAATTCTAAAAAAGCCTGAAGAACTCCATTTTCTCCAATTCCACCATGAAGTCCCAAAAAGAACAAATCAATTTCATTTAGAATTAATTTTAAGTCAAAGTCTAATAAGGGATTTAATTGAATAAATTCTGAAAGAAAAATTTCTGATACTTTTTCTAAAGGGTTTTTAAAAATTTCTTTTATATTTGGAAAATAATTTGTAAAGCTTTTTGGAACATACCAATTATTTTTTTTATCTAAATAAATTAATTTTAAATTGTATTTATTTTTATCTAATGTATTAAAAATAAATTCTGTAGATTTAATCGAAATTTCATGTTCAGTTGAGTCGGAACCAAATAAAATTCCAATATTTTTTTTCATGATTTTTTTTGGTAAACTGTTTGACCTAAAAATTTATATGATTCTGAAATTCCAAACAAAGTTTCAGAATGACCAATAATTAAAATTCCATCTTTTGAAAGTACTTTTTCAAATTCATAAAAAATTTTAGTTTGTGTAGGTTTATCAAAATATATTATTACATTTCTACAAAAAATCAAATCGAATTGTTCTTTAAATAAATAAGGTGACTCAAGCAAATTTAATTTTTTAAATTCAATTAAGCCTTTTAAAATTGGTTTAACTTGAAACTCTTTTGTTTTTCCATCTGAAACTGTTAAAAAATATTTATTTTTTAGTTCTGGTTTAACAGGTGACATACGATCTTCTTTATAGGATCCTTTTTCTGCAGTAGCTAAAACATTTGTATCAATATCAGTTGCAATAATTTTTAAATCCCAACCTGGTTTATCAGTAAAATATTCTAAAAGAGTAATTGCAATAGTATAAGGTTCTTCTCCAGTTGAAGCTGCAGAACACCAAATTCTAATTTTCTTTTTGAAATTATTTTTTGCCAGTTCTTCCATTTTAGGTAAGAAAGTATTTTTTAAATATTCAAAATGATGATTTTCTCTATAAAAATCTGTTTTGTTAGTTGTGACTCTATTAATAATTTCTAAAACTTCTTTTTCAAAAAAAGATTTATCAGTTTGAAGTTTTTTTACATATTCAACAAAATTCGGAATTTGGTTAGTTCTAAGTCTAACATTTAATCTAGATTGAAGCATTATTTTTTTATGACTTGCTAAAGCAATTCCAGTTTGTTGATAAATTAAATCTTTAAGATAATTAAATTCTTTATCTTCAATATTTATGATTCCAGTAAATAATTCTGCCACTTGTCGACCTTGTTTTAAAACTTTTTTTAAACTCTCAAAAATAGTTTTTTAAGTCTAGAATTTTTTTTAATGAAATTAAAAATTCAGAAACTTCATTTATATTTGCATGACCAAATTCACAATAAGCAAATGGACAAGAAATATATTTTGCTGCTTGGTAATCAGAGTCTCTGTCACCTATCATTAAAATTTCATCAGAATTAAAATTATATTTTTCTTGATAAGATTTTAAAATTTCACCTTTAGTTTTAATTTTTATATAATCAATTGTTAAAATTTCTTCAAAACAAGAAATTAATTTATATGTTGTTAAAATGCTAGAAATATATTTTAGTCTGCCATTTGAAGCAACTACTAATATATAATTTTTTGATTTTAAATAATTTATTATCTCGAAAACCCCATCATATAAAATACCTTTTTTCGATTCAATTTTTTTTGTTAGTAAAACTAAAACCGAATCAGAAATTTCATCTCTTTGAGATTCCGTTTGTTCTGGAAGTAAGTTTTGAAAAATAGTTTTTACTGGAAGACCAACCTGTTCAAGAATTTTTTCCTTTGTTGGGATAATTAAATTTGGTTTATTATATTTTTTTACAAAATTTTGAATCGACTCAATATAAGTATCTAAAATAATTTCTTCTGAAGAAAACAAAGTCCCATCAATATCAAATGCAATATATTTAATTTTTGAAAAATTCATTTTGAAAGAAAATGTGTTAATTCAACTGCAATTTTATTAATAGCATAATCAACATAAGTTGGATTATTAATTCTTTTTTTATAAACTTCAAACTTACCGTTCATTTTTCTGGCAACCCCTCTCTTTCGGAGAAGAATTGGATCTGGTCCAAAATCTTCAATTTCAATAATTGAAGCTGTTTTACTAAAAACATTTTCCATCTAGTTACTTCCCTGTAACAAACTAAGTTTTCATCCTTGAAAACAATCAGTACTGCTAAAATAAATCTGTATAAAAATTCACATTTTCTTCTTTGACTTCAATTAAACAAAAAGAAACAAAATACCTATTATAATACTTCGGATTCTTTTGAAAAAAAAAATCAGCTAAATTTCTCATTTTAGAAATTTTCTTATGAGTAAAAGTTTCTAATGGAGAAAAATCAGTTTTCCAAGTCTTTACTTCAGAGAAGAATAACTTTTCTCCATTAATTGAGATTATATCTATTTCACCTTGGTAATTTCTAAAGTTTGTTTCTAAAATTATATGATTTAATGTTTTTAAGAAAGAAACTGCTTTTGTTTCTCCAATTTTTCCATTACTAATTTTAGAATCCATAAAATCTCCAAAAAGTAGGCAAGTTCTACTAAAGTATTTAAATTAAAATTATATAAATTTTATTATAAAGTTTCTCTTAGAATTGCTTTTGTAATAAAAAATTTTTCATCGTCAGATAAATTTACAAAAATTGGTTCTCTTAATTTATTTGAATTTTGATCTTTTATAATCATTATACTAGGTCTTAGTGGTTTTTGGTTATTGGCTTCTATTACAATTGCTTTTCTGTTGTCAGAAAGTTCTACCCAAGATCCTGTTGGATACATTGCAATTCTATTTAAAAATAATCTGACATAAGTTAAATCGTATTTATGATTGTTTGTGCTTATCATACTTTTCATAGCTTCATAAGGCAAGGTTGCTTTTCTCCAGGGTCTATCCAAAATGAATGCTGAAAAAGTATCTGCGACAGTGAAGATTCTAGAAGTTTCATCAATATCTTTTTTTGATAATTTCTGTGGATAACCAGTTCCATCAAAATTTTCATGATGCTGAAGAGAAATAAGTGCAAGACTATTTTTCAACTTCATAACTTTAGTTAAAATTTGATATCCAAAGAGTGGATGTTTTTTTATAACTTTAAATTCTTCCTCAGTTAAAGAAGCATTTTTTTCAGAAATGACTGAAGGAATTTTTGCCATACCTATATCTGCTAAAAGTGAACTCATCCCAAGCTCAATCAGTTTTGGTTTGGAGTAGTCTGCTAATTGACCAATTAAATTTGCAAAAAAAGTAGAATACAAAACTTGATTATAAAGATAGTAGCCAGTTATTTCATGTGAAATGATGCAATAAGCAATATGAGGATTTAACTTAACATGATCTACAATTTTTTCAGCTAAATCTCGAATTGTATTTAATTCAATTGGTTTTTCATCAGCAATTTTTCTATAAATACTTTGCACTATGGGGTAAGATTCTTTAAAAATTTCTTCAAATAAAGGTACGTATTTTTGAATTTGAATATATGATGTTTTTAATTGAATTGTTTTAAATTCTGCTTCAGAGTTTGCATAACCTAAATTGGTATCTAGTTGAATATTAAATTTATTATCTATTAATTCACCTAATGTCAAAACTTCTTTAAAACCAAATTTATTAAGTCTATCAATATCAGTTTGTAAAATTTTAGTGTGGGCATTGATAAAAACTGAATCTTTATCTAAGTATAGAGGTTTAGAAAATTCTGTTCCAACTTTTAGTTCTGAAACTTTAATACTCTTCATTTTTTAAAATTAACCCCAAAAATTATATATCTCAATATGCCATTTCTATTTCAATCTATTTTCTATTTTGTAAACAAAAGCAAATACTAAAGCAACAGCTTTGTAAAGTGATACTGGTATTTCTGAGTCAATTGGCAAATTTGAAAGAGCTTTAGAAAGTATCGGGTCTTTATGAATTGGAATATTCTTTTTTTTTGCAATTTGGTAAATTTTATCTCCCAAAAATCCCTCCCCAGAAGCAATAATCTTAGGTGCAATATCTTTTTCAGGAAGAAATTTTAATGCAACACTTATCATATTAACCACTCTTTCTTTTCATCATTGAAGTAAATATTGATAAAATTTAGTTCTAATCCTGTTTCAAAAAAACTTTTTTTTAATATTTCAATATCTTTCACAAGTAGTATATAAGACGTAATTTTTTTTGAAAATATATGTATTCTCATATCAGATAAATCTTCTTTTTTAAAAAAAAAATAAATTTCTAAACTTCCTAATTTTTTTAAATCAATTTCCATAAAAAAAAAATTTTGATCTTTTTTTCTTCCTGAATATCCATTTGCTTTTGAATCTAAAAATTCCCATTCAAAAAATTTTGTTTTTTCATTCCATTCTAATTCAGGAAAAAAAGAATTTAAGAGTTTAAATAATTTTGTCTCTTCAATATCTTTCCCTTCCAAAAAAGAATCAAAAATTTTGTATGAATTTTTTCCAAAACTTGAAATAGTTTCTTTTTCATTTTCCAAATAGTTTCTTTTTATAATTTCTAACTCTACTTGAGGTTCTTTTTTATTAACTTTAAAATCAATAAATTCATTTTTAAATAAACTCTGTGAATTTGGAATAAATAGTTTTTTTCCTGCAATATCGAGTCCAATTCCATTATTTTTATAAATAGTCTCAATTTTAGCATTTTTAATTAAATCTGTTTTAGAAAAAAAATCTTTCCAATGATTATCTAGATTTATTAAAATTTTATTTATTTTTATTAATTCAAAAACTTGGTTTATCTTCATTTTTTTTTAATTTAAAACTCAGTCTATGAAGTTTAGAATATCCATACTTTGAAATTAATTCAATATGTTTTTTTGTGCCATAACCTTTATGTTCAGAAAATAAATATTCTGGAAATTTTTCTGACAGCTTATTCATGTATCTATCTCTTTTGACTTTGGCAATAATAGATGCTGCTGAAATGGACGCAATTTTTTCATCTCCTTTTATAATCGAATGATAGTTGAAATAAAAATTATTTTCAGCTTGTTTTTTTTTAAAATTATAGTTTCCATCGATTAATAAAATGGGCGATTTTAAATTTGATTTTAAAATTAATTTTTTTATTCCAACAAAAATTGCTTCTGCAATTCCAAACTTGTCTATAAAATTATTTGATAAAAATTGATGAACTACTTTTTCTGCATTTTTGTAAATATCGATAAAAAGAGATTCTCTATCAAACTCGGTTAGTTTTTTTGAGTCATTTAACTTTTTTAAAATTTTTCCCGAATAAATATCATTTAACTTAATTCTGGAAAAACACACAAGTGAGATTGAAATCGGACCAGCTAGGGGTCCTCTACCAGCTTCATCAATTCCAGCTAGAACTTGATTATCTTTAAAATCAAATTCTAGTGGAAAAAACTTTGAATTATTTTGAAATAAATCTATGCAGCTACAGTTGCTTGAGGTTTAGCTACAGCAGCAATTGCTGCTTCAGATTCTTTTTCTTTTTTCTTCTCTGCCTGAACAATTGCTTGTCCACCTCTAAGTTCTTTAATTCTTGCAGACTTACCAGATTTTTCTCTCAAATAGAATAATTTTGCTCTTCTTACAGAACCTTTTCTTACTAATTCAATCTTGGAAATTTTTGGTGAATAAATTGGAAAAATTCTTTCAACTCCAACATCATATGAAATTCTTCTAACATTAAAAGTTTTATCATTTGCCTTGTTTTGAATTGCAATTACCACTCCTTCATAAACTTGAGTTCTTTCTTTTCCTGACTCAACAATTTTATAATGAACTTTAACAGTATCTCCAATTGAAAAATTGATTCTTCTTCTTTCAACATCTTCTTGGAATAATTTAGCGATCTCTTGGTTCATGATATACCTTCTTAAATAAATTTTTTTCTATTTTTCTCATTCCATTTCGCAATCTCTTGGTGATTGCCTGACATTAATACTTTTGGAACTTGCCAGTTATTAAATGAAGCTGGTTTAGTGTATTGAGGATACTCTAAAACTCCATCTTCATTATGAGATTCATCTCTTAAACTTCCAACACTATCATGCATAAAATTTGGGTGGAGCCTCAAAATGGAATCTGCGATACATAAAGCAGGTAAATCTCCTGCTGATAAAACATAATTTCCAAGGCTATGTTCTACGTCAACTAAATGTTCAATTATACGATGATCAAACCCTTCATAATAACCTGAAAGTAAAGTAAAAGTTGAATATGAATTTTGGTATTGATTTGCAGTCTTTTGTGTAAAACTTTTTCCTGAAGGACTTAGTGCAATAACTAGTCCTTTATTCTCACCAAGAGATTCTAGGGCAAGAAAAAAAGGCTCCACCTTAAGAAGCATTCCAGAACCCCCACCATATACTGTGTCATCAACCCTATCATGTTTATCATTTGAATAGTCTCTTAAATTGATTGTATGTAAATCAAGAATGCCTCTTTTGAGTGCTTTTTCTGGAAGTCCTTCAGCAAAATAAGATTCTATTCTTTTTGGAAATAAAGTAATAAAATTAATCCTCAACAAACCAATCTTCCCAATTATGAATTTCAATTGTTTTATTCACGATATCTACTTTTCCAACAAAGTTATTAATATAAGGAATTAAAATTTCAGTTTCAGAATTTTTAAATAATAAAATTGGATGAGCAGGATTGTCAATAAATTCCGTTAATGAATAATCTTGTAATATTTCATTTCTATAAATTGGTTTAAAATTAATTAATTGGAATTGGTAGAATTCATTTTTTTTGAGATAGGAAATTGCTTGTTCATTTGGAATGAAAATTTCTTTTCCAATTAGTTGTTCTGCTTTTTCAATAGAATCAATTTCTTTAAAACATGCTAAAAAAATATTTTTATGTTTTGTTAATTTTTCAATTTCTAAAAAATGATTTTTCGAAAAGTAAACTTTATTGTTTTTTTTTAAATTTGATAAAACATCACCGCTTGGGTTCAGTTTTAGTAAACCTTTTAAACCAAAAGTAGAGACGATTTTGCCAATAGATAAAAAAGAATCAATCGACAATTTCGAGGGTAAAGTTTTTTCCTTCTTTTGCACTAGCTGCTGTTACAAGAGTTCTTAATGATTTTGCAATGCGACCGTTTCTTCCGATCACTTTTCCAATATCTGTTTCTGCAACTTTTAGTTCTAAAATAGAATTTTTTTCACCTTCTACTTCTCGAATCGAAACTTCTTCAGGTTTCTCTACTAAGAAAGAAACCACATATTTTAAAACATTTTCAGCTTGCATGATTAACCTTTGAATTTTTTCCAAACACCTGTTTTTTTAAAAATATTTTTTACAGTGTTTGTAGGTTGTGCACCTTTTTTTAACCAGCTTACAACTTTTTCTTCATGAACTTCTACTTGGTTTGCTTTGTTAATTGGATGATAACCACCAACGATTTCAATAAATCTTCCATCTCTTGGAGAACGGCTATCTGCTACCACAATTCTGTAATGTGGAGAGTTTTTTGAACCTGTTCTTTGTAGTCTTAATTTAACCAAAATTGATACCTCAATGTTAAAATTTTAGAATTGCTCATTTTGTCAACTTTTTAAGCTTCAAAGCATTTTCGTTTGCTTTTCCATCATGAAATAATGCCGAACCAGCGACAACAATTTTTGCACCAAATTCAGAGATTCTTTCGATGTTGTTTAAATTGACTCCACCATCAACTTCAATAACAATAGGGTAGCTTCCAATAATTTCTTTAGCACGATTAATTTTTTCTAGTCCAGTTTTAATAAAATTTTGGCCATAAAAACCAGGCTCTACTGTCATTAATAAAAGCAAATCCATGTATGGCAATATTGTGTTAATTCTACTTGCAGGAGTTGAAGGATTAATTGCAACTCCAACTTTGATTCCTTGTTTTTTAATTTCTTCAGCGAGCCTGATTGGAAAATTTGTAGCTTCAATGTGAAATGTTATATATTGAGGTTTAAGGGCGAAATATTTTGGAACTTCTTTTTCGGGGTTGTTTACCATTAAATGAATATCAAGTGGAATTTTTGTGAGTGATTTAACTTCTTTACATAATGCTTCTCCAAAACTAATTTGAGGAACAAAATTACCATCCATTACATCCAAATGAATTAAATCAATAGCATTTTGTTTTAATTTTGGTATAACAGTTGAAAGTGAAGTTAATGGGGCAGCTAAAATAGAAGCTGAAACTTGAATCATAAATCCCTCTTAAATGTAAAAGTTTTTTCTCTATTTCCATTCATATCATATAAACTAACTTTGATATTGCCTTCCCTATATAATACAAAGTTAAAAATTTGGTCTTTAGAGAATTTTAAATTTTCAAATATAGTTTTTTCTTTTTTGTCATCAAGATTTTCTTCTATTAATTTATATTCTTTTGAATCACTTATTTTATAAGAAATTTTTTCAAATCCAGAATTTATTTTGTTTTCATATTGGTAGTAAAAAACTTTTAAATCATGTTTACCATCTTCTAAAATTTTATCTTCAGCAATAAGTCCAGATTCATTTTTGGATTTTGTTAAAATAATTTCTGAAACTTCATAAGGAGTTTTTGAAATGAATAATGAATTTGTAGCTAAAGGAAATAATTGTCCAGAGTAGTTTGTGTTAAGCGAAGATTTTTCTTTAAAACTTGGTTCAACTACTAATAAAAAAACTTTTTCTTTGGTAGTAATATTTTTTCCTGATTCAGGAATTTGTCCAACCACAGTTTCTGGAGTTTGTCCTTCAATAGCTTTAATGTAAGTAATTCCACCAATTTCTAAATTTACAAATGTGTCTCCAGCAAGAATTTTTTCTAATTTGGCTTTTGCATTTGAAAGTGACTGGCCTTTTAAGTCAGGCATTTGGAGTTTATCAATTGATTTGTTAACAACTAAATATAACTTTGAACCAGCTTCTATAGTTTTTCCAGCTGGAATTGATTGTGATAAAATTTCTCCATCATTTTTTTCTGGAATACGCTTGGTATCTAATTTTACTTTTAATCTTAGTCTTTGAAGTTCATTATGAATTTCAATATATTCTTGCCCTACAATTTCAGGCATAATAATTGTTGAATTGGATTTTGTTCTAAGTAAGACAACTAAAAATGCTGATATAAAAAAAAGAGTTAACCCTGCTGATATAAATAAAACATAACCCATTGTTGGTAAAACTTTAAGTTTTTCTAAAATTTCTTTCAAGAAAATTGTTCTCCTTCCATAATTCTCATTCCATTTAAAAAATCAGAAACTTGCATTACCTTTTTATTTTCAGGCTGAACTCTTTCAAGAACTAAAACTCTTTTATCTTTACAAACTATTCCTATAGATTTTTTATTAAAAAAATGAATTTTACCTGTTTCAGAATTTATTGTTACATTTGATTCATCTAAACTAAATTCATGTATATTGATTCTAGAATTTCTAAAATTTAAATAAGGTATATAATTCGGATATAATGCACGGTATTGGTTAAATAAAGATATTGAATCTAGATCTAAATTTAATTTCCTATCATCTGATTTGATTTTTTTACAAAAACTTGCTTTAGAATGATCTTGCATGATTGCATTTAATTTTTCTTTTGGATTAGAATTTAAAATTTCTAAAATCGCTTCAATGCCAAGTGAGGTTAATTTTTCTAATAGAGTTTCTGAATTATCTTCTTTTTCAATTTTAATTTCTTTAGAAAGAATAATATCACCAGCATCTAATTCTTCAGTGATGTATTGCAAACTTATTCCAGTTTTTTCTTTTCCTTCCAGTAGTGCTTGTTGAACTGGAGATGCACCACGATATTCAGGTAACAAACTTCCATGAAGGTTGATACTTCCTAGTCTTGGATGAGAAAAAATTTTTTTTGGGATTATATGTCCAAAAGCAAAAATGATATAAATATCCGCTTCCAAATTTGTAATTTCAGAAATTGTATTTTCATCTTTTAAATTTATGTATTGTAAAACTTTTATTTTTTTTTCTAATCCAAAAATTTTTACTGGGCTCATTGTAATTTTTTTATCTCTGCCAAATGGTTTGTCCATATTTGTAACTACAAAAGAAATTTCAAACCCAGCATTAAAAATAGATTCTAATAATTTTTTCGAATGATTTGGTGTGCCAAAAAAACCAATTTTCATTATTTCATAATTTTCATTTTGCCAACAGATTTCATTTTTTTCAAAATAAAATCGGCTTGTTCAGCAAGTTGTTTAGACTTGGAATCTGTTAATTGGTAATTAAAAGTATCTTTTCTACTAGAATAGGAAATTACAAAATTATTTTTTGAGGATACAATTTTAATTAATACATCTTCTGAAATTTCAGATGTGATTTTAAAAATATCTACATAATCAGTCGCCATTTTTTTTAAGTTATAAAAAGTTCCATCAATTTGAATTGATAGTCCAAGAGGAATATCAATATCAGAATTATCTAAAACATAATCAAGAAAGTATTTTTTTTCAAAAGAAGTATTTTGAAAAACTCCTTTAAAAGAAACTGATTTTGGTTTATTTTTTGAACAAAATGGTGAATACCAAACTAATTCTGTACAAACAGTTTCTGAGTGTATTGTAGTTTGGTCTAGGGTTGGTTCTTGAATTAAATCAGGACTGGAGCAAGTAATAAGTTGGATTAAAATTAAAATAAATAAGTATCTCATGGATCTTCCTTAATTTTTAGACTTATTAGATAAAACTAGAAATCAATAAAAAAATAATTACAAGAAAAAGATTTTAAAAAAATTATCCTTATGACTTCATATCCTAAAGAAAAAATCAATGTATTACTTTTAGAAAACATTCATGAGAATGCTTTAAATTTATTTAAAAATGACGGCTTTAATGTAACTTTATTAAAAGATGCACTATTAGAAGATGAACTTTCTGAAAAAATCAAAGATGTTCATATTTTAGGAATTCGTTCCAAAACTAATGTTACAAAAAAAGTTTTAGAAAATGCAAATAAACTTTTTTCAATTGGATGTTTTTGTATCGGAACTAATCAAGTAGATTTAGCTGAATCTGAAAAAAAAGGAGTTTCTGTTTTTAATGCTCCATATTCCAACACTCGTTCTGTAGCAGAACTTGTGATTGCAGAAATTATCATGCTTGCACGCAAAGCTGGTGATCAATCTAGAGATGCTCACTTGGGAAAGTGGAATAAAATTGCTACAGGCTGTTTTGAGGTACGCGGAAAAACTCTTGGCATAATTGGTTATGGTCATATTGGAACACAAGTTTCTGTACTAGCTGAATCAATGGGAATGAGCGTGATCTATTTTGATATTCAAACCAAACTTCCTCTTGGAAATGCAAAAACTTGTGATACATACGAAGAAGCATTAAAAAATTCTGACTTTATCACTTTTCATGTTCCAGAATCTGAAGACACAGTAAATCTTCTCACAAAAAAAGAAATTTCGAAGATGAAAAAAGGTTCTTATATACTTAACCTATCTCGTGGAAAAGTTGTCTCTATTCCTGATTTAGCTGATGCTTTAAAAACTGGTCATATTGCTGGAGCTGGAATTGATGTGTTTCCTGAAGAGCCAAAATCAAATAAAGATCCATTTGTATCTGAACTACAAAACTTACCAAATGTGATTTTAACTCCACATGTGGGCGGAAGCACTGAAGAAGCTCAAAAAAATATTGGCTCTGAGGTTGCAAATAAATTAATTCGTTACATCAATAATGGTTCAACTTCTTTTTCAGTAAATTTTCCAAATTTAGAACTTCCACTGCTAAAAGAAAATTATAGAATTTTATCTGTACACAAAAACCAACCGGGTTTTTTACGAGACATCAATAAAATTGTATCTGATTTAGGAGCAAATATCAATTCACAATTTTTAGGAACAACTTCTGAAATTGGATATTTGATAATGGATGTAAACAAAAATATTGGGGACAAAGTTAGGGAAGAAATTTCAAAACACTCTTTTAGTATCAAAACTAGGATTTTGTATTAAAATTATTTAAAGAAAGTTTTTGATTCACAAAAAAAAATTTTAAAACAACTAGCGAAACTGATGGAAGCGGTATCAAAAAATTACAAATGTAATTTTTTGATAGTAGCAGAAAGCACGCTTCGCTATTTTTTTTTGGGTGTTATTATAAAAAAAATTTAACTTCTAAAAATTTCAACCCACAAAAAAATTCGCCCACCTAACCTAAACCTAACCCCAATTTGGTTTGTATTTAGTAACTAAAATTTTTATCCCCTTCCTGCGATGGAAGGGGAATTGAAGGAAGTCAAATTTTTCAAAAAATTTTGGTGTTAGGTCATGATTTATTTAACTAAAAGTCCACCATGAGAAACAAAAAATTCTACAAACACAAGACTAGTAATTGCCATGAGTTTGATTAGAATGTTGATTGCAGGACCTGAAGTGTCTTTGAATGGATCACCAACAGTATCACCAACAACAGCAGCTTTGTGTAAATCAGTTCCTTTTTTTCCAGAAGCTTCAATGAATTTTTTTGCATTGTCCCAAGCTCCACCAGAATTTGCAGAAGCTATTGCAAGCACTACACCGCTAACTAATGCACCAGCTAACATTCCCGCTAATGGTTTGATTCCAAAAAGAAAACCCATAACAATTGGAGAAAGTAGCACAAGAAGACCTGGAGCTATCATTTCACGAAGAGCAGCAGTTGTAGAAATATCTACGCATTTTTTGTAATCTGGTTTACCAGTTCCTTCCATTAAACCGGGAATTTCTCTGAATTGTCTTCTAACTTCTTCAACCATATCTTTGGCAGCGTCCCCAACAGACTTCATTGTAAATGCAGAAAAAATAAATGGTAACATTGCACCAAATAGTAGTCCACCAAAAACTAGTGGATCAAGTAATTCAATACTTAAAATTGTTGCATCTTGAGATTTTGCTCTTGTAATAAATGCAGCAAACAGTGCAAGTGAAGTGAGAGCAGCTGAACCAATTGCAAAACCTTTACCCACAGCAGCAGTTGTATTTCCAGCAGCATCAAGCATATCAGTTCTATTTCTAACTTCTTTACCTAGTTCAGCCATTTCAGCAATTCCACCAGCGTTATCAGATACAGGACCATAAGCGTCAATTGTGAGTCCAACTGCAATTGTAGAAATCATACCAAGAGCTGCAATTGCAATTCCATACATTCCTGCAAGACTAGAAGAAGCTACAATTGTAATTACAAGTAGTACAACTGGTAGCACAGAGCTTTTGTATCCAAGTGCAATTCCATAAATGATGTTTGTTGCAGCTCCTGTATTACAAGCATCAGCAACTTCACGAACTGGTTTGTAAGAATGAGAAGTGTAATATTCAGTGATAACACCAATTAACATTCCAGAGAATAAACCAAATATTAAAGAAATATAAATTCCCATTTGGGTAATTTGTTTTCCAGCGATTTCAAAAGTCTCGGGCATAAATCTCATTGTAACAAAATACATTACAATTGCAGTGATGATTGTTGAAATCCAAAGTTGTTTTTTGAGTACTCCTTCAACTGAATCACCTTCTTTTACTTTTGCAAAAAAGATGGTTACTAAACAAGCTGGAATTCCAAATGCAGAAATTAAAACTGGATAAAGTAAAGCGTTTAAATTATCACTAAGAGCTGCAGAAGTTGCACCAATTACTAATGCAGCACAAGTTGCCTCAGCTGCAGAACCAAAAAGGTCAGCACCCATTCCAGCAATATCACCCACATTATCTCCCACGTTGTCTGCAATTGTTGCAGGGTTACGAGGATCATCTTCAGGAATTCCTTTTTCTACTTTACCAACAAGGTCAGCACCAACATCAGCAGCTTTGGTATAAATTCCACCACCCACACGACCAAAGAGTGCAACAGAAGAACCACCAAGACCAAATCCAGCAAGAGCTTCCATTAAAATATGTTTTTCCACATTCGGGAATGCACCTGTAAAAATGAGGAATAATGCTATTAGTCCAAGGATCGCCATTCCAATGAGACCAAATCCCATTACAACACCAGAATCAAATGCTACTCTAAATGCTTTGGAAATATTTTCTTTTGCAGCTTGTGCAGTTCTAACATTTCCCATTGTGGCAATTTTCATTCCAACAAATCCGCTGAAACAAGAAATAATTGCACCAATTACAAATGCAATTGCAGTATAAAGGCCTTCGTTTATATTTTCAGTTTTTTTATTATCTAATAAAAAGAAAATTACAATTGCCATTACAATAATAAAATAACTGATTACTTTGTATTCTCTTACTAAAAATGCCATTGCACCTTCTGCAATTGCACCTGATATTGTTTTAAGTTTTATATCTTCTGGGGTATCTTTTCCATCACTTGAGCCGACTTTAATTTTCACTACTTTTGTTGCATAAAATACAGCAGTGAGAAGGGCTAGGATGGACATAGCTATAATAATTGAAACTGATTCCATTAAAAAACCTTTCCTAGTTAATTTGTTTGATACAAGATTAATTTTTCGGAAAATCCATCTGGTCAAGGCTTTTTTATATAAGATAGTTGAGCTTATTCAATTTAGAAAATTTTATTCTTGCTAAAAGGTTCTAAGAATTAGGTAAAACATAAATAAATTTTTTTTTCTTTATTCTATAAACTATATAATCTTTATCAAGAGTTAAAATATGATTGATTCCTTCTTCTTCAGATAATAATAAAAGACTTGCATCAGCCAAATCCATTGGAACATTTTGGTATTTTAATATCAAATTTCTAATTTTTTCAAGTGAGTTTTTATTTTGTGGGTTTATTGAAATTGGGTCTTTTTGTAGCCATTTTAAAAAATCTGATTGAACGTTCGGATTAAAATTTAAAAAATGCATCACTTCAGTAATCACTGGCCAAGTGGAATGAAATTTTGCATTATATGTTTTAAAAAAATTTAACAGTCTCTTGTGATGATTATCTGAATTGTCAAATAATGCTATTAAAGGTCCTGCATCAAGAAGAGTGTTTTGCATTTAATTTTTCTTTTAGCTTTTTTTTGTAATTTATTGAATTGTCAGAAACACCACTTCCATATTTCCCAAAAAACTCTTCACCAAGTTCAAAAGCTGATTTTGAGGTATTGTGTTTTTCTAGGTATTCTTCCAGAGCTGATCTTAAAACTTCAGATTTAGTTTTTTTTAATTCAAAAGAAAACTCTTCCAGTCTTTTTTCTAGTTTAAATGGAATTCTAAGTGCTAACATGTATTACATCATGTTATACAACTATTTGTAGTCAATTAAATTTAAAAAAAAATTGATATTTATCTTCTTAAAATTTTATTCCCTTAAATAAAACATTCTGTAAATTTGGATTTGAGGGATTAAAATGACCAGTAAAGAAGAATTGATTGCAGCATGGACAGGGGAGCCTTTTTCTGAACAAATCAGGAACGAAGCCAAAAAAGTTTTAGCAGAATTTAAAGAAGGAAAAACCTCTCAAGAAATTGAAAGTTATTCTATTCCATTAGAATTTGGAACAGGTGGAATGAGAGGAGTAATTGGTTCTGGAATTGGTAGAATGAATGAGTACACTGTTGGTCGGGCTGCACTTGGATTTTGTAATTATCTCACAAAAAAATTTAAAGGCAAAAAAATCTCAATTGCAATTGCTTATGATTCTAGAAGAAGATCTAAAGAATTTGCAGAAATTTCTGCAGGAGTATTTGCAGCAAACAAAGTAACAGTTTTTTTATTTCCAAAAGTTGCACCAACCCCACTTCTTTCTTTTGCTGTTAGAGAATTAAAATCAGCTGGAGGAATTGTAATTACTGCTTCCCATAATCCACCTGAATACAATGGCTTTAAAGCTTATTTACAAGATGGAGGACAATTAGTCCCGCCAGACGATAGTAAAATTATTTCTACAATTGAAAAAATTTCAAACTGGTCAGAAATTCCAATTCTAAAAACAAATTCGCCAGAATATAAAAAATATGTTAAACTTATTGATAAAAAAGTATTTGATTCTTATATTGCTAAAGTTTTAAAAACTGAAATTTATAATAAATCATTAAAACCAAAAGATAGAGATTATTCAATTGTTTATTCACCTCTTCACGGAACGGGTGGGGAATATATGAAAGCTCTTTTAAATAAAGGTGGTTACAAAAAATTATTTTTAGTTCCGTCCGAGGAAAAACCAAATGGAGAATTTCCAACTGTCAAATTTCCAAACCCTGAAGAAAAAGAAGCACTAGTTGAATCTGAAAAATTTTCCAAAGAAAAAAAAGCAAAAGTATTTGTAGCAACAGATCCTGATGCAGATAGAATGGGAATTGGAATTTTAAATTCAAAAGGAGAATACGAACTGTTAAATGGAAATCAAATTGGTAGCATCATGTGTGCTTATTTAGCTGAAAAAATAAATTCAAAACCAAGAAAGTTTGATTATTATATTTTTAAAACAATTGTCACAACTGAGCTTCAAGAAAAAATTTCCAAAAAAAATAAAATCAAATTAAAAGATTTACTCACTGGCTTTAAATTCATTGGAGCTGAAATGACTAAGCTTGAAAAAGATAAAAAGAAGAAATTTTTATTTGGAGGAGAAGAATCTTATGGTTATCTTCCAATTGATTTATTAAGAGATAAAGATTCTCTTTCCTCAACACTTTTATTTTTAGAAATTCTATCAGAAAAAAAAGATGTACTAAAATACTTAGATGAAATTTATTTAAAATATGGTTTGTATCTTGAATCTTTAAAGTCCATTACTCTAAAAGGAGAATCTGGAAAACAAAAAATCAAAGATAGTTTAGAAAATTTGAGAAAAAATTCTGATTCAATTCTAGGCAAATTAATTGGAACTAGAAAAGTAATTGGATTTTTAGATTTTAAAAATAAAATTGCAAAAGGTTCTGCTTTAAAATCTGTATTTAATGGTCTACCTACTTCAGATGTAATTCAATTATTATTAGAAGATTCTGGAAAGCTCACAATTAGACCATCTGGCACTGAGCCTAAGATAAAACTTTATTCTTCATTTCAATCAAAAGTTTTTCCAAAAAATGAGAGTGAAATTTCTGAGCTAAAAAAAATCCTTGAAGTAGAGTTAAAAAACTCAGAAAAAGAATTTATGGATTTGGTGGATTTGAATGGCTAAAGATTTAGCGATAAAAAAAACAAAATTAGATGAAATTAAACTGAAGTCTAAAAAATATTTACTTGGGAATTATTCTCCTTATGATGTATGTTTTAAATATGGGGTTGGGGAGTTATTATTTGACACAGAAAACAAACAATACATAGATTTTTTGTCAGGGGTAGCTGTAATGAATCTTGGTCATTCAGATGCTGACATTCTTGATGCATTAAGAGAACAAGCTGACCGCTTATTTCAAACTTCCAATTGGTTTTATTCAGAAGAATCTTCCAATTTAGCTGAGGCCTTAATTGCAAATTCTTTCCCTGGAAAAGTATTTTTTTGTAATTCAGGAACCGAAGCAAACGAAGCAGCTTTTAAACTTGCTCGCAAATATGGATTTGATCGTGGAATTGAAAAACCAGTAATTTTATCTTTAAAACAAAGTTTTCATGGAAGAACACTTTCCTCAATGATGATGACTGGACAAGAAAAAGTGAGAACCGGTTTTGGTGAATTATTATCAGGCTTTGATTATGTAAATGTTAATAATGAAGATGATTTGGTTGAAAAATTTGAAAAACACCAAGGTAGTGTTTCTGCATTTATTTTAGAGCCAATTGTAGGAGAAGGGGGTATCATTCCAATTACTCAAAATTTTGCAAATCTTGCTCGTAAATTAACTGAAGAAACAAATTCACTTTTAATATTTGATGAAATCCAAACTGGTATGGGTAGAACAGGGAGACTATTTTGTTGTGAACATTATGGAATAATTCCTGATGTGATGACACTTGGCAAAGCACTTGCTTCTGGTTTTCCAATTGGTGCAATGATTGTAACAGATGAATATGCCGATGTGTTGGGAGTAGGAACGCATGGTTCTACTTTTGGTGGAAATCATTTAGCAACATTTGTAGCATTCGAAACATTAAAAATTATTTTTGGAAGAGAAATTTTAGATAATGTAAATGGGGTTTCAGAATTTATTTTTAATCGTATTAGAATGATGCAAAATAAATATTCTATCATCAAAGAAGTTCGTGGAAAAGGTCTTCATATCGGAGTTGATTTTACAATTCCAACTAAAAACATAGCATATGAATGTTTGAAAGAAGGTTTGGTTGTAAATTCAACAGCTGAAACTGTAATCAGACTTATGCCACCATTAAATATTAGCATTGAAAGAGTGGATGAGGCATTAAATATTTTTGATAAAGTAATAGAAAGGTTTAACAAATGAAAAAAGTTGCAGTTCTTTCTGGAGATGGAATTGGTCCAGAAGTGATGAAAGTCACTTTAGAAATTTTAGATAAATTAGTTGGAAAAGATTTTAGTTTTACTGAAGGCATAGTGGGAGGGGCAGCAATTGATGAAACTGGAAAACCTCTACCAGAAGCTACTTTAAAACTTTGTGAAAATTCAGATGCAATTTTATTTGGTTCAGTTGGTGGACCAAAATGGGAATCACTTCCACCAGATATTCAACCAGAACGTGGTGCATTATTACCACTTCGTAAACATTTTGATTTATTTGCAAATCTAAGACCAGCAATTATTTATCCTGAATTAAGAAATGCATCTCCAATAAAAGCTGAAATCATTGGAGATGGACTTGATATTTTAATTTTAAGAGAGCTTACTTCTGGAATTTATTTTGGAAAACCAAAAGGTAGAGAAGGCTCAGGAGCTGAAGAATTTGCATATGACACTATGCGTTATTCCAGAAGAGAAATTGAAAGAGTTGCACGTAAAGGTTTTGAAGCTGCAAGAAAAAGAAATAAAAAACTTACTTCTATCGACAAAGCAAATGTTCTCACAACATCTGTGTTTTGGAGAGAAGTGGTTGTAGCTTTACATAAAAAAGAATTTTCAGATATAGAATTAAATCATTTGTATGTGGACAATGCTGCTATGCAACTAATTGTTAAACCAAAACAATTTGATGTAGTGCTTTGTGAAAATATGTTTGGAGATATTTTGTCAGATGAAGCTTCCCAAATTACTGGCTCAATCGGAATGCTTCCTTCTGCTTCTATTTCAGAAAGTGGTTTTGGAATGTATGAGCCATCTGGTGGTTCAGCACCTGATATAGCTGGTAAAGGAATTGCAAATCCAATTGCACAAATTTTATCTGCAGCACTTATGCTTCGTTATTCATTTTCAATGGAAACAGAAGCAAAATCAATTGAAGATGCAGTTCGAAAAGTAATTTCGCTTGGATTTAGAACAGGTGATATTGCTGAGAAAGATGCAAAAATTATTGGAACAAAAGAAATGGGCTTAGAAATTTTAAAAGCTTTGGAGAATAAATAATGCAATACCAACCACAAGGAATTTCACCAAACGGCAGACCTTATTCTGTAATTATAGCTGAGCCTTCAAAGTTTCAGCTAAAACAATTGCAACAAATTCTTGAATCAGAAAGTTATAGCATTATTGGTGTAGCTGAAACTGGTAAAGAATTAAAAAAATTATACGAAGATAACAAACTAGTTGATTTGATTTTTATGGAAGTTACTCTACCAGAAATGGATGGATATGCTACTTTTTGGGAATTAAAAGAAATGGGTGGAATTTTACCTAAAATATTTTTCATTTCTGAAGAAAATTCGCCAGGTGTAATCAAAAGTCTCATGGAAAACGGTGCAATTGATTATATGGTCAAACCAATCAAAAGAGAAAAAGTTTTAGAAAAAACAAAAATTGCTATTGAAAAAATAAATCCAACTTTTAAATAATTCTTGGGCGAATTTTTTTCCACCTAACCTAACCCTCTTTCCCTTCCCTGCAGGGAAAAGGGACGAAACAAAAATATTATCGAATACAAATAAAATTGGGTTAGGTAGGAAAAACCGGGCTTTCAACTACTTCTTAAAATCAAAATTCGGTTGGTGAGCTTGTCGAACCATAGAGTTCGCTGGAATTGATTGAATATGAAGAAAATTTATTTAATTCCAATAATACTCCATCAAAATAATCCAGTTCAAAATCTTTAGGAATTTGTTTTAGAATTTTAAATCCTGCTTTTTTGTATGATTTAATTGCATTAGTATTTCTAGCAGAAGGTTGAATAATAATTTTTTTACAATCCATTTTTTCAAATAAAAAAGAGCATAAAATTTGAATCGCTTTTGTTCCAATTCCTTTGCCTGTAAATTTTTTATCTTTAAGCCAAATATCTAGTTCAGTAGTTTTATTTTCTTGATCAATAGGGTTATAATTGATTTGACCCACTTCTTCATTTTCGAATAAAATTATAAAACATCTTCCGTTAAATTTTTCTGATCCATCAAAAAAATAATCCAAATAATCTTCATCAAATTCTTTCCAAGAAGGAACTGGATTATCTGGAAAAATTGGAGGTCCAAGCATTTCAGAAGTTAGATTTGAATTTGCTAACCAATTAAAAATTTTTTCTTTATCAGTAATTTTAGTTTCGATTAACTGAACATTTAGGTTTAGATTATCTTGTTTCACCGAGTTTAATTCTTATATTTAATTTTGAAAATTCTCCGAAAAGTTACAATAAAGTTTTAAAATCTATATTTATTAATTATGATGAAAAATTAAATATATTTCTTAATTAAAACTCAATTGTAAATTTATAAATAAATAAGATAAATAGACTTTAGATATTAGATGAAATTTTAAAAAAAATAAAGACTATATTTATTTCTCAATAATAAATTTCCCCAATAAAATACTGATTATAAATCCAATAAAATAAGCTACTAAATCAAATGGATCAAATGTTGACCCAAAAATTATTTTTGTAAAAAGATTTTCTTGTATTTGTAAGAATTTTAGAACTTTAAAATATTGTGTAAACTCAACAAAAAAAGCAAACAACAAAACAAAAATACTAATTTTAAATAGCTTAATCGGAAAAAATGTTTTTATACCAAAAACAAAAAAACTGATGATAACCACATCACCCAGAAAGCCTCTAATAAATAAATTTTTAGAATAAAAAATAATTATTAAAAATAAAAAGCATAACACTAAAGAAATAAAATATTTAAAGTTAAAATGAAACAATATTTATCTAAGTAATTGTTTTATAAACCCAGTGATTCTTTGCTATTTGGATCTGGGTGAATAAACTGTCCATAAACCCAACCAACTTGCTCACTAATTTTAATTTTAAACCAAAAAGCAGCTTTTGAAGATTTAGGAAGTTTTTCTTTCTCTTTGGATTTATCTAAAATTTTAATTTCTAAATTATTGTCTAAGGTGTTCAGTTTTTTTGATTTAGTTGATGGTTTTTCTCTTAAAATAATTTTATTCCCATAAACAAATGCTTTTTCACCAACTTTTATTAAATCAGAATAAACAAAATAACCCCAATTATCAGACATTGTATTTTCATAATCTCTTGCTGAACTAACAAATAATTTTTCACAATGAGTTTTGTCTTTGTTTTCTAAAAATTCAATAACATTTTGATCATCACTTGAAGACTTAAAAATTTTACCTTTATAATTAGAAAAAGTAGTCTGCATATTCGAAATACTTTTTTTGTTTTTAGAACACTCTCTAACATTGGACTCTTTGCATTCTTGTAAGCTTTGCCCATCACCTTCAACCCAAATTAAACAAACACCTTTTTCATTTGAAAAAATAAATGTTGTAAAAAGAAAAAATATAATTAATTTCATATTTAATTTTTTATTCAAACTACAATATTTGTCAAGGATAAGTTTTAATTTTTAAATTGAATAAATTTATTCTGAGATATAAAAATTTAATTAAATTGTTGCCAAATAGCTACATATTTAAAACGTAGTCAAATGGCTAAATTATGAAAATAAGAAGAGATGTATTTCAAGCAATTGCAGACCCAACGAGAAGAGCTATTTTAATTTTACTGGCTTCACAAAATTTAACAGCTGGAGTAATTGCATCTAGTTTTGATTCTGCTAGACCAACAGTTTCAAAACATTTACATATTTTAGAAGAATGTAAACTTGTTACAAAAGTAAAAACTGGAAGAGAAATTTATTATAAACTCAATTCAAATAATTTAAAAGAAGTTGAAGATTTTACAGAAAATTTCAGAAAATTTTGGGATGATAAATTTAATAAATTAGAATCTGTAATGAAAAAATACAAACAGAAGAGGAAATAATGGAAAACAAAACTAAAATTATTTCAGAACCAAATAAACAAGAAATTTTAATTATAAGAGAATTTGAAATTTCAGTAGATTTAGTTTTTAAAGCATTTACGATTCCTGAATTACTTGAAGAATGGATGGGAACAAAAGTGAAAAAATTCGACTTAAAAAACCATGGAAGTTTTGAGTTCGAAACTAAAATTTCAAAAGATCAAAATCAAATTTTCCACGGAACATTCCATGAAGTGATTCAAGATAAAAAAATTATTAGAACATTTGAAATGAAGAATACTCATCTACCAGTACAATTAGAAACAATGAGTTTTGAAAAGCTTGGAAAAAACTTATGTAAATTAGATACAAAAATTATTTTTCAATCTTTAAAAGATCGAGATGAATTGTTAAAATTACCATTTGAATTTGGAATCAATATGGCATATAATAAATTAGAACAAATAATGTTAGAGGAGAACAAAAATGTCTAAAACAAAAAAAATAATCTACTGGGTATCAACACTTTGGCTAAGTTTAGGAATGATTTCAACTGGGGTTATTCAATTGATGAAAAATGAGGATGTGATTCTTCAAATGAATAAACTTGGTTATCCAATTTATTTTTTAACAATTATTGGTGTCTGGAAATTTTTAGGTGTGATAGCGGTTTTAATTCCAAAGTTTCCTATTTTAAAAGAATGGGCTTATGCTGGATTCTTTTTTTTAATGACTGGAGCAATCATTTCTCATATAGCAGTAAAAGATTCTGCAAGAGAATATTTTGGACCAACTTTATTGCTACTTTTAATTCTTACATCCTACTTCACTAGACCAGATAGCAGAAAAGTAAATTTAACTTTATAAAATATATTAGAACAAGGTAATAATGCCATGAAAACCAAAACAGAACTATCCCTCAAAGAAAAAGAAACATTACTAAAAATTTTAAAAACTAGATTTGAACAAAACCCGAATCGGCATAATGGTGTTAAATGGGAAAAAGTTTTAGCAAAACTAGAATCAAAACCTGAAAAACTATTTTCTTTAAGCAAAATGGAAGAAACAGGTGGTGAACCAGATGTTGTTGTATTTGATAAAAAACCAAACGAAATTATTTTTGTGGACTGTTCAGAAGAAAGTCCAAAAGGTAGAAGAAGTATTTGTTATGACGACGAAGCATTAAATTCTAGAAAAGAAAATAAACCAAAAAACAGTGCAATAGAAATTTGTAATTCAATTGGAATGGAAATTCTATCAGAAGAAGAATACAGAGAGCTACAAAAGTTTGGAAATTTTGACTTAAAAACTTCGAGCTGGGTTAAAACTCCAAGTTCAATTCGTAAACTAGGTGGAGCATTGTTTTGTGACAAACGCTACGAAACAGTTTTTTTATACCATAACGGTGCAGAATCCTATTATGCTGCAAGAGGATTTAGAGGAAAGTTAGTGGTTTAATTTTAAGGATTTTTCCATCTCCAAGATTTTGTTTATTTAACAGCTCTCTGCTCTGATCATTTTCTTTAGAAAATATAATTCCAAACCGTTTTGAAGGTTTGGAATTGCAAAAATAAATAGCTTGGCTTGGTGCTGCGACTAAGCTGCAGGGAGGACCTCGCTTCGATCTGGAACTTTATTTTAAAGATATTTCACAGATTATAGGAAAATGATCTGAGCCAATTGAATTTCCTTTTTCTAAATTTGTAATTTCAAGATTAAAACTAGTTAAACAATGATCAATTGGAATTGCTAAAAAAGAAAAATTACTTGGATAAGTTTTTATTAAACCAAATTCTTTTTGGTAATTCAAATTTGAATTTATTAAAAAATCTTCAAACATATAAGAAAAAGGAGTTAAGTTCAAATCTCCAATAATAATTTTAGTTTCAAGTGAAGATGAAATTTTTGAAACTTCATCTAAAAGTTTTATTCTGTCTTGAAATTTTTTAAAATTTTTAGGAGCAGTTGGATGAAACGAAATTAAGTTAATTTTTTTATTTTGAAAAATAAAATTAGCTTTTAAAATTGGAAAATTTTCTTCGGAATAAAAAATTTCTGAATTATCCAATTCGATTTTTGAAAAAATACCAATTCCAAACGCATCTTCTCTGGTTAAATATTTGTGTTTTGGATAGTTCTTTAAAATATTTGAAATATTTAAAATCCATGTTTCATCAATTTCTTGTAAAATAATAATTTCAGGTTTTAATTTTTCAATTTCGTTTAGTAATAAATTATAATTTTTATTTTTCTTTTCAACATTTGTATGAAAAATTTTTAAAGTGTTTTTGTGCTTTTGAATTTTATAAGATTTAAAATAAGGGGAAATAGAAATAAAATAATTTAAAAAAATAAAAAAATTAATAAAAATTAAAATTTTGTTCTTAAAAAAAATCAAAATTAATAAAACTAGGATTGAAAAGTAAAAAAAATAAATTTTAAAATTAGAAATTAATTCAAAAATCCAAAAATACTTTTCAAAATAGTAAATTAAAATTATGCTAAACTGGAAAATAGAAATGAAAAGTAAAATTTTTTTTAAATGTAATTTATTGTATTTGATATTCAAAAAATTTTGTTCCTTGGCCATTTTGGTAATTCTGAGGCTTTCTGCATACAAGCTGCATATGCAAAAGAAACATTATCATTATTTTTTTTCCTATGGTTTCTTTCTTCTTCAGTAATATTTTTTGAATCAGTGCTTTGAGAATGCAGGATAAGTAGAAAACAATTAAACTCCATTTTCGATCTATCTGTATCACATGTACTGGAACAATAAGATTCGATATAAAGATGACCATCTTCATAAACTGGAATTGGTGGACTGCAGTTTGAATTAATCAAAGTAATTCCTATTAGAAGAAAAATTAGTTTCACATTTGAAAATTTCAAAAGACTACCTTAAAAAAAATCAACTTAACTTAGCTTAAATTAAAATATTATTATAACTTATTTTTAGTCAAGAAACTAAAAATCCAATTTCAAATCAAAATATTCTTGAATTATTATTATTATGAGAATCAATTAGTTCAATGAAATACTTTTTATTTTTTATTACTAGCTTAATTTATTCCAATAATTTAGATTTTGTAACAAATCCAAATGGACTAAAAGTGTATAAAGATTCTGAATTGAATGAACCAAGTTTTATTCCATACCAAGAAAGTTTTGAGGTTTTGGAAGAAAATAGAAACACTTTAAAAATTAAATATAAAGAAAATGAACTTTATCTAAAATTACCTTTAAGAAAAAAGATTAAGAAAATTGATTCAAATATGGCAATTTTATTAGATAAAAAAACTGATGAAGCCGAGGATGAAGAAATTAGTTTTAATGATAGAAGTCAATTTCAATTTTCAAAAAAATATTTCTATTCCGCAAATAAAATAAATTTATATTCAAAACCTTTTTTAGATTCCAAAACTCAAATGAGTTTAGATGAATGGAAAATTTATGAATTGGAAGCAATTGACTATAGGCATGGTTGGATTAAAATTAATTTGAATAATGAAAAATATTATTTAAAAAAAGAAAATATTATGATTTCTGAAAATTCTGATAATTTAGAAGGTTTAAAAACAAAATTAGAAGAAAAAAGAATAGATTACCACTTTCATTTAGTTACTCTAAAAGGTTCAAAAATTTCTTTTACAAAAAAAAATAAAAAGTTAATTAAAAATAAAATTCTTCCAAAAGGAAATTATTCTTTAGATTCAGAAATTATTTTAAAAGGCAAGAAGTATTATCAAATAAGTAAAAACAAAATTGAAAATTTATATATTGAGGCAAATCAAATAAAAAAAATTTCTTATGAAGAATTTAGTAAATATAGCTTTGAAAATTCTAAATGGAGAAATGATTCATTATTAAAAAAAGTTTTTTTTACTTATATAAACAAATTTGAATATGTTAATTTTTTCAAAATGACAAAAAAAGAATATACGCTTGGCAAAGATAGAATTCTTCATTTAATCAAATTTGAAAACCCTTGTCTAATTTCTTATTGTGGTGACCGTGATAGCCAAAATTCTGTTGGAGTAATTCTCACAAAAAATAATAAAATAACTTATAAAGCATTTAATCAATTTAATAAAATTATGATTTCAGATTTTGATAATGATAAAATTCCGGAATTAATTTTTGAATCAGTTGAGGCTAGAGCTGGGTCTGGTAGTACAATTTTTAAGTTTACAAAAAATGGAATAGTATTTATAAAATCTTTTTTTGATGATCATTATTCTGATTTAAAAATCAAGAATGGACAAATTATTACTACTTTTATTGAAGACTTTGAAAATCAAAAACCAATTCAAGTTGTTTTAAAAATTGAAAATAATAAACTTTATGCAATTCATAAAAACAAAAAAGTAAAAATTGACTGGGATAGAACTTTTTAGTTTAGTCTAGTTTAAACAAATTTATTTTTTTATTTTTCAGTTTTGAATACTAATTCGAAAGGGATTGAAGTGGAAATCCTTTATGAGGTATGAATAAAGATTGAAACGTAAAGCCCGGTTTTTGCTTAAGCAAAAATTCGCCCAAAATCCCTAATAGAAAATTATAACTTATTTAAAATCATAAATCATTTTAAATCTGTCTAAAAAATGTGAAAAAAGTAAAAAAACAAAATTTACCATTAAAAATTTGTGAAGTTTGTAAACTTCCTTTTACATGGAGAAAAAGTTTAGAAAAAAATTGGTCTGAAGTAAAATATTGTAGTGAAAAATGTAGAAGAAATAAATGAATTCTATTTTACTATTTACAAATAATTTAAGAATTGAAGATAATTTGACTTTACAAAAAGCATTTTTAGAATCTGAAAAAATTTTACCCATTTTTATTTTTGATGAAGAATTATTAAAAGAAACTAAGTTTCATATTCCAAGATTTTCAATTCACAGAAAAAATGTTTTAATTGAAGCGTTAGAAGATTTAGAAAAAAATTTGAGTTCAATAAGTTTAAACTTATATAAATTTTTTGGAAATAGAATTTCTATTTTAGAAAAATTAATTTTTGAGAATAAAATTGAAAAAATTTATTTACAAAAAGAATTTGCTTATGAAGAAATTAAGTTTGAAACTGAAATCAAAATAAAATTTCCAAACATCAAATTAGAATTAGTCCAAGATGGAAGTTTGATTCATCTAGATGATTTACAAATTGAAATAATTAATCTTCCTGATGTGTTTAGTTCGTTTCGTTCTAAAGTAGAAAAAAATTTATATATTAGAAAACCAATTTCTATTCCAAATAAAATTCCAATTCAAATCAAACTTGATTATAAAGAAAACAATTTTTTTGAAAAAGAAAATTATAATAAAAATAAAAATTCTGTATTTTCATTTGAAGCTACAGAAAAAGAAGTAAAAGTTCATCTAGAGAATTATATTTGGAAAGAACAAAAAATTTCAACTTATAAAGAAACAAGAAATGGTTTAGTTGGAAAAGACTATTCCACAAAATTTTCAACATTTTTAACATTAGGTTTAATTTCTGCTAGAACAATTCATTATGAAGTAAAAAAATTTGAAGAAGAAGTTTTAAAAAACGAATCCACTTACTGGGTAATTTTTGAACTTTTATGGAGAGATTATTTTAGATTTCAATTTATCAAACATAAAGAAAAATTTTTTTATAAAACTGGAATTGGTAATATTTTAAAAAATACTAATTTAGATTTTGAAAGATTTAAAATTTGGAAAGAAGCAAAAACAAACTCTGATTTTATTAATGCGAATATGATCGAATTAAACGAAACAGGTTTTATGTCGAATCGAGGAAGACAAAATGTAGCAAGTTTTTTAGTAAATGATTTGAAAGTGGATTATCGTCTTGGTGCAGAATATTTTGAAAGTAAACTAATTGATTATGATGTTTATTCGAATTATGGAAACTGGGCTTATATTGCGGGTGTTGGAAATGATCCCAGAAAAGATAGATACTTTAACCCTGAAAAACAAGCTAATATGTATGATTCAGATTGTAAATTTAGAAATATTTGGTTAAAAAATCTAGAATGAAATTAAGAAGTTATAGACAAGGCTAGGTTTTTAAAAATCATAGATTTCATTCTATTTTGATAATTTTTCTATTCCATGAAAATTAATTTTTTAATTTGCTTATTCTTAAGTATTTCAATTTTTCCTTCAACATGGAATCCAATTTTATTTCAATCTGCCGAAGAAGGAAATTTGCAAAAAGTTAAAGAAGCAATCGAAAATGGTGCAAATGTAAATTTTGCTTCAGTAGAAAATGCAAATGCCACTGCTTTAATGATTGCTTCAGAAAAAGGTTATCCAGAAATTGTGAGATTTTTAATTTCTAAAAAAGCTAAAATTAGTCAGTTAGATAATGAAGAAAATCATGCTTTGTTATATGCTGTTCGTGGTGGTAATCTTAGCATAGTTAAAATTTTAGTCCAAAACAAATCTGATATTAACCATAAAGGAATTGATGGATGGACTGCACTATTAGATGCTTCTAAAAATGGTTTTGTTGGAATTGCACGTTATCTTCTTCAAAATGGTGCAAACGTAAATGATGTTACTACTTATGAAGAGTCCTCACTTATATTGGCTGCACAAAACAATCATATTAAAACAATTGCATTACTTTTAAAGTATGGCGCAGATACTGAACAAGAAAATGCAGAGAGCAAAACTGCTTACAAAATTGCTGTAGAATTAAAACTCAAAGAAATTATTTTAATGTTAAGAAGGTTTGAAAAAAGGTAATTATAATGATAGATGATCCAATAATAGAAGAAATTTTAAATAAACATACCAAAAAAATTATTGATATAGTAAATGCACTTAGAGATTTTATCGCATCAGAGTTTCCTAATTTTCAAGAAAAAGGTTATCCTGTTTGGAAAGGTCTAGGATATAAAGACCCAAAATGTGGTTATATATGTGGAATTTTTCCTTATGAAGAATATGTTGATTTTGGATTTGAATATGGAATTTTACTCAAAGATAAAGATAAACTTTTACAGGGTGATGGTAAACAAGTTAGATATCTACCTGTAAAAACACTTGCACAAATCAATGAAAAAGCTATAAAAGATTTTTTAAAGCAATCTCTAGCTCTGCCAACCTCTAAAAAAGATAAAATGGCAATGGTCGATATGATGAGAAAACGATAACGACTAACTTTTTTTTGGGCAAATTTTTTTGTGTCTGATTTGTGGTAATATTTTTGCTAACTCAAAAATGTGTCAGTGAAAAGCACAAAAAAAGGGAGCTCTCCTCTCTGGTCAAAATTTTTTATACAAAAAAATTTTGACCCCGAGTCGATCTCTTTTGCATTGTTTTGAATGAAACTTTGTCTTGTTGGGAAATTTCAATTGTAAAGTGAAACCTTTTTGTGTTGAATAACCTAACTAAATCCAAATAGTTATGCAGAATTTGAATTTTGTTGGAAGGCTTTTTCCTAAAAAAGTAGAATTCATAAACTTTCGTACATTGGTAAGGCATATTTGTATTGTGGGATTTTGTAGAGTTAGGAAAAATTGCCTCTTGTTGAGAAACTTTTCTGCTTATAATTGACTTATTTGCTTTGAAAAACTTGTTTTGTTTCGAATAATCTTTCTGTGTCGAAAAAACTGACCGAAATCTGAATAACTATTCGTTTCTCAAAGTTCTGTCGATTTCAGAAAAATTTTTCAGATTAAAAAAAATTTCAGTTATTCAAAACTGATTCTTCCTTATCATGAAAGTCAAACCTATGATAATAAAATCTTCGATGATACGTCCAAG
>JAAFIR010000065.1 GCA_013297885.1 Leptospirales bacterium | reverse complement strand
CTTTCAGCATATTTGAGTAGTGCACAGGGTTTTTCGGATACTCAGTTCGTTTGCGGAATTCTTTCACTGACTAGTAAATTTAGTTCTAGAATTTTGAATGAAGCTTGCAAGCTTTCTTTGGAAAGTGGCAATTTTTCCTTCCGTTTTGTGAAAAGCATTGCTTCAGGATTATCTGAGGAACAGAAGTCTTAAAATAGGCTTAAAGAATAATTTTAAATTTATATATCAATAAAATTTATGATTTTAAAGGATAAATCTGTTTATAATTTTTCGGAGGATATTTACATCCTCCGAAAAATTGAGTAAAATGCTTCGGAGGATGTTAGTATTTTCCGAAAGAGGTTTGAAATGGATTTAAAGTTTGAAAAATTAATAAGATTGACTGAGTCAGAAAATGATCATGAAGCACTTTCAGCACTAAGATTTGCTCAGGGGCTTTGTAAGAAAAACGGGCATAATTTTACAAATTTTTTATTGAATGGGTCTAATTTTAAAAATAATAGTAGTATAGAAGTTAATGAATTGAAAAGAAAAATTGCAATGTATTCTTTAGAATTGTCACAGTTAGAAAATCAAATTAATATAATTTATGAAGAAAATATGAAGTTAAAAAAAAGGCTTAAGTCTTCGAGTGCTTCAAAAAGTCTTAAAGAAAAGTATAAAAAATTAAAGGAAGAATTGGAATACCTTGAGGAAGAGCATGAAGAAATAACAAAAATATCAAATATTTATGATGATGTTTATAATTGTCATCCATCTAAAAGAGAAAATGTTTTAAAAGAATTAGTTTCGAGTTTTATAGAAGATAAAAAAATAAAGATGAATGTAAATGAATGGAGACAAACGCGAGAACTATATGATGGTTTTATTGAAGTTTGTCATGATGTGCAAGTTTTATCTTTAAAAAAATTCTCTCAAATTTTATCCACTTTGCTCGGGGCTAAACCTGTCCGAGGTGGACCCAAAAAGGATCTTATGGGGTTTCAAGTGGAATTTAGACCATATGGCTATTTTTAGTTTTGATTTTGGGGGTTAGTTCAGGTCATTTTTTATAGAAAACCGCTTTAAAACGCCTTAAAACGATTTTTTCTATTTATTATTGAAAATATTGAATAACTTTTATTTTAGCAGATAATTATTTGTAAAATATCAAATATAATTGAGTTTTTTAACTTGTAAACAGTAGTACCATTTGCAAAAATACAAATTAATCTCATCGAAGGAGTCCCTTTATGAATCAAAATGAAGAGCTCGAGAATGAATATGCATTTTTAAATTTTTGTGAGCGACAGCTTGCACTTTTTGAAGACCGGGCAAAATTAATTGAAAAAAAACACTATTGGGAGTTAAATACTGAGTTAGAATGGGATATTTTTTATGATAATAAACACGAATTGGATGATGTAAAAAATCATATTATGCTATGTCATGAACGTATTAATAAAATTAAGTATAATATTCCGTCAATATATTACCTCTAAATTTTCATTTTTAGAAGTATTTAAATTTTCAACTTCTTCAAGTTCAGCATTAACTAGTTTTTTTAGTTCAGGGTATTTCATTTCATTATAATATCTAGTTTTAAGCGTATTCCCTTCGTATTGCTTAGAACCTAGATAAATATTATTCGTATAGCTTGAAATAAAATCAAAAAATTTTTCAGCTTCTTGAAATATGCACTTTGATTTTGCAGAGAACTCAAGCAAATAGTAATTTTCTTTTAATTTAATATATTTAAAAATATATTTTTCATATTTACATTGAAAATCACCTAATAATAGAGTTGACCAACTTTTACTTTTAAAAAACGCATGCTCTAAATTTGAGCATGCAAAAAATAACAAATCTTCAGTTTTCTCGCTAATTTCGTCACGTTCGCCAGCATAATAATTTAAGAAATTATGAAAATTCTCAGGAAGATTTCTGACTATAATGCTGCAATTAACTCTTGCAAATATCATGATGTTCTCCCGAAAGCTCTTAGTTCTTGTTTTCTTGGGCGAGTAAACGGATTGGATTCGTGAACTTTTATATTTGTTCAATTTCACTCTTAGTATTCTTAAATACTAATATTATTACTTGCAATAGTATTAATATTTTCAATAAATTGTTTATCGAGCCAATCTTGATATAATTGATATATTTTACTTGAATACTTTGCATTTTCCGTCATTCTCAAATATTTTTTATTCATAAGTTTTTCTTCACTAATGTTTGATTTCCCACGTAAATAATCCCATTCTATTTTATTTAAACAGCGCGCTTTATTTTCATTCAAAAAAAATTTAAATTGCTCATGATGTTTAGAGGATTTAAAAACGAGAATAGGTATTTTATTGAAATAAGATTCAATATATAAGTTTGGGTAAAGTATTTTAAATATTAAACCATCAAATGATTCTAGTTCGAAATAAAAATAATAACATCCATATAATTCTTCCCAATGGGGTGAATAAATTTTAGGATATGGTATTAGAATGGGGTTCTAAGCGCAAACCCCAGAAATTTCCGCGAGGGCTATTTTGTATGAATCTGGCGGCGGTCTAACCACAAATAAAGAGTTGATGGTGAACATTCTATCAATCTTGCTATGTCGCGTTTACCAATTCCTTTTTTCAAATACCTGGTGATTTCTTCTCTGCGAGCATCTAATTTTAACGTTTTAGGTGCGCGACCCGGATTCGTGTAAAAAACGCACTAGCTATATTTTTAAACATTTTATAAATTATTCCGAACTTAAAACAAATTAATGTTGGAGTAAATTATGGAATTTTTAATGGATGAACATTTAGAAGTACTTAGTAAAGAAAATGTAAATGATAAAACTTTTTCAGGACTTAGTGTATTTGAAAATAATTACTTAATTATGGCAGGATATTTATCATTAGTAGAATTAGACATTCGCTTATTGTTAGACAGAGATAATAAATTAACTAGAGAAATTAATGGTAAATTCTCACAAAATTTCTGTACTTTGATTGAAATACTTGAGAATGATTATAAAATAAGTAATGAAGAAAAAGGAAAACTTAATCAATTAAGAGAAATCAGAAACCAAATTCTACATGGTAATACAACTACTGCTGGAATTGAAATAGAAAATATAAATCCAGATCTGAAGAATAAAGAAATACCAGCTTTAATTATAAAATTAGATTCTGGTGAAAGTTCACCTATAGATTTTAATAATAAAGAGCATGGTCTTTATGCTCATCTAATTAAAATTATACGCAGTCCAAAAAGTTTCTTCCAAAAAATAGATTACCAATAACAAAAAGTACTTATAAAAAGAAATTAGGGATAAAATTTTATAAATTAAAATTATTCGTGTAAAAGGTATGCAGCAC
>JAAFIR010000045.1 GCA_013297885.1 Leptospirales bacterium | reverse complement strand
CAGGTATCAAAAAACAAGGAACTCCTCATGACTTTCGACATTCATTTGCAACTCATCTTTTGGAATCAGGAACTGATATTCATTTTATACAAAAGTTACTAGGACATAAAAATCTTTCAACAACTTCAATTTATACAAAGTTAGCAAATCCGAAATTGGCTGGAATAAAAAGTCCATTCTGAGATTTCAAAAAATCTACTGCATCGTTCATTGGGTCGAGACCAACTGTCTGATTTGGTATTGGTTAATCTAATTCAATTTTATTCAAAATTTCTATTAATTCTTTTTCAGTTATGGATTCTTTTTCTGATTTATCATAAATAGTTAATAAAATGATAAAATTATTTTTAATTAGAAAATGGGTTATAATTCTTGCCCCACCTGATTTTCCTTTACCTTTTGACTTTATTGCAAGCCGAATTTTATAACAGTGATTGCTTAGTGGAATTCCTTGTGAAGGATTTTCTTCTAAACCAAGAGTTAATTCTTCCAAATCTTCTTTTAGTGATTTGTATTTTTTGAATAATTTTTTAGTTTGTTTCTCAAATACTTCAGTTGTTTTAACTTCATATTTGATATTCATAAAGTTTTTAAAAAATCTCTGGCGTTTCTTAATTTAATTTTTCCTTTCTTAAAAGAATTAATTTGTTGTACTGATTCATTTAATTCACTTAGAATTTGTTTTTTTTCTTTGGTTATAATTTTTGTTTTGATGTAGGAAAAATTATTTAAAACTTCAATTATAAAATTTGCTTTTTTATCTGGCACTTCAATTAATAATTTCATATTAACAAAAATAATCATTTAGCTTTTGTTTTCAACTAATTTTTCCAATACGATGCGAAAGTGATTGAAGTGGTGCGAAGCAGTCTCAAAGAGACCGAAGCCACGCAAAGCACGGTTTTTTTTGTGTAGAGATGTAGCATGCAACATCTCTACACAAAAAAAATTCGCCCAGAAAATAAATTCTACTAGCTAAAAAATAGATTTTTTATAAATCTGAAAAAATGAAACATTTTGTAATCACACTTCATTATAAAGTTCCAATTGAAAAAATTGATGAATTACTTGTTACTCACAGAGAATTTTTGGACTTGGGATACCAAAAAAAAATTTTACTTTCATCAGGTCCTCAAAATCCAAGAGATGGTGGAATTTTAATTGCTAGAGCTGAAAGTTTAGAAGCTATGAAAGAATTTTGTAATTCAGACCCATTTTGTAAAGCAGATTATGCTGAATACAAATACACAGAATTTATTCCAGTAAAGTACCAACAAGAATTCAAATCTTGGTTTATCCCTGAATAAAATTGAAATCTAAAATTGAATCTAGTCTAGAACAGAGATTCTAAATCTTTATAAAAACTTTATTGACTCAATGAGTTTTTTAAAAAACTTAGAAATAACTTCTCAATACAGGTAAAACCATGTCTTCAAAAGATTTTATTTTTACTTCTGAATCCGTTTCAGAAGGTCATCCCGACAAAGTTTGTGATCAAATTTCAGACGCAATTTTAGATTCATTTTTAGCACAAGATCCAAAATCAAGAGTAGCTTGTGAAACTTTAGTAACAACTAATTTAGTTGTTATTGCTGGTGAAATTACTAGCAAAGGAAAAGTTGATACTTCTGAAGTTGCAAGAGATGTAATCAAAAAAATTGGTTATAACGACATCGCAATGTATTTTGATGCAGAATTTGCTGTTGTTTCTTCTCATATTCACAAACAAAGCCCTGATATTTCACAAGGTGTAACTGAAGGTGAAGGAACTTTTAAAGAGCAAGGTGCAGGTGACCAAGGTTTGATGTTTGGTTTTGCAATTGCAGAAACAAAAGAATTAATGCCTATGCCAATTTTTTATTCTCACGAATTGATGAGAAAACTTGCTGGACTTCGTCATTCCAAAAAATTAAAATTTTTAAGACCAGATTCAAAATCACAAGTAACTGTTGTTTATGAAAATGGAAAACCAGTTGCAATTGATACAATTGTAATTTCAACCCAACACACTCCAGAAGTTAAACAAAAAGAAATCAAAGATGCAGTGATCGAAGAATGTATCAAAAAAGTTGTGCCACTTGATTTATTAAAAAAGACAAAATACTTTATTAACCCAACTGGTAATTTTGTAATTGGTGGACCTCATGGTGACACTGGACTCACTGGAAGAAAAATCATCGTGGACACTTATGGTGGATATGGTCGTCATGGTGGTGGTGCTTTTAGTGGAAAAGATCCTTCCAAAGTGGATAGATCAGCAGCTTATATGGGACGTTATATTGCAAAAAATGTGGTAGCTGCAAAGTTAGCATACAAATGTGAAGTTCAATTGGCATATGCAATTGGTGTTGCTGAACCAGTTTCTGTTCTTGTGGATACATTTGGAACAAACACAATCCCTGAAGAAGAAATTGTAAAAAGAGTTAAAGCAAATTTTAAACTCACTCCAAGAGGAATCACTGAAACTCTTGACCTACTTGGGAAAAAAAGAAAGTACCAAGAAACTGCAAGTTATGGTCATTTTGGAAGAACAGGGGACACATTCACTTGGGAAAAAACTGACAAAGCAGATGCGTTAAAAAAATAATGGGAGCTGTAGTCACTTCTTCAAGCGATTTAAAAGCAACTAGAGATGCATATGGTGAAGCACTTGCAGAAGTAGGTGCTGAGAACGAAAAAATTGTGGTGCTAGATGCAGATCTTTCTGGCTCCACAAAAACAAATGTGTTTAAGAAAAAATTTCCAAATCGTTTTTTTAACATGGGAGTTGCAGAGCAAAATTTAGTTGGTCATGCTGCTGGACTTTCTCTCACAGGTCTCATTCCATTTGCTTCTTCGTTTGCAATGTTTCTTGCAGGTCGTGCTTGGGAAGTTGTTCGTAACTCTGTTGCTTACCCAAACTTAAATGTAAAACTAGTTTCTTCTCATGGTGGAATCACACTTGGTGAAGATGGTGCATCTCATCAATGTATTGAAGATTTTGCTATCATGAGAGTAATTCCAGGAATGACTGTGATTTGTCCTTCAGATTTTAATGAAACCAAACAAGTTATCAAAAAAATTGCTGAATACAATGGACCTGTTTATGTGCGAGTGGGTCGTCCACCAATTCCTCTTATCCACCGTGAAAACTATCAATTTGAAATTGGAAAAGGTGAACTTCTTTCTGAAGGCAAAGATGTTTTGATTATTGCAAATGGAATTTTAGTTGGTGAGTCTTTACTGGCACTAGATATTTTAAAAGAACAAAATATTTCAGCAACACTAATTAACATGGCAACTATCAAACCAATTGATGAAGAATTGATTTTAAAACATGCAAAAATTTGTGGTGCAGTTGTGACTTGTGAAGAGCATAATGTGATTGGTGGACTTGGTTCTGCTGTGAGCGAATTTCTTTCAGAAAATCATCCTGTTCCTGTTTTAAAACTTGGAATGAAAGATCAATTTGGTAAATCTGGAACTTGGTCTGCACTATTAGACTATTTTGGTCTCAGAGCAAAAAACGTTGCAGAGCTAGTAATCAAGGCTAAATCTTTAAAGTAAAAAATCTTATTATAATCTATTTCTTTATTCCAATCCAATTCTCCAAATTGCATAACCTTTTAATTTAGAGTCTTTTGCAATTTGGATTAAATCTTGTTTTGTTTCTTTATCAGCAACATAAATGATTGATTTTTTTCGAATAATTTTTTTACAACCTGAAGCTTCTTTTTCAAATTTTTCATTTTTAGAAATTAATTCAAAGTCATATGAAGATAAGATTTTTACTTTTTTAGAATCAAAAAACCATTCATACCCATATGCAGGAATTCCTAGCCAAACTTGTTCTGATTTAAAATGTTTTAAAACTTCTTCCAAATTTTTTTTTGTCCATTCGTTTGAAGTTACACATCCTGCAATAGTTTTTGTATTATGTAAATCATAACTCATTAAAACAATCTCATCAACTGAATCTTTTAAAAGTTTGGGATCATGTAATTTTGAAATTTTTTCAGGAAAATCAATTTGTGGAAAAAATGAAATAGTTAACTTGAATTCTTTTTCGTTGAGTTTTACTTTTAGTTCTTTTAAAAAATCTGCAAGTTTAACTGAATACTCTATCGGCAAATATTCTATATCAAAATGAACTCCTCCAAATTTATTTTTTTCTAAATAAATAAGTAAGTCTTTTTCTAATTTATCTTTTGACTTTTCAGAATTTAAAAAATCAATTCCTTCTCTTGGATTAGTAAAAGTTATCATTGGATAAATTCTTTTTATATTTTCTTCTTTTCCTAATTCAGTTACATTTAACTTTTGAACCAAATCAGAAGTAAATTTTAACTGTCCTCGATAATTTAAATAAATTCCATTTATAGCAAGTATATCATATTCATTTAAAATACTTTTTATTTTTGTTTCTGAAAAATCAGGAATTTGTTTCGATAAAATATAACCCCATGAGCTAAATTTTTTTTTAGTATTGATAAATAATTCTTGGTTAAATAATGATATACAAATCAAAAAGAGTAAGATTTTTTTTAACATAGAAGAAGTATAAATTCTATTCATAAAAAGAAAAGAATTTTTTTAAAATTTTATGGACATTAAGATTTTAAATTAGATTTTTGAATTGTGAAAAAAATATTTCTATCCATAGTAGCTTTATATCTTTTTAATTGTTCTAGTTTAGATAAAGTTTCTTCTTCTGATTCAAGTATTGAAAATAATGATTTTAAAATTGACTTCTCTATAGAAAATTCTACTTTTGGTAAATCCAAAAAACAATCAAATGGAATTTCTTATCAAAATGATTTAGGTGAATTGTATAAATTTGAATACATCGTTTTAGCAGAAGAAGATTTGGATAAATTAAAAAATGGCTCAGTTAAAGAATCAGATTTAGTTTATTTTTTTGGAAATAATCATTATTATAAAAACTTAATTTTACCGAATATCCCAACTGCAAAAATTATTTATGAAGATATGCTAAAAGATGATAAAACTAAATTCAATTATGCAATGATCTTATTTTTACCATTAGCTTCAACTTTTACTATTAACGACAAAAGGCAAGATATTCATCGTGGAGCATTTATGTTTAGACATAAGCAATATCTTTTTCTTTTACAAAACCAAGAAAGCTTTGGAATCGAACCAAACGGTGTTTCAAAAAAACTTCTAAAAACTAAGGAAGAAATTATTAAAGAATTAGTTACTAAGTTTTTTTTGATGAAAAGCAAAATTCAGTTTAAATAAATTTAAAATTGATTTGAAAGAATTAAAATAAATTTAAAACTGTAAAAGTCATGAGCGAAGAATTACTTTATGAAATTGAATCAGAAAAATCTTTAATTGGTTTTTTTTTACAAAAAGGAAATTTGAATATTGCAGAAATTCAACTTGTTGCAGAAGATTTTTATAGAGAAGCTCATCGCAATATTTATTCTAGTTTAGTAGAATTGGTGGATAAAGGAATTAACTTAGACCCAATTGCTGTATTAAATCATCTAAGAGAAAATTCAAAATTAAAAGATGAACAAGCTGATCAAAGTTATTTATTAAGTTTGTATCGTGATACAGTTGTACTACAACCTCCATCCTATTATGCTAAACGTATCAAAAAAAATTCAGACAGAAGAAAGTATCTACAAGTTTTATTAGATTCCAAGTTGAAATTAACACAAGACCCAGATGAAAATGAAAGTTTGTTTACTTTTATCGAATCTGAATTAGCAAAAATTTCCAGACAAGCCCAGCTTCGTGGACTAAGAAAAGTATCTGAAGATGCTGGAGAATTAGTTGACTACATCAAAACTATGATGGAAACTAAAGGACAAAGTTCTGGTCTCAAAACTCACTTTAATGAATTGGATGAAGTTACAACTGGTTTAAAACCAGGTGAATTAATGATTTTAGCTGCAAGACCTGGATGGGGAAAAACAACTTTAGCACTAAACATAGCAACTAATGTGGCTTTACGTGAACAAAAAAATGTAGCAATTTTTTCATTGGAAATGAGTAGAACTGAACTATTATTAAAAGTTTTATGTTCAGATGCAAGAATCAATTCTTATAATATCAAAACCGGAAATATTCATCCATCAGATCAAAAAAAATTATTTGAATCAATTTTAAAAATCAAACAATCTCCAATTTGGATAGATGATTATGGTGCTTTAACTATTTGGGAATTAAAAAGCAGAATTAGACAATTAATTATTTCAAATCCGGTTTCATTAATTGTAATCGACTATTTACAGTTAGTTGATGATCCAACAATTAAAGAAGGAAGACAACAAGTTGTATCTTCGATCTCTAGAAATTTAAAACAATTAGCCAAAGAAGCAAATTGTCCAATTATCGCACTATCACAAATGAATAGAACAGTAGAACAAAGATCAAAAGACCAACGACCACAGCTTTCAGATTTAAGAGAATCTGGAGCAATAGAACAAGATGCTGATATTGTTGCTTTTATTTATCGAGAAGATAAAGTCAAACAAGGAGAAGATGTTTCTGCAGAACAAAAAAATATTGCGGAAGTAATAATTGCAAAAAACCGTTCTGGGCAAACCAAAAGCTTTAATTTAGCTTTTACACCAGAATATTCTAAATTTGATAATTTGAGTTTGTAACCTTAATTTCCTGAATGATTTTTGAAATAATTTGAGCTTGCCAAATTTATTTACACTTTATAAATGTAAGCAAATTAAAATAAGATTTCCTTTATTTACTTTCAACATAATATCGGAGTATATGTTTCAAATAGAAAAATTTGTTGCTAGTGAAATAAGACATAATCTTGACTATAAATATTTTTTACCAAATTTGATAAATAAAAACTGTGCATGGTCAAATCCAAAATTGAATAAATTAATAGAATCAGCTTCCTATTATTTAGCTCAACTTAATTCATTTGCAAAGTTAGTTCCAAATCTTGAATTATTTATTCATTTACATGTTACTAAAGAGGCTGTTGTTTCAAGTAGAATATAAGGTAAACAGAAACAGACGCTTTTTGATGAAGCTTTTTTACAAAAAGAAAAGTTAATCCGGAAAGAGAAGATGATTGGCAAGAAGTAAAAAATTATACTGAAACATTAAAGGATGCTATTCATGAATTAGAGAGTTTACCGATTTCTTCAAGACTAATATTAAAAACTCACAAAATATTGATGCAAGGAGTAAGAGTTGAGAAAAAAACTCCAGGAGAATATAGAAGAAGTCAGAACTGGATCAGAGCAATAAGTTTAAAAGACGCCGTTTTTATTCCGCCACTTCAAGATCATCTTAATGAATTACTTGGGGATTTAGAAAATTTTTTTCATAACAAAAATTTAGATATACCAATATTAGTAATGGCTGCAATTATTTATCAACATTATTTAAATTCTTTTGAATCAAGCGAACATTAATATCTATTACCTAGATGTAGAATCTCATTGCGTTCGATTCAAAATCTCTTAATGATTTTATTAGCATTGATAAAAAAATTACTTTTAAAAAAACATCACAGTTTTTTTAAAAGCCAGACAAAAAGTTTTTCACAAAAAAACACAAGTTCAAAAGGTAAACTTGTAAATTTTTCTTAAAAAAACTTTTTTATCAGACTCTGATTCTATATTTTAGTATTAATACTTTTAAATACTTCAAAAAGATTTCACAAAATTTAATTCTTCAAAGCTTTTTTTAGTTCATCTACTAAATCGTTTTTAAATTCAAAATTTTTATTACTTTTTAATTTTTTAAATTCTGAAAAGAAAGTTTTTAGTTCATTTAAAACTTTTAAATTTTCTTTAATCATTGTTTTAAAATTATATTCATAAATTTTATATTCAATTCTAACTTCTTTTAGATTTAAATCTTCTTTTATTTCTTTAATAGTTTGAATTAAGCTGATATTTTTATCAATCATGTTGGATGCCAAAAAATTTTTCCCTGTAAAAATTCTTCCACCACCTAATTTTTCCATTTCTTTTAAAGTTTTGTTTCTAGATTTCATCACTCTATCATAAAACATAGAATTCACACGGTTTAGTTCTTTTTGTAAAAGTTGGACAGATTCAGGGCTTGGTTTTCCATATTCTGAAAGTAGATCTCTGTAAGGATAAAATTCGATTCTTTCTTTAGTTACACCCAAGTTGTTGTAAAATTTTTTTAAATTACCTCTGATCATTACTGTACCAATCGAACCAGTAATAGTAAAAGGTGTACAGAAAATTTTATCACATGCAGAAGAAATATAATAACCACCTGAAGCTGAAACATTTTGAAAATAAGCATATACTTTTTTCTTTTGTTTTAGTTTTAAAATTTCTTGGTAAATTTTTTCTGAAGCTTTAGCTGAGCCACCTCCAGAATCAATCTCTAAAATCACAGCTTTAATAGAATCATCATCTTTTAATTCTCTCAAAAGTTTTGTAATTGGGTAACTTTGGATTTTATCTGTTTTTAAATCTTCTTGTTCAGCTTTACCTTCTTCAATCGTTCCTCTTAAAGGTAAAATATAAATGGACTTAAGTTTTGATTTAAAAAAATGAAACTTAGACTTTTTATAATGAAAAAATAAAGAATTAAAACTTACTTGTTTTGAGATCTTTTTTTCTTCTTTGTTAAAATTATCAAATTCAAAATTCTCTATATAATTTTCTTCATCAACACTAGTTTTGAAAAAACCAAGTTTGATTAGTTCTACTGAATTAAGAAAAGGTTTTTTTAATACTTCTGAGTCCAATTTTGAATTTTCATAAATATCTTCAAGAATGATTGTTTTAATTGAACGTATCATGCTAGTTAAGTTCTCTTTTGCTTCTTTTGAAAAAGAACTTTTTGTAAAAGTTTCGGCAAATGATTTATATGCACCTACCGAATAACCTTCTACTTCAATTTCTAACTTTTTGAATAGTCCGCCAAAAAAAAATGGTTCTGAAGATGGGAGTACAACTAAAAATTCGCCATCAATACTAGTATATCTATTTTCAAAAAAACTCATTAAATAAATTGAAATTAAATTACCCCCAGAACAATATCCGGATGTTTCTATTCCTTTTGAACGAATAAAATTTACTCCTTCAACAATTTGGTAAACTTCAGCCCAACCAAGGTCAATTTCTCCTTCAAATAAAAAAAATACTTTTTTAATTTTTGAAGATTTTGCAATTAAATCTAGTTGATTTAAAAAATCAAATAAAGTAATTTCTTCTTCTTTACCACTAAATAAAGATGCTAAAAAAGATTTTTCAGCTTCAGAAAATTTATTTGGGATTTTTACAAATATGGAATCCCCTGTATGTAAAATTTGAAATAAAAAATAGTATAATAGTTGTATAAACTTAATTGGTAATAATAAGACTTGTAAAATGAAATTCAATTTGTCCCTCTTTTGTTATGATTTTTAAGAAACTTTCTATTAAAAGAAAAAATTTATTGCTAGAATAATCATAATGTAGGAGTTTAGGAAAATGACTCAAAAAATTTCAGAATCAGAGTTAAACGAAGGTATTATAGAAGGCAAAACAGTTGCAATGAATTGTTTTACTTTAACAGATAATTTTGTTAAAAATTTAGAACTTGTTTTAAAAAAGATATTAGCTTATTATGAAAGAGAAGAATTGTTACCAGGTATTTTTTCTGCAGCACAAGAATTGATTAATTGGTCTTCACTAGCAAATAAAAGATTAGTTTATTATAAACAAAATGAATTAAAGATAGAAGATGAAAAGACTTTTATAGAAAATGAAGCAAAATTTTTAAATACTATTAACCAAACAAATTCTGAATCCTATAGAAACTTTATAGTTGAAAATAATTTATTTGTACATACAGTTTTTGAACATTCTATAGAAAGTTTAAATATTAAAGTTTATAATTCCTCTGAAAATGTATTAAACCAAGAAGAGTTTTTAAGAAATTATTTAAAACAAGCTATGAATTATGAAAATATTTTAGATTATTTTCAAGACCATAAAGAAGATCCTCAAGGAAAAAATCTGGGTTTAGCTTTTTCGATTATCATTTTAAAAGAAGCAGGTCTTAGACCGGATTTAATGAGAATTAGTAATAAAGGAACTAAAGGTTCTTTTTCCAGAATTGAAATTCCATTTCAAAGCTCTTATCAATCTATACGTGATAAAATTTTAAAAGATGAATCAATTATTCCATTTGAAAAGAGTAAACTTGTTCCAGATGAATACCAAAATGAATTAGACAATAGATTAAAAAAAATGTTTCCAGAGCTTATTGAACTTTATAATTCTTAATATTGATGAGGCGGATGTGATCCCAAAATAAATGTACATTGCAAATAAAATTGATAAGTTTCTGTAATTTGTTTTGATTTTTCTTTATCAATGTTTTGAATATACTCATTAAATTGAACATCTGCTGGTCTGATGTCTAGACGATTATTTTCAATTGTCATATCCAGAGTAAATCTTCTCTCAATTGAAGCTCTTATAAATGAAAACTCAGACGGTTTAAAAGTTAATTGTGGTGTATATGCAGATAAATAATTTTCAACCACATAGCCATTTTTATCTTTTAAGTTTTTATTTGTAAAATAATCATAACGAAAACCCAGACTCCATTGTTGATAAAATAAATAATCTGCAAAAACATAATAACCAAAATAATGTTCTGAATCTGGAGTTTTATTTAAATTTAAAGAATAGGGATATTTAGTTTCTCTTAACCAAAATTCTGACATAAAAGTAAATGCTTTTAAAAAAGATCTATTCCATTTTACTACAAAATCAAATCCATATTGATTTCTAACAACTTTTGTGTTCACTGCATCTGGTTCGTACCTACTACCAGTAAATCCAAATTGTGTTCCAACATTATTTCCTAAATAATAAAAATTTTTTTGGTGAAAATAAAAATGTGGATTATTCTTGTTCACACCATCTGAATGAGTATGCCCCCAAGTTCTTCCATTTGAAGCACCTATTACCAATTCTTGAGTTATCCATTTCCAGGGTGCTAGTAAATTTAATTCTAATCCAGTGTCTTGTGCTGATTCAATATCCAACATTCGTTCATGTACTAATGGAGCTTGAGTAAAAGGTCTGTCATGTCGATGAATTTTATTTAATCTTCCTAAATCTAAAAACATTCTTCCAGCAGTAAGTGAAATATATTTGTGAATAAATGGAAATTGAACTTTAGCTTCATGTACTTCAAAAAAATACTTTCCATCTTCGTTGTGTGCAGCAACTAACAAACTTCCTCGAAGCCATTGGTCAACAGCAGCATTAAAACCAAATTCAGCTTCACGAATATCATAAGAATTTTTTGTTGTTTTTGTTTTATTTTTATCCCATTGTCCAACCGTATCAACTGCCACATTAATATCCATCATGAGATTTTGATTATTTCTTTCGCCAGATGAATTTAGTGTTGTTGGAGAATTTGCACTTCTAGAATTTTCAAATTTTTTGGATTGTAAATTTTGTGCTTTTAAATCCTTTTCGAGTTGTTGCTCCCAGTCTTCCGATGAATCATTATTAGGTAAGGAATTTTGATTTTGAGCTGTGTTAGAATTTTTGTCAATTTTTTTTAAGTCTTTTTCTAAATCTTTTTCCCAATCTTCTTTTACTTCTTTAACTTCTTTAACTTGGATTTTTTTATTTTTATTTTTTTCTATGCTTAAGTCTTTTTCTAATTTTTCAATCCGTTTAAATAGTTCATCAAATCTTTTATCATCTTCTTTTTTTTGTTTTGATTTATTTTGAAATAAATTTGAAAATGGAATTTCATAACTATGTTTATCTTTTGAATGTTTTTCAAAGTCGTCTTCAAACAATTCTTCAGTTCGTTCTTTATGTGATTTTAAAGAAGCAGTTTTTTCTGAGAAAATAGAAAATGTAATTATAAGAATTAATAAATATTTCATTCTAAATTTTGGGCGATTTGGTGTGTATTAAAATACACACCAACCGAGCTTTCCGCTACTTCTGAATCTTCTGACTAAAGTCAGAGGATTCAGAAACGCTTCAATCTCTATCGCGATAGCTATTCGAGGAATCTTCCTGAAGTTGCGATTTTAGTTCCTATTTTAAAATTAGTAATAGTAACATTATTTAAAATAAAACCTAGTCTATTTCCACCAGATGTAGTTATCGGCTCAGCATCTTTTGGATATGCACCTCTTTCAGCAGTTGTTAAAGCAGAACAAGCTTTGTTCCAAACGATTAAATGAGAAGAACCACTTTCTAAATGTGCATCTATACAATAAGTGAAAGTTGTTCCAACAGCTGATGCTATTACAGTTCCATTACCAGGAATTGTTATTGTGCTTGAAGCTCCAGAATTTCTAAATACAATATCTGATGGTGTAATTCTAACTGTAGATCCATCAAAAGAAGCAACACCAAGACCAGTTGCTCTAGTAACTACATCTAAAGAGCTTGTCGCTGAATTTAATCTAAATGTAACTTCAATATTTCTATCAGCATCAGTTCCACCAAAAATATCTCCAACAGAAACAATTCTAGAAGAGGTTGAAGTTCCAGTCATACCAGAAGTTACTGAAGCATCACTTAAGAAACCAATTGAAAATAAATTTGAAGAGGAACAACCACTTACAACATAATCAGTTCTTGTTGCAGTTGTAACTTTGCCCGGATTTGATATAGCAACTGTTGATGCTTGAGTACAGTTAGAAGCAATAGATGCTTGGTTTCTTGTTGCCAAAAAAAGTGCTGCTAATGTTCCAGTGTTATCTTCTTTTTTAGGTGGATTTATAATATCACATCCTGTTGAGATAGTGAATATTAATAGTAATAATTTTTTCATAATTTCTCCTTGAAATTTAAAAAGTTTTTTAGTAACACAAAAAAAATATTAAATTGAGTCGAATCAAACTAATTTTTTTTTGCTTAACTTCTATAATAATTTAAATTAAACGAAGTTTGGGGGAGAGCGTCCTTTTTTAGAAATGAAAAAAATTCTATCTTGAAAAATTCTTTTTGAAATTTTAAAAACTATTGCTCTTAAATCTAAAATGATTTTTGAAGATAAATTATTTTCTAAAATTGTATTAAATTGTATTTGAAAATCGCAAAGTTCACATTCTGAATGACTTTTGTGAATATGAAAAATATTATCATTTTCATAAAAAGAAAGTAAAACCACTGTTATACTAAAAAACAGCAAAAATTTTCTAAACAAATTAATGTTTCTCACGAAAACCAGTTTTTTTGAATTAAACCTAAATGCAACTGAATTTCATTTAGAAAAATGAAAATTAAATATTAAATCTAAGTTAAGGTAGTTGAAAAAAGAAATGATTTGAAAAAATATAAACGAAACTTATTTTTTTTAGAATATTTGCAAATTCATTTAATCAAAACAAATTATAATTTCAGTTTTTTATAAAAGAAAACTTCTTTCAAAATAAATAAAATTAGGAAAATTGGAAATATGAAAAAAGTTTATTTAGCAGGTCCTGAAGTTTTTCTTCCAAATTCAATTGAAATTTTTTTTGAGTATAAAAAAATTTGTAAAGAATTTGGCTTAGAAGCTTTTTCACCATTTGATGGAGTTGTTACAAAAGAAACAGGACTTGAAAGAGCTGAAAAAATTTTCAATGAGAACTATAAATTAATTGATAAAGTTGATATTTTAATAGCTAATTGTAATAGGTTTAGAGGTGCATTAGTAGATGATGGTACTTCTTTTGAAATAGGTTATGCATTTGCCAAAAATAAAAAAATCTTTGGTTATATAAATGAAATTAAAACACTACCACAAATTGTTGAGGAATCTATACCAACAAAAAAACATAGTTCAGGATATAGAATAGATAATCAAGGATTTTTGTTAAATGAAGACTTTGGCAATTCAATAAACTTAATGCTTGAGTTTGCAATTAAGGAATCAGGTGGTAAATTAATTAAAGGGAATTTGAAAGAAGTTTTAAAAATTATTTAATTCTTTTAATCTTTTCTCTTCTTTCTTTATCTTCGTCTTTTTTTATTTGTTCCATACCTTGTTTTAGTTCTTCAGCATATTGACCACTAACCAATGCATCAAGAAATTCTTTATTAGATTTTTCAATAAAAGCTGGATCAACTTTGATTTTAGACATTTTTATCTCCAATTTAATAACTTACCGAAAAAGATGATTTAGTAAGTTTCCATTTGTTAGACTCATTTAAACTTATAAAAAGTAAACAATTTTCAAATTTTTTATATATACAAAAAGTTTTATATAAAATAAAATTTAATTATTACAATCCAAAGTCAAAAAAATAGTCATCGATAAAATTTTATTAGAATTATATTAAAAATTAAAATATATTAGTTTCATTTTATTTAAAATTTAGATAATAATGATTACTTTCTAATTTTAATAAAAAATCTTTAACACTAATCCCTCCAGCAAAACCTGTAAGATTTCCATTTTTTCCTATCACACGATGACAAGGAATTAAAATTGAAATTGGGTTTTTTCCGTTTGCTGCACCAACAGCTCTAACTGCTTTTGAATTATTCAAATTTTCTGCCAATTGAATGTATGATTTAGTTTTACCAAACTCTATTTTTAGAAGTTCATCCCAAACTTTTTTTTGAAATTCAGTCCCTTTTGGTTTTAGTGGGATAGAAAATATTTTTCTTTTACCTTGAAAATATTCATCTAATTGTTGTTTTGTTTCAAACAATACTTGGTTTTCTTTTTCTATAAAATTATTAGGTAAAATAATTCTTTTAGGATTTTCGTTTTCCCAAAGCAAAGCTACTAAAAAATCATCTTCTGAAAAAATAGGTAACTTACCTATAGGGGAATCATAAATAGTTTTGTATAACATTTTTAAAAAGTTTTAACTTGATTTCTTCCAGAAATTTTTGCAATATATAAAGCTTTATCAGCTCTTTCAATCACAATATCTAATTTGGAATCTGAAGTTATAAATTCAGATACACCAATACTACAGCTTAACCGAATTTGATTTCCTGAATAATTCAATTTATAATTTTCGAGTTTTGTTCTAAATTCATTTGCTAGTATACATGATTCTTCTAGATTTTTATTTTTAATCAAAACCAAAAATTCTTCCCCACCATATCTACCTGAAATGGAATCAATTGAAAAAGAATTTGAAATGATATTTCCAGAAATTCTTAGTGCCTCATCTCCTGCTAAATGACCATAAGTATCATTAATTTGTTTAAAATGATCCAAATCAATCATTAAGATACAAAATTTTTTTTTACCTAAATCCATTTCTTTATTTAACAGATTCATTAATTCTAAACGATTATTCAAATTGGTTAAAGGATCCGTTTTATAGATTTTATCCAATTTTTTATAAGCTGCTTCAGTTGTTTCTTTTTGACGTTTTAATTCTTCAGTTCTTTCTAAAACTTTTTTGTCTAAGTCATTATTTAATTCTTCCAACTCATTTCTATTATTTACAAAAATCAAAGATTGAATCACTCCAATTGCAATGATAAAAGTTGGCATACTTAAAAAACTTAAATAAATCAAATCATCATTTCTTTGAATGTTATGAAAATAAATATCATATAAAATACAGAATGCAAATGGTATTAAGCCGGCTAAAAAAATTTTTGCTTTTTGGTTTTTATGAAAACTACGATAAAAAATTAAAACTAATTGATAAATCAAAATTGGAAAAGTTGAAATTACAAACATTGGTGTTCTGAGGGAATTAAATTCTTTTAAATCATTTGACATAAAAAATAAAATCGCAGGAATTAATGTAAAAGCAAAATAAATTAATTTTTCAAGTAGATAAACTTTTTTTCTTAAGATTTGATTCGAAAAATAAACTGTTGCTAAAGGAAAAAGACAAATAGAGGAAAAAATAAATTTCTGAAAAAAAAGATAATCATTAAATAAAAATAAATCAAATGGAACTTTTGTGATATAAAAATTAAGTTGAGAAATTGATGAAAGTATCGCCCAAATTGAATAGTATAAATTTTCTTTATCAATTGGTCTGTAAAAATAAATCAATAGATAAAACGAAGCTGCAAAAATTAAAATACAAGAAATTGGAAAATAAATTGTAGATCTAAAAAATTCTGTGCTTACTTTTTTATTTTCTAATTCATTAAATTCTCCAATAAAAAAATTACCCCAAAAAGATACTTCATATTGAAATCTGATTTTTATAACCAGTTCATTTTCGTTTGGTTTTAATATCTCTTTTGAAATTCTATAATTTCGAATATCATTCCAATAACTAAAAAAATGCCCATCATTTTCAATTGTTAATCCTGTTTTTCCAATAGAAACTTGGTTCAAAAATATTTCATCATTTGGATTTATATTGCCAAAAAACATGGATAGATTTTTAAATTTTTCAACTTCGAGAAATGAAAATGAAGTTTTTAAAAATAAAAAACCTTCTTTATCTTTGAAAATCTCAAATAATTCCTGTGGTGTGTTAAGTTTTTGAAATTCACAAATATTTATATCTTTGATTTGGAGATTTAATTTAGTAAAACAGTATTCCCAATTTGGATTTATTTTTTTTGATTTTAAAGTTTCATTACAAGAAATAAAAAAAAATAAAATTATGAGAATATTTTTCATCTAGATTTATTTCAATTCTACTTGATTAAATTCTGCATTTTCATCTAATAAATTAAATTTTGTTTTATATGGATTTTCTTTTGAATTTTTATATTCAGTAAAAGGGTTACAAGAATTTAATTTTTTTGAAACTAAAGAATAGGAAGAACAAGATTTATAACCTTTCAAAATTACTTCTGTTTCAAAAAAAGTAATTTCAGAGTCACCATCTCCTGAGATAACAAATTTTGGTAAATTTTTCTTTTCAACTAAGGTATATTTATTTTCAGAATTTTTAAATAAAGTAGCAAAGTATTCAGAATTTTCTTTTGATAAAATTATTAAATAATCTAAATTAGCTGATATTGCAAAATCAATTGGATTTAAAATATTAAACTCTTTTGACAAATTTTTTTCTGATTTTTTTTCTAAAGAATATTCCACAAGGCTTCTTTCAGAAGTTCCAAACTCGTCTTGATTATTTCCTTTTATAAAAAAAAGTTTTTTTGATGAAAAATTATATCTAGAAAGTTTTGGTAAAATCCAAGAATTTGTTTCAAACTCTTTTAGTTCTTTGGCTAGTTTGGAAGAATTCACTTTGCCTGGAATAAATTTAGTTGTGTAATTTTGTTTATTCGTGTTTGCAACTGTTGGATTAAAAGAATCTTTTTCTTGAAAATATACTCTTGAGTAAATGAGATTTGTGGAATTCTCAGAAAAAATTAATTCAACAGGAAGTTTGGATTCTCTCCAAAATACACTAGAACAAGAAAAAAAGTTAATTAAATTTAGTAAAAATAAGATTTTCATTTAAGCAATTTAGAGGGAATAAAAATCTTTGTCAAGAAATTAAATTTACTTATTCCAAATCCTCTAAAAATTGAATTTGTGAATGTAGAAACCATATTTAAAAAAATTGCTAAAAAGATTCCTGATTTTGAAGTTAGAAAAGAACAAATTGAAATGTCTAATCTAGTTGCTGACACATTTAGTTCTCATAAAAAATCAATTGTGGAAGCTGGAACTGGTGTTGGAAAATCTTTAGCTTATCTTGTTCCAGCAGTTTTACATTCCCTTAAAACTGGTGATAAAGTAGTTATTTCTACTGAAACAATTGCACTACAAAATCAGCTTATTAAAAAAGATATTCCCATTTTAAAAGATGTTTTTGAAGAAGAATTTAATGCTGAAATTGCTTTTGGTGCAAATAATTATGTTTGTAAAAGAAAACTTGGAAATGTGGTTCAAGCTGGAAGTTTTCCAATTGAAATGACAAAACATTTAAATGATTTTTATGCTTGGGAAAAACAAACTGAATCTGGAATAAAATCTGAATATGATGGAATTGCAACAAATGAATTTTGGTCCCAAATTACAAGGGACGGAGACTCTTGTCTTGGAAGGAATTGTCCAAATTTTTCAAAATCATTTTATTTTTTAGAAAAAGAAAAATGGGCAAATGCAAATATTTTAATCGTAAATCACCATTTACTCTCGGCAAACATAAGTAGTGAGTTTAAAATTCTTCCCGTGTTTTCTAGTTTGATAATTGACGAGGCTCATAGCTTTCCTGACATTTTGGGAAAATCATTTGGGCTTGAAACTTCTTATGAAGAAATTTTAAAATTACTTCAATACATGAATGGAACAGATAAAAGACCGGGTTACATTCATAGACTTGATAAAATCAAATTTAAAAACGAAATAAGAGATTCAATTGATGCAGCTTCCAAATCCATGATTGTATTTTTTAATAAACTTGCATCAGAAGTTCCAAATTCTTTTCAAGCCCAAAGAATTACAAAAAAATTAAAACTAGATGGTGGAGAATTAGAAGAGATTTTATCGGATATTGTTTCTAGTTTAGAAAGAGCTAAAAATTTTTATTCCAAAGATTCTGAAGATATTTCTGAAAAAGAACTTTCATTAGATTTGGAATTTTCTATAAAAAAATTATCTGACTCTGAATCAGTAATTTCTCAATTTAGAAAAAATGATGATAAAAATTTAGTTGTATGGTTAGAACCACCAAGCCAAATTAAAAAAGAACAATTTATGAAAATTTTTTTGGAACCAATGTATCCCGAAAAAATTATGGAAGAAAAATTGGTTCCAAATTTAGAAAATTTAATTTTTACTTCTGCAACTCTTTCTAGTTCCAAAAAAGATTTTTCTTATTTTAAAAATAAAGTTGGAAATTTAAAAACAAAAGAATTAATTCTAGATTCTCCTTTTGAATATGAAAAAAATTGTTTGATGTATCTTCCAAAAAATATTCGAGACCCAAAAGAAGAAGATGAGGGCTATCATGAAGATATTTCTAAACTAATTCCTCTTTTAATTGATCTCACAAATGGAAATACTTTTGTATTGTTCACTTCTTTTAAATCACTAGAAAAAGTGTACAACGAAATTGAAAAAACTTCTCCTTACAAAATTTTTTCTCAAAAAGAACTTGGTGCAGAAAAAGCAAAATCTGAATACCTCAAAAATGAAAATTCTGTTTTATTTGGAGTCTCCACTTTTTGGCAAGGTATTGATATCAAAGGGGATAAACTTCGATCAGTGATAATTACTAAACTTCCATTTCAACCGCCTTCTGATCCAGTTCTTGAAGCAAGAATGGATGATTATAAAAAATTAAATAAAAATTCTTTTTTTGAGCTTCAACTTCCTTATGCAATTCTCACTTTAAAACAAGGTTTTGGAAGGTTAATTCGTTCCAAAAAAGATATTGGTGTAGTTTCTCTTCTAGATCCAAGAATTCAAACTAAAGGTTATGGAAAACAAGTTGTGGATGCAATGCCAAATGCAAAAAAAGTTTTTTCTTTAAAAGATTTAAAAACTGAATACAAAAAATTGACACCAATTCCTAATGAATAAAAAAATTATTCAATAGGAGCTTAACCCGTGAGAGGGATTGCAACGTTTCTTCAAGTAACGTGATACTCTTTTTCTTCACGTTAATTGAAGAAGTAGTGGAAAGCCCGTTTTTTGCTCAGCAAAAACTCACCCAAATGAAAGTTATAAAAATTAAATTGATTTTTTTAACTTAAAACCTATAAAAGTAATATCATCAGCAACAGGTTGATTTTGCATGTATTTCATAATTTTATTTAGTATATTTTCCATTTTATTTTGTAATGAGCCTTCATGGTTTTGTAAATCTAATTCTAAATTTTCAACTCCATATTCTTCCATTGCATCATTCCATTCTTCAAAAACACCATCTGTAAAAATGTAAAGCTCTTCGTTTTCTTCTAAACTTGTTTCAGTCAAACCATACTTGACATTCTCCATTGCTCCAACTAAGAGACCTTTTACTTTTATATTTTCACTGGATTTGTCTTTTTTGACTAAAATTGGATAAGGATGTCCACCACCAGCATAAGATATTTTGTGTGTTTCCAAATCCAAATCTAAAATACCTCCGGTAAAAAAAGTTTTTAAACTTTCATAAGAATAAATAAATTGGTTATTTAGTATTGAGAGAACTTCATTAGGTGGAAGTTCAAAACTTTTTATTGAATCGTAAATTGTTTTGATTGCCATAGTCATTAATGAAGCTTGAATTCCATGTCCAGTTGCATCGGCAATAAAAAATCGAACTGTAGTTTTATTGATATAGTGAATATCAAATATATCACCACCAACTTCAGACATAGGTAGATAAATTGTATGCAAATCAATTTGTTCTTTAATTTTATCCATTTTTGGTAAAATTGAGTTTTGAATTTTTTTTGCAGTGTTTAAGTCTCTATAAATCTCTTCCAATGTATGAGTTAAAGCTTCAGTTCTTTCTTTAACTTTAATTTCAAGTGATTCAGCATAATTTTCTAATTTGGTTCTTGATTCAGAAATTTCTTCAGCCATACTATTCATACTAGATGCTAAATCTGAAAATTCGTCATTACGATTAAGTGTTATTTTATCAAGAAAATTTCCTTTAGAAAGAGTATTTGCATAAGCTTTTAATTTAGCTATTGGTTTGGAGAAAAAATTAGAAAAAATAAAAATCAAAATTATTAAAATAGGAATTGAAACTAAAAGACCTAGAAAAATTTTTTTAATTAATTGTGATTGGAATTCATATAAATTATTTTTTGTAATTTTTAGAATAACTTGACCAATTGGTTTTTTTGTTTCATCATAAATTACAGAAGTAGCTATTATATAATCTCCAAAATTAAATTCTGAAAATTCATCTTTAAAATTATCTTTTTTATTTTCCATATTTATTAACAATTCATTTCGAAAATTTAGATTATTATAAAACCTAGAACCCTGAATAATATCTTGTTCACCTTTTTTTATATAACTAAATTGTAATGGATCCTCTTTTAATGCTTCAAACCAATTTAAAGAAATTAGTTTTTGTTCTTCGATATCTTTTTTATCATTTTGATTAAAAAAATAAATTTTTTCATTTTTAATTATAATTGTTTCTTTTGAAATATTTTTTTCAGTAAATATAAATTTTTTATTTTCTCTTGAAATAAATTTATAATCAATTTTTAAATTTTTGATTTGAAATGTAATATCTGAATCAATTAATTTTCCTTTATAATGTAAATCCCAAGAATCATTTTTTTTTAATAAAGAGAAACCAATTGACCAATTTTCTACCCAAATAGCATCTTCTTCAGAAATTGTCCCTGAGCTGGTATATTGAAATTCTTTTAAGTCTTGGTTAAAATATATTGTGAACAAATAGGTGATTGTTTGGTCTTTGGCAACTATTTCTTGTATAAAGTTTAAATATTTTTTATATACATCCGAAGTTTCAGATTCTTTATTAATCCAAGTTTTAAAATTTTTATCAGAAGCTAAAGAAGAAGAAAGTTTTGCGATAAGAACTTTATCTTCTTTAAATGCTTGGTAATAATTTTTATATGCAAAAAAATAAACTAAAAAACTTATTGTTGTTGCTAAAAAAATTCCAAACAAAAAAAATCCAGAAAAAAATTGATAGCTAATTGGAAATCTGAATTTGGTTTGCATGTATTTTTATTTTCCATTGTTCTGAATTTTTCAAGCAGAAAAAAGATTTGCTTTAAAATTGTCCTTTTGTGATTTATAGTTAATATTTATGCCTGCAAAAAAATTAGATTCAGTTGGATTAACTGTTAAAGAATTATTTATATTTTATTCTAAGATTCCTTTAAAATTCTAACGAATTGCCTTTATGGGGATTTGGAAATAATCCTAGCCCATAGAGGAGTTATTGTTTAGCTTATGTTAGCAAATATTTGAATAAAAAAGAAGAATCAAAAATGCACTTTGAATATGTATCAAAAAGTAATTGTTTTGGATACTTAGAAAAAAATATTTTAAAAGACTTTAAAAATACTATAAAATAATACTTGATTAATAACTCATATTACGCAAAATTAATTTCTAGAATATTTTTGTATATTAAAGAGAATTACAAAGTCATTATTTAAGAATAAATTAAGGAAGCCTGCGGCTGCACGCCCTCCGCGAGGAGTACCCAAAAACCTCACCTGAGCAAGGAGTGCGTAAGGTGAGTTAATAAAATATTAAATCAAATTATATTTATTAATTTCTTTTTGAATAGTTTGTTTGAACATTGCAGAACCAACTTTTCTAAAAAAATTGGATATTCAAAAAATCAGGAGAATTAGTAAAAAATAATATGAAATATTTTTATCCAGTTATTTTAATCTTAGTAGGATTTGTACATCTGATTCCTTCTAGAATCTTAATTCAAAAAAACTTCATAGAAAAATTGTACGATTTACAAGATTTGAATTCATCTCTCAATTTAATTATTCTTCATAGGGCGTTCTTTTTTTTATTGGTTTCGATTTTATCATTTCTTTCCATTTTTATTTTGGAAATCAAGCTATTCTCATTTATCTATATTCAGTTTAGTATGATTAGTTATATCATTTTATTTTTAATTTTAAAACCACAAAACGACTCTTTAAAAAAAGTTTTTCAAGTGGATGTGGTTTTAGTATTACTTCTTGCTATTGGATTTTATTTGGATCAAATTTGATTATATAATCCAATTGATACAAAACTTATCCTTTGATTTTTTTGATTACAAATAGTAGAACAACCGCACCAAATACAGAAGCCACTATTGTTCCAATAAATCCAAATGCTTTTAGTCCCAATAAACCGAATAAAAATCCACCTACCCAAGAACCAACTAAACCAACAACCAAGTTGATTAAAAACCCTGAACCTTTTCCTTTCATGATATAATTTGCGATAAACCCAGACAGCAAACCAATAATTATTGTAGTGATAATTCCCATATTCTCTCCTTCGAGTGTTTGGTATTTTAATTTTTTCAATTAGTCAAATCATTTCAAATTAAGTTTTTTCATATTTATATTTTCCTACTGGTATCTTTTTTATAAGAATTCTTTTTTTGATATTTGTTATTTCAGCTAGTTTCATTTTTTTTTAATCACTATTTTTCAAATTTCCAGGAGGATCACCATTCATCCATCTTCCTGTAAAAACAACTTTTCCATCTTTATCAAACAAAGTTCCTTCACCATGATAGTTTCCGTTTTCAAATTCACCTTCATATTTTTCTCCATCAGATAAAATTAGAATTCCTTTGCCATGTGATTTATCATTTATAAAATCTCCTGAATAAACAGCTTTGTCTTTAAAAGTCAAAACACCTCTACCATGTTTTTTTCCATCTCGAAACTCACCGATATATTTATCACCATTTGGATATTTAACTGTACCTTGACCGTTAAATTTTCCGTCTTTAAATTCTACAGTATATGAATCACCATTTGATTTACTAATTTTTCCTTGTCCTTCAAATTTTCCTTCTTTAAATCCACCGTTATAGGAATCTCCATTAGAATAACGTAATATTCCTTGTCCGTCATATTTCCCTTCTTTAAAACCACCAGAATATTTTTTTCCGTTTTGATAATTAAATGTTCCTTCACCATGAGGTTTGCTATTTTTAAAATCACCAGAATATTTATTACCATCAGGGTAGGTGATTGTACCGCGACCATTGTATTTATAATCTACAAAATCTCCAGTATATGAAATTCCATTTGGGTAAATGATACTTCCCTTTCCTTGAAAAACTTCGTCTATAAATTCTCCAGTGTATTTAATTCCGCCACCATAAATATAAATCCCATAACCTGTTTTTTTATTTTCTCTAAAACTCCCAGAATAAATTCTTCCATCAGCATATTGATAACTTCCATTACCATGTTTGATACCATTTTTAAATTCACCGTCATAAGAATCTCCATTTGGAAGACTCAATTTACCTTTCCCATCATAAAGATCCATTTTAAATTCGCCGTTGTATTTTTCTCCATTAGATAAAACTAATATACCTTTCCCATTTTTTTTATCTTGGTAAAATTCTCCAATATAACGAGAACCATTCGCATAATTGTATTCACCCACACCATCAATTTTATCTTCTTTAAAATCTCCTTCATAACTACCACCATCTGAAAAATACAAATTCCCTTTTCCGTTAAATTTTCCTTCTTTAAATTCCCCTGAATATTTTGTGGCTTTTGGGTAAATTGGATTGGGAGAAGTTTTAGAAAAATTAACCATACCTTTTCCGTTTGGTTTACCATTTCTAAAATTTCCTGTAAATTTGTCTCCATTTGTATAAAACAAAGTAGATAAACCATTTTGGCAATTTCCACTGACACATTCGTCTGCAAAAATTTTGAAGCTTAAAACTAGTATTAATAAAAATTTCATTTCTATCCTTTTTTTTTATGGGTGCTACCCACTTCGGCTTCACCTCATGGGTCAGGCTACAAAATAGTGCCGTCGCTTAGCACTTCGCTCTTCGAGCCGTGCTGCGACCCGCTTCGCGGTATTTTGTATCCTTAGCACTTTAACTTTATCTAAATGAAAAATCAATAAATTATTTCTCTACTAAAAAAAAATTGTAAATTAACTTTTACTAAAATTTTCCAGTCTAATTGCAGATAAATGATATTCTTATTTAAAGTCCAAAAAATACTTACTTTTTTTTGAATAAAATAAAACTATCTTGACTATAAAAAAAACAATTTTTTAGTTAATAAACTAATTAAAAACTGAGGGAATATGATTCTTAGAAATTTACTAAATTTACTCCTCCTACAAATTCTGTGCTTTGGAATTTTTGCACAGGAGCAGCCATCAAAAGCAGCAAAAGAAGAAGTAAAAGAGCCTTGGCTATTTTACTGGAAATCTGAAGTTACAGATGCATCCAAATTAAAAGCAGAAAAAGAAGCTTTAGAAAAGCAATATGTTGATTTATTGGCAAAATACAATAATGAAACAAGAAGTCTTCGTGAAGAAAACGATAAGCTCAAAGCAGATGTTAGAAGACTAGAGCAAGAAAGAAATGATAGAGTTAGTTCAAGATCTGTTACAACTTCTGATGCTGAATCTAGAATCGCAAATCTTGAAAGAGAACTTTCTCAAACAAGAAGTCAAAAAGAACAAGCTGAAAGAGATTTAGCTTCTAAAACTTTTGCAGAAAGACAAGCACAAGAAAGAATCAGAACTCTTGAAGCTCAATTAAATTCGAATGCATTTAAAAGTTCATCTCTTCAATCAGGAGCATCAAGTTTTACAACTACTAACACGCAATCAAATGATGAGTTAAGATCACAAGTTTCTTCTTTAACTTCTCAAAGAGATCAACTTCAAAGAGAGTTATCAGCTGCATTAGCTTCTAGATCAACAACTACAAGTTTCTCAGATTCAAGTGCAAAAGTTGGAGAATTAGAAACTAAACTTTCTCAAGTAACTTCTGATAGAGATTCTTTACAAAACCAACTATTATTTTTAAGAAATCAACAACCTTCAAATGTAACTGTAACTAATACAACTAGCACAGTCACAACTGATAAAGACAAAAGAATTTCTGATTTAGAAGCTCAAGTAAATTCTCTAACAAACCAAAGAGACCAATTACAAAGAGATATTGCTGCTATTTATGGCTATCAAAAATCGATCACAATTGGAAATAGTTTAAACCCAACAACAACAATTGAATCAAATAGACCTTCGACTACAATAGTTCAAAATAATGATGAACTAATTCAAAAAGTAAATCGTTTGGAATTTGAACTTTTAGAAATGACAAAAAAAAGAGATCAACTCCAAAAAGATTTAGATGCTAGTTATCAAACAGTTTATAACTCTGATAAAAATCCTTACAGCACAACAACAGTAACTAATGTAACTACTCTTGAAGAAGCTAAAATTAAACTTGCAGAGCTAGAAAAACAAAAAAAAGATTTAACTGCTGAAAGAGATCAACTTAAAACAGATTTAGCTAATTCACAAAGAGATAGAACTTATACTACTCAAGTAACAAACACTACAACAAATATTACAACTTTAGAAACTGAAAAAGCTGAAGCAATTAAAGCAAAAGAAGATGCTATCAGAAATGCTGCTACTCAAATTGCAAAACTTGAAGATGAAAAAAGAGCTAAAGATGCACAAATTGCCAATCTTGAAAAAGAATTAGCAACTAAAAAAGCTCCAGTTGATGAAGTGAAAATTAAAGTTGACTCTTATGCAAAAGAACTTCAAGAATTAAAAGAAGATAAAGAAACTTTGGAAACTGATCTTGCTGCAACTAAAGAAATGCACCAAGAAGAAAATATCAAAAACAAAGAAGAAATTGAGAGATTGACACTTCAAGCTCAAAAACTAGAAGAAGCTTTAGAAAAAGAATTAAAGAAGAAAAAAACTAAAACTATCACTCCTTCTTCAAAAACATCTACTAAAACAACTATTGTTGAAAGTGATGAAGAAACAGAAAGAACTGATAAAGTTGTTCCAACTCAAGTTTCTTCAAGAATGGGAAGAACAATTATTAGTTTAGCTAGTAAAGTTAATTTCCAAACAAACTCTGCTGAACTTACCCCACAAGGAAAAGAGACTTTAAACAAAGTTCTAAAAGTTTTACGTAAGTATTCAACAGATAGAATTTATGTTGAAGGTAACACTGATAATCGCCCAATCACAGAAGGAAGTAAATTTAAAGACAACTGGCATTTATCTTTTGAACGAGCTTTAACAGTTTTGAAATACTTAAATAAAGACAAAGCTTTAAAAAGCACTAAGTTTGCAGCAGCAGCATATGCTGAAAAAAACCCAGTAAAACCTAACAACTCAGATGTAAACCGTTTAGCAAATAGACGTGTTGATATAGTTGTTGTTCCAAAAAAATAATTCTTCAAAATCTCTCAGTGAACTACTCAAGTTCACTGAGATTTTTCTTTAAATTCAAAAAAAACTTGACTTAAAAAAACTATGATTATTTAATTTTTACAAGGTTATAATATGAATTTTTTAAAATTTTTAATATTAATATCTGTAATTTTACTCTCAAATTGCAAATCTCAAAATGTTTTAGGTCCTTGTCAAATTGGTTCAGAAACATTTAATTTATTTGCAATATCCAGAGTTGCCACTAATGATTCATCTCCATACTGTAATATTAAATTTTCAAATGGAATCAACTCCCAAGTTAATTCTTCTAACCCATCGCCAAACCCATCTCCAACTCCTTCCCCAAACTCAACACCAAATCCAAATTCAAATTCAAATTCATTTTCTGAAATTGAAGTATTTGATGCAGCAACTAAAATCAATTCTGGATTTACAAAAACATATCCTGGAATAATTAGCTCGGGTAATTTAGCCTCCAAAAAAACATTTCATTTCACAATTAAAAATACAGGTAACACTGTTTTAAATATTTCTTCAATAAATATAACTGGATCAGGTTTTTATACGATTATATCAACAGTGATTACTTCAATTGCAGCAAATTCAGAAAGTATTATTTCAATTCGTTATGAGCCAACTTTAATTGGAACTCATCTTGGAACATTAACAATTAATTCTGATTCAAGAACCAATCCAAGTTTTACGATATCACTTACAGGAAGTGGAAATAGCTTTCCTCAAACAATTAATTTACAGGTATACTATAAGTTTAATAATAATGCTTTAGATTCAAGCGGGAATCCAACCAGAAACGGAAATGTGATAGGTACTTTGAATTATGTTGCTGATAGGTTTGGTAATCCTAACAGTGCAGGAACAACGAATGGTTCAGTTAGTAACTGGCTTATTGTACCAAGTGTGCCAATTTTCTCAGGTGGAGATACAAATACATTTGCTTATTGGGTAAGATTTAATTCAAATTCTGGAACTCTTTTAGAGAGAAGAAATGGAACGGCGAATAATTATGAAATTACTCATCATATTGATGCTACTGGAGTAAAAGGTTTACATGGAAAAAATACAACACCTGGCTGGTCGAACACTTCAGTTGGTGTCGGCACTGCCTCAATAAGTCATGTTCCAGATTTACAAAAATACTACCATGTTGTATTTGTAAAAAATAATAATCTAACTGCTATTTACATTGATGGTATTCTAAGAGCAAATGGAGATATTAATAATCCCTCAAATATAACCACAGCTGGTGCAAATGGCAATGGTTTATTTCTATTTTACAATAGCAGTGGGGGAGGATTTGTTGGTCCACTACTTGGTGCAATGGATTCTTTCATGTATTTTGATACCGCTTTGAGTGCAGCTCAAGTTCAACAATTGTTTGAACAAGATTTGGAATAGAGATTAGTTTTTCAAAATAATTCTCAAATCATTTTCTGATAAATTTCCATAAATTCTTCATTTGGTGTAATTCCTCTTTCATCTCTGGAAAATTTTTCTTTGATACGATTTAAAAAGTACATATCAATCATTCCTTTATTTTTAGCTTCAATTTTTCCACGATATTCACAATCAAAAAAATCTTTTACAATTTCATAAGTAGAATTTGAAATATTGATTCTTCCTATATCACCATTTGATTCCATTCTACTCGCTGTGTTCACAGCATCACCCCATACATCATAAGCGAACTTAGTTTTTCCAATAATACCTGCAATCACTTCACCGGTGTGAATTCCAAGTCTCATATCCCAAAACTTTTCTCCAGAAATTTCTTCGATAATTGTTTTTGTTTCGTTCATAAAATGTTGCATTTCAATTGCTGCAAGACATGCATCAATTGGGTGAGAATTGTTCACTTCAGGTAAACCACCAGCACACATAAAAGCATCACCAATAGTTTTTAATTTTTCAATTTTTCTTCTTTCACAAATTTGATCAAATTGTAAAAATATCATATCCAATTTGCTTAATAATTCCTCGGGACTCATATGTGACGCAATTTTAGTAAAACCTTTAAAATCAGTAAAAACTACAGTAACTGAATTATACAAAATTGGTTTTACTGATCCATTTAATTTTAATTCATTTGCAATTTTGAAAGGTAAGATATTAAGAAGTAATTTATCTGATTTATCTTTTTCATCTTTAATCACTTGCTGAGATTTTAAGTTTTCTGTAATGTCAAAATATGTAGATACAAATCCAACAATATTATTTTCAGCATCATAAAGTGTATTAAAATTTACTTCAAAAGTATTACGTTCTAATTGTTCCAAAACAATTATATTTGTTCCATTTAATGCAGATTTTGCTGCTGATAAAGCTTCTTGTTTATCTTCAAATAATTCAAAAAAAGAAATCCCAACTGCTTGTCCTCTCTGAATTCCAATATGAATTAATGCTTTTCCTTCGCATAAAGTTATCATTCCATCTTTATCTGTTGCAAATAAAATGATTGGGGCTGTTTCTAAAACGGATGTTAAAGTTGCTTGAGTTTTACTTAATTCAATTGTTCTTTGAACTACTTTAACTTCTAATTCATCATATGACTTTCTTAAATTAAAAGTCATTTCGTTAAATCTTTTAGATAAAATTCCAACTTCATCATTACTTGAAATTTCTAAAACATAATCCAAATCACCTTTTGCAATAATTTTAGTTCCTTCAGTTAAATATAAAAGTGGTTTAGTTACATAACCTGATAGTAAATAGGTAATTAAAATTACTACTAATAATAGTAAAATTCCAGTATAAAAAATAATTTTTTGAACTTCATAAACTGGTCTAAAAAGTTTTTCTTTATCATATTCAAATATTGTAGCACCAATACGGATTGTTTTTCCTTTGTATTCTATAAAAATTGGATGTGTAAATTTTAAAAAATATTTTCTTGCTTTAATAGAATATTCTTCTCTCATTTCAATTTCTTTCAAAGTTTGAATGTATTCAATTTCGGACTCAGGTGCATACTGTCCTTTTTTGGTTTTGGTTAAATCGGCTACATATTTTCCATAAGCATTTATTAAATAAACTGAATTGATGCTTTCGATACTATTACGCCCAAATTCTGATAGAGCTTTATTTGTTGCGTCATAAGTAGAATCTAATAATAAATCTTCTCTTGCAATTGTTCCAATATTACTTGCCAATGACCTACACATTTCGAGAGTTTTTTCTTGAATAATTTTTTTTCCATTCAAAAGAAATATATAGGATATGATACTTATACTTATTAAAATCATTGCTGAAATAAAAAAAGTAATTTTAAATTTTAAACTAACAAATCTGGCTTTTTTTAAATTAGAAATAACTTGTAGAAACCAACTAAAACTTACATAAACAAAACTAATGATAGGAAAAATTAATAAAGTAGTAATTGTAAATGCTAAAATAATGTTTTTGGTTTGAAAGCCCTGAACATTACTTAATGGATAATCAGATCCTAAAGCATAGTGACGACTAAATTCCTTTTTTATAGGTATAAAAATGTTCCTAAAATCACCCCATCTCAAACCTGTTTCAATTCGATAGATTATTTGACCTGAATAATAGGCTTGCCTAACTTCGTCTTCTATTTGAGGCCAGGGTTCCATAAATTCAGTTATTGTACCTTTTTC
>JAAFIR010000034.1 GCA_013297885.1 Leptospirales bacterium | reverse complement strand
CTGATGTATTTAGAAACATAAAAAAAGGATTCTGTGATTTAATTATGAATCTATGTTGCGGATTATGGAATTTGAATCTAAAAAATTTCTAGATAGCCCCAATGCTGAATTTTGCAACAAGTCTATTTTTGAAAGTGTAATCCAACGATTCGATCCATCCAATTTTCCACTAAAAGGTAAAAAGAAATTTTCGAATGTCGGCTGCTTATCAAATTCTTTTTTATACAAAATATTCTCCCTAAGTGCAAGCCTTTTGATGATTTTCGACAAAAAGCCTTGCACCTTGTTAATTAAAATACCTCGTTTGTCATTAGTTTTTCGAGCAATTTACTTTTTTCAGCAAGCCCTATTTAGGTAAATACCCAAGTTTTAAAAATTATCTACCTAAAACAGAAGTCGTTCTTTGATAATTCCATACTGACGTTTTCGATATTATATTTACAGTCTTTAGAGTATACGCGTCAATCATTATTAGAGGTCGAATATCCTTGAACGCTTTAACATTCTGCAGAATCATATAGATTCTATCGTTCGAAAGCTTTTCCCGCCTGCTTCTTAGTCGAAGCACTTAGCTATGCTAATGGTCAAATTTTTATCTGAAAAATTCCTTTCTGCGTTTTGAAGCCTCAAGGCAATAAAAATTTAACCTTCTCTACAATCTATTTTTTCCGCTAAGTTGAATCGAAAAGTAAGTTTATTGTAGTTAAATTATTTTTTGCTCTGCGAGAGAATTTCAGTCTACGGTTTAGAGATACAGCCACCGACTCTATAAATAAAAAAACCAAATAAAAATTGTGGAAGGTCACATGATTTTTTTAGCACAACGAAAACCATTATTATTAAAAGGAGAATCTGGGTTTATCTTTCCTCGATAATTTAATCCATAACCATTACAGGTTTTTTCGGAACACCACCAAGATCCACCTCTAGAAACTTTTTTTGTACCGTTTTTTATACCCATTGGATTTTGGATTGGTTTGCCATTTTGTTGTTCATATTGATAAGCTTCGAGATAAGTCAGAGGAGAATAAAAATCATTTGTAAATTGCCAAACATTTCCAACCGGATCAAATACTCCCCATTTATTTGGAGGATACGCTCGAACAGGTGATAGATATTTATGACCATCTTTTGAATTGGCAGTTTTGTGATCTTCTCCTTGCCAAAAATTTAATCTGAATTTACCTTCAAAAATTTCTGAATCACCCCAAGGAAATTTTGTTTGGCTTCCGGCTCTTGCTGCGTATTCCCATTCTGCCTCAGTTGGTAATCTTAATCCATAAAATTCGCAATAGGATTTTGCATCGTTATAAGAAACACAAACTACAGGAGTATCTTCACTAACATCAATTTTTGAATCTTTCCCAAATGGAAAAAGATAATTTGCTTCTTTTTTTTCTTCCCAATCCCAGTCTTTCATTCCTTCATATGAAATCATACAATAACCTTTTTTTTTTGCATCAGTTTTATAATTTGATTCAGCTATAAATTTTTTGAACTCAAATTGAGATACTAATGTTTCATGATAGTAAAAATCATTTACATAGACTTTGTGTTTTGGAGATTCGTCTGGTCTATTCGTAATGTCTTTTCCTCTAGTAAAAATTCCACCTTGAATCAAAATCAATTTATTTTGTGGAGGTGAACAAAAGACAAGACAAATTAAAATTAGTTGAATCAGAAAAAACATTTATATGGAATTTATTTTTTTGAATTATTTTTCATTTGACTAAAATTAATCTCTGAATTGGGGCATTGTGACCATGAATTATTATATGCTGCTAAACAATAACTATCTCCATAAAATTCAACATAAGAACTAAAAGAACTAGACATTCCTCCATTAAATTTATAACCATCTTTTTTTGCAATCTTAGCGATTTCATCTAATTTGTATTGTTTACAACCTCTATCATTTTGAATTGATTCAGTTGTTGGATAACCACAACCACATGGATCACAATTTTGGTATTCGGGATCTTTTTTTCTTAATTTTTCTTCTTCAATTTCACATTTTTTTACAATTTGATCATATTCTTTTGTAATCTCGATTGCTTCTTTTTTTGAAACTAAGTCCGGTGGTGTTTTACTCAAAAAACCTTTGAACACCCAACCAGTAAAACCTTTTACTGAAACTTTTCCCCAATTGGAAGTGATGGATTCAACAGTAATTGTTTCAGTGGTTTCTTCTAAAATTTCAACTGAATCTCCTTTTTCCAAAAGCCCAACTGTTTTTGATTTTAAATTTGGCTCTGTTCTAACTTTTAAAGAATTTGCTGTTACATACCATCTACTAATGGGTGGCTTATTTTTAATGTCTGATGAATTGAGTATCGTGTTTTGTAAAAATAGAATTGTGATGAATAAAATAGATTTAATTTGTGGATTCATAAAAATAGTTTCTAGGAAAAAAGTTTTTTGTCAGTAAGAAATTATTTTTTAAAAAAATTTCGATTTTTCTGTTCAAAAAAAATTTTTTCTTTACTAGCGAAAACGATCGACTCGATGTCAACTTTTTGTGAATTAAAAAAATTTTGAAAACTGATTTGTGGACAAAAAATTGACAAGAGAGGAGAGCGTGTTTTTTTTGGAGAGCAGTTTCATCAAGTAGCTCTCCAAAAAAATTCGCCCAAAAAAAACCTACTTTATCTCTTTTTCAAAATAAGAAATAGTTTTTTTCAAACCATCCACTAATGGATAATTGAATTTGTAATTTAATTTTTCTTGTGCTAAAGTTAAGTCAGGTCTTCTCATGAGTGGATCGTCACTAGGAAGAGGTCTGTATTCAATTTTTGATTTTGAATTTGTTAGCTCAATTATTTTTTCAGCAAGAGCTTTAACAGTAAATTCATCAGAGTTGCCAAGATTCACAGGACCAAGAAAATCTTCTTTATTCATCATAGCTACAATTCCGTTCACCAAATCATCCACATAACAAAAAGATCTAGTTTGAGAACCATCACCAAACATAGTAATATTTTGATTCTTTAAAGCTTGCACAATAAAATTACTCACCACACGGCCATCATCTGGATTCATGTTTGGACCATACGTATTAAAAATTCGAATCACACGTATATCAACTTGGTGTTGGCGATGATAATCAAAACATAAAGTTTCAGAAATTCTTTTTCCTTCATCATAACAACTTCTAATTCCAATTGTGTTTACATTTCCCCAATAGGTTTCTTTTTGTGGATGTTCAAGTGGATTTCCGTACACTTCAGAAGTGGAAGCTTGTAAAATTCTAGATTTGGTTCGCTTTGCAAGTCCAAGCATATTAATCATTCCGAGCACATTTGTTTTTACAGTTGAAATTGCATTGTATTGGTAATGAACAGGAGAAGCTGGACAAGCCATGTTGTAAATTTGGTCTACTTCAATTCTTAGCTCATCAATGATATCATGACGGATTAATTCAAAATTTGTATTGGATAAAAGATGTTCTATATTTTTTTTTCTGCCAGTGAAAAAATTATCTACAACTATAACTTCGTTTCCTTCATTTAAAAGTTTTTCAGAAAGATGTGAACCAATAAATCCTGCTCCACCTGTAATTAAAATTCTTTTACCCATTTGAATTCCTTTCTTTGTTAATTTCAACAGCCCAATTTTTTTTTAATGGTTTACCATTTAAGTCTAGACCTCTTTCTAAAAACCATTTTGCAACTTCAGGATTAACATTTGAACTTGCAAATTGTTTTTGAATCTCATTCATATTTTTAAACGGATCATCCTCTTTAAAAGTTTTTTTTAGCAACTGTATTACAAATACTAAACTTACTAAAGTCCAAAACAAAGCAATCGAATACGCAAGTTGTTCTAAATTCATTCCCAAAAAAGTTTTTCTATTTTGGATTAACCATTTTGCTAAAATTCCAGCATCTGAACTTAAAACTTGTTCTGTAAAATCAGACAAATCATAAATGCTATAAAGTGAAAAACTGGTTCCAAGAAATATTAATATCAATGAAGATATTTCTTTAGAAACAATTCCCATAAATAGAAATAGAACTCCTGATTGAATTCCAATTTTATAAGCAAGGGAATTTGATTCTGTAAATGTTGTTGTTGTGAAAATTAAAATTAAACTAATTAAGATTAAATTTAATTTGGCTAATTTTTTTTCAAATCCAACTAACAGTAAATAACCCCCAAAAATAGAAGTTCCAACATAACCAGCTGAAACTACAAATAAAAATGAAATTCCATTTCCTTGGATAATTGTTTCACCTGCTTCTTTAGAATGAAGAAAAATTTGTTTTACAATTCCACCTGTTGCTAGAGAAGCAAGTGCATGAAATATTTCATGAAACAATACAATTAGTAGTTTTAATTTTTTTAAAAATACTAAATCCCAAAAAGCGATAACTGAAATTGTTATTGCAAAGAAAAACATCAGTTTTTGTTTTTTCACTGAGTTTCCTCAATTAAAATTTGGTCTGGATCAAATAAAAAATAATAATATTCTTCACGACCTTTTAAAAGTTCCAAATGATAAGTTTTGGTTTTTTTATAATACAAAATGGAATGAACTTCATAAGTAGAATCTTTTGTTTCTAGAATTGGTTTTACTTTTTGTTTTTGATCTTTTAAAAAAATCAATTGAATTTCTTTTTTATTTTTATGTTCTTCTACAATTTCTTTTAATTTAGCTGTTAAATTTTTATCCAAAAAATAACATTCTTGCACATCATATTCATTCAAATCAAGATAATCTTTAGTTTTGATTTTACAAATTTGAATTTCTTTTGTATTTATTTTTAATTTGTTTTGTTTATCATTAATTTTAAAAAATGAAAAAGGGTTTTTTTCTTCACTAGAAAATAAGTTTAAAAGAAAAAGTAGGATTAAAAAAAATACTTTCATAAATTAGCTATCTCTTGTAATATTTTTTTATAAAATCTAGATTTTTCTTTTTGAAATAAATTTTGAATTGGAGTTTTTAGTTGTTTTAAGTTTTGTTTTTTATTACAATAAATATAAATTACTTCATCAGATTCTGAACCAACTCTAGGAGTTTGATTAAAAATAGTACAAGCTTTTTTTGGTTGTTTTTGAATTAAAAAAATTTTTGCAATTTGGTTATTGCTAAGTGAAATATTTCTATCTTCCTTTTTGGAAAAAGTAGAACTCATTCTATAAAACCGGATTGACTGACGAAATCTTTTTTTTTCCTCCAAATACATGGCATAAAAAAATAAAATATCTGCTTTTTGGGAATTTGTGAGTTCGGAAATGGAAGAAATTTCATTTAATACTTTTTCAACTGTATTGATCATTGTTAATTTAGAAGAAACTTTTACATAATAATAAAATTTTAAAACTGGGTTGATGTTTGGAATTTCGGAAATGATATAAGACAAAGCTTCATATTCTTCTTGTTTTAATTTAATTGCAAAAATATAAGAAAGCAAATAAATATTGGGAGTTTTATTGTATTCTAAAATTAAATTTCTCAAAGACAAATCATCTTTTTTCACAGTAAGTAAAATGATTTTTTTAAATTGGGATTCTTCTATTTTCAAATTTTTAGAAATTTTCTGATAAATTTTATCAGTTTTTTTAAGTCTAGATTTATCATTTGGAAAATTTTCATTTAATATAAAAATTTCTTCATACATAGAATAACGATTGTACAAATAAAACAATCTGGATAATGAATTTTTTTGGAATTTTTTATTTACTTTTTCTGCTTGAACAACTTTTTCATATAGATTGATCGAAAGTACAGGAGAAATTTTTTCAACTTTGTATGCAAGTGCATAATTTTGATTACTCTCTTTCGCCGATAGTATCGTCAAACAGAAGTAAATAAAAATAAATGCTAAAAATTTCATCTTAATTTTGGACCATAATCGGAAAGAATACATTCACTTGAAGGTCTTCCTTCTTTTGTAAAATATTCAGTGTATTTATCAGAACAATCACAATCTTTTGCAATATTTCCTGTGCTTCTACAAACTGAAAGTCTAGATGCATGTCTTGAAAAATTAAATTTGGTTTCTGGTAAAATTTCTTCTGATTTTAACCTTGAAACAATTTTTGCCCAAAGTGGTGCTGAAAACTCTGCTCCCATTCCACTTCTTCCCATGCTAAAAGCTGGATCATCATATCCAATCCAAATTGCCATCGCCAAATTTGATTTTGTTCCAACAAACCAAGCATCAATATAATCATTTGTAGTGCCAGTCTTTCCTGCAACGTCACCAACTTTGCCATATTTTTTTAATCCACTGGAATTTGCTGAACCTCTCATTAAACTCACCATTACTTCTGCTGCTTCTGGTGAAATAATTTTTCTTTCTTTTGGAACTTTTAATTGAAATTCATCTGTGTTTTCAGAGTTAAAAATTTCTTTTCCATTTTGATCCAAAATTCTTTTTACAAGATAAGGTCTTTTGATAACTCCATCATTTGCAAATGCAGAAAATGCTGATGCCATTTCCAATGGAGAAATTTCCAGTGAGCCAAGTGTCACAGATAAATCATTTCTATATCTTTTTTGTTTTTCTTCTTTTTCAGGAAAAAAATAATTGGAATAGTATTTTTCTAAAACTGGAAGTCCAAGCCTCTCACCCACTTGAACAGCAATTGTATTTTTTGATTTTGCGAGAGCATCTCTTATAGTCATTTCACCTTCATAAGAATTTCCAAAATTATCAGGTGACCACCCCCCCCTCCCATCTGGTGTAACAAATTGAATTGGGGAATCAATTAAAACTGATGCTGCGTTAAATTTTCCTGTATCAATTGCAGCAGAATACAAAATCGGTTTAATGGAACTACCAGTTTGACGCTTCATTTGAATTGCACGATTAAATTGATTGTTGGAGCTAAATTCTTCTCCACCACCATGCATAAATAAAACTGCACCACTACTTGGTTCAAGTCCAATTACTGCAGCTTGTAATTCTTTAGAAACAGATTCTTTTTCAGTGGTATTTTTTACTTTAACCCGTTTGATTTTCTTTTTGTCTTTTAAATTTGTGATATGAGATTTTATTTCTTCAGCTAAAAATTCTTGAGCTTCTTTTATTAAAGTTGTTTCAATTACATAACCACCTAATTCATAAATATCAATATTTGGATCAATTGATTTTAATAATTCTCGAATATGTTCAGTTACAAATGGAGCTTTGTCATATCTACTTCCAAAAACAGTTTGAGCTTCAGGGGATTTTAGTCTTTCATAAAATTTATAAATTTTTCCAGAAAATTTTTCCTTAATGATTCCTTTTGTTTCAAGAGTAGTAACAATTTGTCTAACTCGATTTTCAGAAAGTTCACGATTTTTAAATGGAGAATATTTATTTGGTGCAGAGGCAAGAGAAGAAATCAAAATAATTTCCATAACTTTTAATTCTGTTGGAGTTTTATCAAAATAATATTTTGCAGCGTTTTCTATTCCAAACGCACCATGACCCAAATAGACTTGATTTAAATAAGCTTCTAAAATTTGTTCTTTAGTTAATTTTTTTTCTAAAGAAATTGCAATCATTGCTTCTTTAAATTTTCTGCTTAAACTTTTTCTTCTGTCGTTTAATAATATTCTTGCAAGCTGTTGAGTGATTGTGGAAGCACCTTGAATATATTTTAAATTAATCAAATTTTTATAAGAAGCTCTTGCAAATGCAAGATAGTCGATTCCAGAGTGTGAATAAAAATTTTTATCTTCAACAGCTAAAATAATTTTTTTTAACTTATCGGGCATTTCAGAAAGTTTCATTGTTCCAGTTTTTTTTTGATAAATTTCTGAAACCAAATTATCATTTCTGTCTAAAATTTTTGAAGGTTTATGTTTATTCAATTGTAATAATAATTTTTCAGTTTCAATTTGTACTTCAGCATAAACTGAACTTATAAAAAAATACAAAACCAAGAACAAAGCCAAAATAATTATACCCACTAAAATTAAACCTTTTGATTTAAAAAAATCTTTAATACCTTGCGGTATTATATTTCTAAAAAAAGCGGTTTTTTCATAAATTGTGTCTTGAAGTCTTTTTGTAACTTTTGTAATTTCGATAAATGGTTTTGAAACTGCATCTTCAACTGTAAAAAATTTTGTTGTTGGTAGCATTATTTCATTATATTTAATTTCTTCTTTTTTTTCTGTATTAGGTTTATCTAATATATTTACTTTTGGTTTTTCTTCATCAATACTTGGTGGAATTTCAATTTTATAAGATGTAAAATTTTGTTCTTCTATGACTTTTTCTTTATAATCGTCCTCTTCAACTTTTACCAAAGTTTGGTGTTTACATTTATAACAAGTAATTTTATAAGAGCCAGTTTTTGTAGGTAAAGTAGAAAGCTTAGACCTGGAATGGCAATTTTCACAGATAAAAGTTCCATCTGGTAAAATTCTTTCATTATTCAGTTTATTCACTTATTAAATATCGGAAAAATCGTCTTTTTTTATAGAAAATTTAATATGTCTTATTACTTAGATTTAGAATAGCATTTAGCAAAATTGCTACTTATTTTATATTATCGATTTTAAATTTAGGCTTGATTTTAAATAATAATAAATAAAATTTTTAGTTAAAAAAAAAGAAAATTAACCAATAAATTTAACAAATTATGTCATAAAACAAATTATAATAGTGCTGTTATCTAAATAGAATTTTAGATTTTAGTTTGGGAGAATTTTTTTGTGGGTGGTAAATTTGATATTTTTCCAAAATTTACTTTAAAAAACTACCCACAAAAAAACCGGGCTTTCCTTTCTTCTAAAAAATTTGCATTCACAAATTTTTTAGACCAAGTCAATCCCTTTCTCATGCTTTGAAAAACTTTTTTTAATTTGAAGAAATTGATTTGAGAAGTTTCACAATTTCTTCACCAACTTTTTTTGCAGACTGCGGATTTTGTCCAGTAACAAGCCTTTCATCAACTTCCACATGTTCATTCCATAAATCTGAATTTAGAAATTTTCCACCTTTTTCTTTTAACTTATCTTCTAATAAAAATGGTACTACGTTAGTAAGTCCAACTGCTTCTTCTTCTTTATTTGTAAAAGAATTTACTCTTTTTCCTTCGACTAAATATTTTCCATTGGGAAGTTTAATATTCACAATTCCACTTGGTCCATGACAAACTGCCGCAACAATTCCACCTTCAGAATAAATTTCTGAAGCAACATTATCTAATTTAGGCATATCAGGAAAATCCCACATAGTTCCATGTCCACCAGCATAAAAAATAGCAGAATATTCTTTTGAATTAACTTGATCTGGAGTTTTGGTTGAATTTAATTTTTTGGAATAAATTTCGTTTTCGACTAATTCTTTATTTGTAAGATCTTTGAGATCATAACCATCAACAGGAGGTTCTCCACCTTTTGGACTGACAAAATCAACTTCATAACCAGCACTAATTATTTCTTTCCAAGGATGACTAACTTCTCCCAAATAATAACCAGTTGGTTTACCAGTAGACCCTTTAATTCCATGACTAGTTAATACAAACAAAACTTTCTTATTCATATGTTCTCCTTTTGTAGCAGTAAAAAATTTATAAATCAAAAACATAAAATAAAGAACTAGTAAAATTTTTGCTTTCATTTTAAATTCCTCTTTTACTTTTATTTCAAATTAAATGATCTAGTAAATGATTTATTAAATATAAAAATACTAATTGATTTATAGATATATATAAATTTTTTTATATTAAATGATTAATTTAGAATTATATAGAACTTTTAAAGTGATATACCAATCAGGTACTTTGACAAAAGCTTCTGGTTTGTTATTATTAACTCAACCCGCATTAAGTCAACAGCTTGCTTCTTTAGAAAATTATATTGGAGAAACTTTATTTATTAGAACACCAAGAAAATTAATTCCAACAGATAGAGCAAAAGAAATTTATTCTAAAATAATTGAGCCTTTGGAATTATTGGAAAGAACTGAAAAACATTTTAAAAAATCTGAATTAAAAAAAGAAAATTATTTGAAGCTTGGTTCTCCAATGGAGTTCTTTACTTGTTTTTCAAAAGAAATTTCAAATAATTTTCCTGAACAATTTTCAGTTGAATTTGGCTTAGCAATTAATTTGTTAGAAAAATTAAAAAATAAATCTTTAGATTTAGTAATTTCTACAATCAAACCAAATTCTCAAGATTTTGATTCTAGAATGATTTATGAAGAGAAATTTATTTTAGTAGGAAATAAAAAATCTAACTTAAAAGAAATTATTTTTGCTATAAAAAAAAATAAGTGGAATGATGTTGAAAAATATTTATTAACTCATAATTGGATTTTATATGATAATAATTTTTCTATTATTAAAAGGTTTTGGAAAAATAATTTTGACTCAAGACCTAAAATAAATAATAAAATTATTCTTCCTAATTTAATAAGTATTTTGAAATTTTTAGAAAATTACGAAGGATTTTCAATCCTTCCAGATTATTTATTTAACAAAACTTTGAAAATTAAAAGCATTGAGCCTGTTTGGGAAGGAAAAACTCCTACAACTAATTCTATTTATTCCTGTTTCAGAATTGGAGAAATTAAAAGTCATATTGAATTTCTAAAATATTGAAGTTAAACAAATTATAGTCACACTAAAACAAAAATAACTGAATTAAAATATTAAATTGATAAATAAAACTAAAATCAATTACTTAAACAAAATCAAAATTATTTGAATTTGAATTTTAAAAATTTGATTTTTCAAAAAAATATAATTTTAATCAAAGAAATATTAAAAATTTTTTACATGAACAAATTTTCATGTATTTTTTTTCTTGAATAATTTTACATGTTAATAATAATGGCAATAGGAGAACATTATGAAAAGAATATTTCAATTACTAGTTTTAAACTTGGTTGCATTTAATTTATATTCACAAGTCAAACCAGAAGTTGCACTTGCAAGACTTGTAGAAGGAAACAAAAGATTTATTGAAGGGAAATCAATTAGACCAAACCAAACTATAGACAGAATCAAAGAAACTTCAAAAGGACAAAATCCATTTGCAATTATTGTAGGTTGTTCTGATTCTCGTGTTCCAAATGAAATTATTTTTGACCAAGGACTTGGGGATCTATTTATTGTGAGAACAGCTGGTCAAGTTTCCACATTTGCATCATATGGAAGTATCGAATTTGCTGAAGCAGTTTTAAAAGCAAAATTAATTGTTGTGCTAGGTCACACAAAATGTGGAGCAGTTGCTGCAGCATGTACAGTTCCAGAAGTTCCCGGTCATATCGTTACGTTAATCAATGCAATTAAGCCAGCGGCAGAGTTAGCAAATGAACAAGATGGAGACCACATTGAAAATGCTGTAAAAATTAATGTAGCTATGCAAGTCAAAACTTTAAGAGGACTAGAGCCAGTTCTATCAAAATCTGTTAAAAACAAAACAGCAGATATAGTTGGTGCAGTTTATGATATCAGCACAGGCAAAGTAGAATTTTTACCAAGTAATTATTTGGATCAAGTAAATAAAGAAATTGAAAGATCTAAATTAAAAGCAAGAAATAAATCAAGAATTGAATCCAAAAAAGAGAAGGAAAAAGAATAATGGAAATTTTTAATTCCTTATTTGCTAGCCTTTCTTCACCGATGGTGCTAGCTTTTTTACTTGGAATCATTGCAACTGTTGTTAAATCAGATTTAAAATTTCCAGAAGGTTGGTATCTTGGTTTAACAGCATATTTATTATTTGCAATTGGAATCAAAGGTGGACTCAAACTTTCCAACGTAAGTTTTGATCAAATAGTAAAACCAGCTAGTTTTGCAATTTTAATTTGTATGATGATTCCAGTTTGGTCCTACTTTATTTTAAACAAACTTGGAAAATTTGATGTAGCAAATTCAGCAGCAATTGCAGCTCATTATGGTTCAGTTTCAGCTGTGACTTTTTCGGAAGCAACATCATTTTTAGATTTAATGAAAGTCGATTATGAAGGATATATGTCTAGTATGTTAGCCATCATGGAAATTCCTGCAATCATCATTGCAATTTTTATGTCCAAAGTTTTAAAAGAAGAAAAAACTTCTGAAAGCTCAAACATGAAAAAAGTTTTACATGAATTACTCACAGGTAAAGGCACAATACTGTTAGTTGGTGGAATCATCATTGGAATGGTAGGTGGAAAAAAAGGCTATGACCAAGTCGCTCCACTTTTTGACGGACCTTTCAGAGGAATGTTGACTTTGTTTTTATTGGAAGTGGGACTTGTGACAGGAAGAAGATTAGCTGATTTAAAAAAAGCTGGTTGGTTTTTAATTTTCTTTGGATTAGCAATGCCATTAGTACACGGAACAATTGGCGTGTATCTTGGAAATCTTGCTGGACTTTCAGTTGGTGGTAGCACATTATTTGGTGTGCTTTGTGCATCTGCTTCTTATATCGCAGCACCTGCTTCAGTTAGAATTGCAATTCCAGAAGCAAGCCCAACTTATTATTTAACAGCCTCACTTGCAATTACATTTCCATTTAATGTAACAATTGGATTACCAGTTTATTATACAATTGCAAAAACAATTCACGGAGGTTGACATGCATTTAAGACAAGTTAAATTAGTTACCATTATTGCACTAGATAGTTTAGAGAAAAAAATTTTGGAAGAGTTTACCAAATTAGAAATTTCAGGATTTACAATTTGTGATGCTGTTGGTCAAGGTCTTCATTCCCAAAAAATGTCTGACTGGGAAGGAAAAAATATTCGCATTGAAACTTTGGTCTCTGAAGAAAAAGCAAATAAACTTCTACAAGTTTTGTATGATAAATACTTAAAAGCTTATGGAGTGGTTACTTTTGTCACCAATGTTGAAGTGCTTAGACCAGAAAAGTTTAATTAGGGCGATTCGCCGCAAAGCGGCGACCGTGCTTTTCGCTACTTCTTTAGACAGTGGGTCGCAACCCACTGGACAGCTGGTAGCTACCAGCTGTCTAATTCAACCCACTGTCTAAAGAAACGCTACAATCACTATCGCTTGCTTTGAAAATTTTTTTTTAGAAAAAAAATCACAAAAATAATTCCATTTTGTCAGCTTAAACTTTATTATTTAAGTTAAAGCATTCTGCTTCTTTAAAGAGGAAAGAAAATGGAAGAATTTAAAGAAATCTATTTTGAAAGAACAATGTGTTTTGGAACTTGTCCAGCATATATATTAAAAATCCACTCTGATGGAAGAGTTCAATATTTTGGTGAACATTTTGTTTCAAGGAGAATTAATCTAGAATTTAAAATTGATGAAAAGAAAATAAAAAACCTAAACGATACTATCAAAAAATATAATTATTTTGGAATAGAAAAAAAAGAAGCAACTGATTCGGCTACTTGTCATCCATCTACATTGACTTCAATTTTAATGAAAGATGGAAAGTTAAGAAGTATAGAGCATGATCATGGAGAAGATTCATACCCAGATGAACTTTCTGATTTTGAAGATGAAATTGATAAAATTCTTCAAATCGAAGAAAAATTTCTTGGATTTCAAACTTATATTTATCTATTTGTTGAAGATTCCAATTCTGAAATAAAAGATTTTCACTTAGTAAGTGCAATTAACAAATCAGATGCACAAATTATGTTAGAAGAAACAATCTATCAAAACGAAGGTTATAAAGTTGATAAATGGAAAATTTATTTTGTTGGTAGTTCTACTTATGACGAGCCATTTATATTAACTAGTTTTTTAAAAAATTTTCCTGAGGGGAAAAAAGGATTTAATTTTAATAAAGGCAAAAGAGTTGAAAAATTTGGATTAGTTTATTTAGTAAAGGAAAAAAAAGCAAGATATATGGATTTGAATTTTGATCATTTTCTAGTTTATGGGAAATCTGAAGAAGATGTAATTCAAAGAATAGAAGAGCTATATCCAAATCGAAAAAAAGAATATGATTGTAATTTAGTTTCATTACGTCTTGAAGATGTAGAGAATGATGAAATCTTTTTTGAAATACTCGAATTTGAAAAAAACTTTCCAAATGAAGTAATATTTTCCAGATTCGCAACTGAATACAAGACTAAAGATTATTGGTATCAAAAAGCAAATTTTGAAAGTCCATTTGAAGTTGAATTGGAGGAGTGATGTTTATAAAAGTATTCATTCTATTTTTTGCTAACTTTTTTTTACATTCACAAGTTGTACCTTATACAGATAATTTTTTAAGAGATGCAAAATATGATTCTTTTAAAGGTAGCATTTCATTCTCAATAAAACAAAAATCTTTTTTAGATAAAGAAGAAAACCGAATCATCACTGCAAAACAATTTGCAACTTTACAAATGATTTATTATTTTAAAAATAAAAACAAAATTCATATAAGCCAAGAACTTGAAGAGTTAATTGTTTTAAATCATTATGAAGATTTTTTGAAAAATTTTGAAGTCACAGAAGTTGTACATACTAATTTTAAAAATTTGAATACAAAAGCATTTGATTATATTGGATCTTATTTTGCTTATAGAACATTTTTTTTGGAAACTGAATTTGATAAATTTTTAGGTAAATTTTATGATTTTGAAAATGAAATTTTTTCCTCTAAGATTCTGAGTGTAAATGATATAAAAAAAATAAAAATCTTTGATGAAAAATTTTTTAAAGAAAAATATTATAAGTATAATTTTTGTGATAATCATTTTTTTAAAGAATACATTTTCTATCCCAAATTAAAAAATAATCCAAATCAATTTTCAAAAAATTTCTATAATATTTTTTATACCTTGCTAAAGAATGAGTTAAAAGCAGAAAATAATTATAAACTTTATGAAAAAGAATCAGATAAATTCTTTTCAAAACTTTCTGATGATAAAGATTCAGTTGACAGAGAAGAACAAAATCAATTATCTTACGAAGATGATTCTCGAAAAACTCCAAATGCGAAAAATGTAAAAGAGAAAAAATCACTTAGTACATTGGAAAAAACAATGGTTATTTATATGTTAAAAAATCGGAAAAAAAAGAGATGATTTTTTCTCTACCTAGCAAAAATTATAGTTTACTTTTTTGCTACCTAGCAAAAATTTAAGTGGTGTATAGATACTTCGAGTCTGTCTTAAAAACAAATCTTTCAGAAAAAATGGTATTTCTTGGCGGACCAAGGCAAGTTGGAAAGACAACCATGTCCAAACAAATTGGTTTAAGTTTTAAAAATACAGAATACTTTAATTGGGATTCAATAAAAAAGAAAAAAGAATTTTTAGAAGGTAAATGGGCTTCTGAAACTGAATTGATTATTTTAGATGAATTTCATAAATATTCAAAGTGGAAAAATTGGATCAAAGGTGAATTTGATTTACATAAAAGTAGAGTCAAATTTTTGTTAACAGGTTCTGCTCGTTTAAATGTTTACCGAAAAGGTGGGGACTCACTTCAAGGTAGATACCATTATTATCGGTTACATCCATTATCATTTGCTGAGTTAGAAAATAAGAATGAAATCATAATACAAGAACCCGGTAAAGAGTTAAATTTTTCAAAAAAATATTCTCACTCTACAATTGATTCTCTTTTAAAATTTGGTGGATTTCCAGAACCATTTTTAAAACAGTCAGAAAAGTTTCACCGCATTTGGAGTGGGGAAAGAATTGAAAGATTTTTTAAAGAAGATATTCGTGAATTAACTCTTGTTCAAGATTTATCTAGCATGCAAATTCTAAGTGAAATTTTACCTGAAAGAGCCAGTGGAGTTTTATCATTAAATAGTCTTAGAGAAGATATCCAAGTAAGTCATAGATCAATCAATCTTTGGATGAATATTTTAGAAGAATTTTATTATTGTTTTAGAGTTTATCCTTTTCAAACAAAAAAATATAGAGCTTTAAAAAAGGAACCCAAACTATATCTTTGGGATTGGTCACAAATTTTAAATGATGGGGCAAGATTAGAAAATCTAGTTGCATCTCATTTACTAAAATTTTGTAATTATCTTCATGATGTGGAAGGACATTCATGTGAATTATTTTATATTCGTGATAATGAAAAAAGGGAAGTTGATTTTTTAATCACAAATTCAAAAAAACCTTGGTTTGCAGTGGAAGTAAAACAAGGCAAAGAAGACATTCACAAAAATTTAATATACTTCAACGAAAAAATCTCTATTCCCTTTTGTTTTCAAGTTTCTTTAAATTCAAAAGAAGATTATAGGAAAGGAAATATTAGAGTAATGCCCATAGATAAATTCCTTTCTGCACTGATTTAATTTATTCAAATTCATGTTTTAATTCAAATAATAATCAAAATTTAAAAATGAAAAACTCTATTTATTCATTTCAATTGCTTTTTTTAAAACTTCATCCAAATAAAATCCACCGCCAAGTGAAACTTCTTTCACAATTCCATCTTTATCGATTAGAATTGTGGTTGGAATTGAATAAACTAAAAAGTAGGAATGAATGGAACTATCAGAATCTCTGAGGATAGTAAAACTTCTTTTTTCTTTTTTGGAATAACTTTTTATCAACTCAATTTCTTCAGATGAAATTGCTAAAACATTTATTTTTGGATTATCTTTTGCAAATTTAGATAGAGTTTCATGAGTGGCTCTACAAGGAACACACCATGTTGCCCAAAACTCAATCACGGTAACTTTATTTTTTAAATCTTTATTTGTAAAAATTTTTTCTTCCAGAGTTTGTAATTTTAATTCAGGAAGTTTTTTTCCAATTAATTGTTTTTTTACTAATTCTGTTTGGTCTGGTTTGGCTTCTAATTTTAAACTCAAACTTTGGGATTTTTTTTCTCTGATAAAATTTACTTTCACTTCAGTTCCAACACCTTTGGATTGAATGTAGTTGATTAGCTCTTTTGGATTGGTTACTTTTGTGGAATCAACTGATAAAATTTCATCTCCAGATTTTAAACCTGCTTTATCTGCAGGGGTTTCTGGAATAGCTCCTTTAATCAAAACTCCTTTTGAACCTTTGTCAATGTTAATTCCCATCCAAGGTTTCACTTGTTCTAAAGATTGTGAATATAAATTTGTTATAAAAAATAAATTTAGAATAAAAAAGTAAGTCAAGAATTTGTACATGAAATTCTTATCTTTGAAATCTTATTTTCAGGCAAGTTGAAATAAAATTTATTAATAAAATTATTTCTCAATAAAAAATTAAAAAAGTTTTTTTATAATATAAAAAAAAACTTGAATCATAAAGATTACAGAATAAACTAGGGCTGTGAATTCAATAATGATTTTTTTAAAAAAAAACTATTTCGTAATTTTTCTAATTTTAATTCATTTTAATTGTTTAAAAGCAAAACGTTCAATTTATGATATTCTAAGTACTCAAGGAAGCAACCTTCAGATTCTATCTGTAACTTTATCAAACTTGAATGCTCCACCAACTCTCTCCTACACAGGTAGCCCTTTTTCAATTTTGGTTGGTGTAGCAATGACAAGAATTTCAGCCACAATCACAGGAACAATTGCTAGCTGCATATCTAGTCCAGCACTTCCAACTGGACTCACCCTAGAGAGCTCAACCTGTGCAATCACTGGAACACCTACAACTGTCCAATCGACTTCAAATTACAACATTACTGCTTCCAATTCTAGTGGTAGCAGAACTGCTTCTATCAGCATTGCTGTGACTCCAAACAATAACATTGCGACTCAAAACATTGCAACTAGCTGGATACAAAGAACCTTACCAGTTACCTCAAGTTGGAAATCCATAACATTCGGAAATGGATTATTTGTTGCAGTAGCGGCAGGAACAGGCACGACCAACATAGCAGTTGTTTCTTCCGATGGAATCAATTGGTCGCAAGGAACCTTACCTGGTTTGACTACCCTAGATTGGGAATCCGTGGCCTATGGGAATGGAGTTTTTGTTACTGTCTCAAGTAATGGATCCGCAGTAAGAGCAGCCACATCGCCTGATGGAATAAACTGGATCGCTAGGACCATACCCAATCAAAATTGGAAATCTGTTACTTTTGCAAATGGAACTTTTGTAGCTGTGGCTGGTAATGCAACCTCAGCGACATCAACGGATGGAATCATTTGGGTGACAAGTTTCAGCTTATTTAATACAGTGACGTGGAACTCGGTGGCTTATGGGAATGGGGTTTTTGTAGCTTTAGCAGATAATGGAAACTCAAGATCAGCGACATCAACGGATGCAATCAATTGGACTACTAGAATCAACTTAACCGCACCGTCAGGCTGGACTTCGGTAGCATTTGGAAATGGCGTCTTTGTAGGAGTGGGTTCTGGCATCAGTAGAGCAACTCTTTCCACGGATAATGGAATTACTTGGACACAATCAAACGTAAATACTGGTACTTCTACGAATTGCGTGACTTTTGGGAATGGAATTTTTCTAATTCTGAGAGGTAGTGTTCCCAATCCTTCCCAATTAGCAGCAACCTCACCAGATGGAAATAACTGGACAAATGTAAATCTACCAAACTCTCAACAATGGCAATCAGCGGCTTTTGGAAACGGAATCTTTGTAGCGGTGGGTGGATACCTTGCTCCTACAAATATTATAGCTTCTTCACCTTAGCTGAGTGTTTTCGTTTGAGAGATTTTTATCGGAATTTTTTTTAATACTATCGCAAAACGGGAGTAGTATTGAGAAAAAATACCTTTCATTTTTTTTTATGCTTATAAAATATTTAATTATCTATTATTTTTTCTATCACCAAGCAAAAAGGATCGAAGCGGGGTCAAAAAATTTTCTAAAGAATAGTAAAAGGTAATTATAGAAATTTTTTGACCAAAGTGAGAGCCTGTTTTTTGTAGCCATCTTCAAGGCTGCAAAAATTTGCCCAAATTAAATTACAAATTTTTACCAAACTCGTTCTTCAAACTAACTTAATAACTCACGTTATGCATTTCGCGCAAAAGTCAGGAGATGAGTTTCCCAATTACTACCAGAGCAATAATGGTCTTTAATGAAGTGAATGAGATCGTGAAAGGGAGTTTACTAACTCAAGCTTGAGCACTTGTTAGTTAACAAAAAATTTGCGTTACATGAGTTAATAAAAAAATTATTTTTAGTTTTCAAAAAAATATAATTTTGTTTCAGTGTATATTAATGGATGAGTTTTTTAAGAGAATAAAAAGTAAAATTATAGATAGAGAGTTAAATAAAAATAATCTTATTGAAGCTGAAAAAAAATTAATAGACTATAATGAAAAAAACCATATCGCAATATCTTATGGCCTATTAGCCGAAGTAAATTATTGGAAAGGTGAAATTGCAGATAAATCAGAAAAATTAGAAATTTACAAAACTGGTATGGAACTAGGGAAAGTTGGTATTTCAATTGACCCAACTAATATTGAATCACAATTTTGGACAAGTGTTTGTATGGGACTTCTAGGAGATGAACAAGGAATTTTAAATAGTATCTTTTTGCTCGGTCCAATGGAGAGCTCAATTGAAAAATGTCTCAAACTTGATGAATCATATTATTACGGAGGTCCGCTTAGAGTAGCAGGACTATTTTATCATCGCATTCCAAGTTGGCCAATTTCAAAAGGAGATAATCGAAAAGCGTTAGAATATTTACAAAAAGCTCTCATATATGGTCCTGAGTTTTGTTTAAATCATTTATATATTAGTTATGTTTATAAAGCATTAAATCAAAAAGCTAAAGCAAAAGAACATCTCAACTGGATTATAGATTTTGCAGGTGTTGATAAATTCAAAATTGAAATTGATAAATATAAAATGAAAGCAAAAAAGGAATTGGAAATTTTATAAAAAACAAACGGGTGAAACTCACCCGTGTTACAAAAAATTTAATTTGAGAGAAAACTACTGCTTTATTTTTTCTGCTTTAGCAACTACAGCTTCTTTTCCACCAGGAATTTTAATGAATACAACACATTCACATTCTTTCCAACCGCTGTATGGAGTAGTGGGTTCGTCTTCATAAAGAGCTTTACATTCTTTAACGTTAACACCTCTTAAATCTCCTGCAAATTCTCTTACTACTACTACACCAGTTGACTCACCGTCAGAGGTACCAGAAGCACCAACAACATTTTCACCAATTAATTTACCGATCATATTACCTTTCATACCAGTAACAGCTGCATCTGAACAAGTTGTTTGCATCATTGCTCCAGATCTTCTCTCCATTGCTTTGTTGGATGCTCTACCAGTTGCTTTCATGTAAAAGAAATCAAAAGGTTTTTTACCTGGAGAATCAGGGGCTCCAGCCCAACCTTCAAATTTTTTTGCACCTTCACCTACAGTTGTTACATCATCAGATTTACATCCAAGTACAACAGATAGCATGATTGCTAAAGGTAAAACATATTTTATTTTTTTTGACATTCTTAACTCCTTAAAATTAAGCTAAATTATATATTCGAAATTTCTTCAAAAAATGCAAGGCAAAAATTATTTTTTTTTGAACTTTTTTTTATTTAACTTTCGCTAAATATGAGACATAGTATTTTTTAAATTCAAAATTATTTTAGGTTGATTCATATTATTTCTTCAAACCTAGTTCTTCACCTTTTAAGATGCGTTTTAAATTTTCTTTATGAGTGAATAGAACTAATAAAATATTTGCACACATAAATTTTAATAAAAAATAAAATTCGGGATTTTGTCTTTCAAATAGAAAACAAAAAATTGGAAGAGTAACCAAACCAATTAGAGTTCCAATAGAAGCTTTTTTTGTAAAATAAATTAATACCACAGCTGATAAAACTCCACCAAGACAAGACAGAGGAGAGATGAGCATATAAATTCCAATTGAAGTTGCAACACCTTTGCCACCATTAAATTTTAAAAATGGAGTATAGATATGACCAAGTATGGAAATAAATCCACCGAATGCAGACATTTGAAAAGCATTATAATTTTCATTGTTCAGTTCAAAATATTTAGAAAGAAATACAGCCAGAAAACCTTTTAGGATGTCAATTACCATCACCACAAAACCATGAGTAGCCCCAACTGAACGGAGAACATTTGTTGCACCAGAATTTCCACTTCCAACTTTTTTGATGTCGATCCCTTTTGTTTTTGCAATTAAATATGCAGTTGGGATTGAACCAATAAAAAAACAAATCAGAAAATACAAAATCATTTTGCAAATTTCCTTCGCTCAGATTTTAATTCTATTTCAACTGGTATTCCTTCGATTTTAAATTCGTCAGTAATTTTTTTCTTCAAATAAGACATCACAGTATTTGGAAATTTTTCTAATTGATTTACAAATAATAAAACTTTAAAAGGGGAAGAAGAAGTTTGTACTCCATATAAAATTTTTGGAAGTTTTCCCATTGAACCAATTTTTTTTTCTGACATCCAAATTTTTAGTTTTTGGTTTAACTCAGAAGTTGTAACAGTAACTTTTGATTTTTGAAATACTTCCATACAAAGATCAATAATTTTATTTGTGCGTTGACCTTTGATTGCAGAGGTAGAAAGAATTGGAACTTTTGAAACTGGATTAAATCGATCTATCAAATCTTTTTTAAATTCCACAAAACTTTTTCCATCTTTGTCGGGAATTAAATCCCATTTGTTCACTACTAAAATATAGGACTTGCCTTCTTTTTTTAAATTGGTGTAAATTTTTTTATCGTATTCACCAAAACCTTTTTTGGCATCAATTACATGTATTACTACATCAGTTTCTTTAATCGAATCTAGTGTGCGAATATAAGAATAAAATTCTAACTCTTCTGCTTTTTTACTTTGTTTGCGAATTCCAGCAGTGTCCAAAATCAAAATTTTTTTTTCTTTGTAATGATACAATGTGTGGACTGAATCTCTTGTAGTGCCGGGAATTTCGCTCACAACAGAACGATTAAATCCGAGTATGGAATTTAGAATGCTTGATTTTCCAGAATTTGGTTTGCCTACAATGGAAACTGAAAAATCTGAATTTTCCAAAATTCCTGTTCTAGAATTTTCTAAATAAAAATTGATTTTTTCAAAAAGTAATTTTATATTTCTTCTACCTGTTGCTGAAATTGGAATGATTTCTTTTAGACCAAGTTTGTAAAAATAATCTAATTCAAAATCTTCTTCAGGATTATCAGATTTGTTTAATACATATAAAATATTTTTATGTTTAAATCTCTCATCTTCGCGAAACAGTGCAATTAATTTTTCGTCATATTTGGTAATTTCTGTTCTATCTAAAATATATAAAATCAAATCTGATTTTAATAATTGTTCAAATGAAATTTGAATTACTGATTCAGCAAGATCATTTAAGTTTTCAATATCAAGACCTGGTGTATCACACAAAGTGAATGGTTTTAAAAAATCTTCTAGATCAATATCCTTTTTTAAAACATCTCTGGTTACTCCCGGAAAATCGTGAGTAATAGCAACTTTCCTTTTTGCAAATAAATTAAATAAAGTTGACTTGCCAACATTTTGTCTTCCAACAATGGAAAGGACTGGTAAATTTTTCAAAACTTATTCCTATTTTTTAATGCTCTTTCGATTTCGATTTTGGCTTCTTTCTTTTGGATGGTTTCACGTTTGTCGTGAAGTTTTTTTGGTCTTGCAGTTGCAATTTGAACTTTTACAAATTGGCTTTCTGAAAAATAAGTTTTGACAGCTACCAAAACATAACCTTTTTCTTTCATCAATTTATGAATTTTTTCAATCTCTTTTCTTTTTAAAAGCAATTTTCTAGCACGCACTTCAGGATGATTTGCATATCCGCCATTTCGATAAGGAGTGATGTGAAAATTTTCCAAAAACACTTCAGAGTTTTTAATTTTGGCAAATGCGTCTGTGAGGTTTGCTTTTTTTTCTCGGAGGCTTTTTACTTCTGAGCCAGAAAGCACAATTCCACATTCATAAAATTCTAATAATTCAAATTCGAATCTTGCTTTTTTATTTTGAACAATATCTGTACTTTCTTTTTTTTTCATCTTAGTGCGTGGTGGACGTGAATTAATTTTGTAATTTCAGTGCCGATCAAATTTGGCATGTTAGAAAAATTATCCGCTGTGATTTGAATCGAACTTTCAAATAAATTTTCTGCAATGTAGCGATTTCCCAGTCCAACCCCAAGAAACACATAATCTTTTTTTTGATTTTTTAAAATTTGTTCTTTTAATTTTCGATTTTCAAAAGAATCAATTTCTCTTTCTACTTCCACTTTTCCACGTTGTCCTCTAAAATCAGAAATCATCACAATAATTTTTGTATCGGCTTCAGCAGAAAAATATTTATCCACATCTTCAATTAAAGAAAATTCATAAACAGAATCTCCTTGCCAATCTTTAGTGAGTGAAGTAAACATTTCTTCTTCTTTGTTTGAAGTATAATCTTCTTCAAGTTCTTTGATACAAATTAAATCAATTACATCTTTTTTATTGAAACGATCTGAATAAGTATAAATTCCAAATTTAACATTATGTTCATTTAAAATATGAGCGGAAGTGAGCATTGCGGAAAGTGTTGCAACAGAATATTCAAAATTAAAAATTCTTCTAGCTTTAGAAACTAAAAAAATTACTTCTACACCTTTTAATTTTTCTTCTTTTTTATCAATGATGGTTTTATCAAAAACTTTAAAATCACCTTTTCCATTTTGAAATGAGATGTACTTTCTTGCATCAACTCTTTTGCCTTCAGATTTGTACATGCGGGTAATGTCCAAATCAGGGTCAAATAAAGATTCCAAATTCATTTCAACTTCTTCTAAACTTTTAGAAAATAAATCTTTAAATTCTTTGAGACTTACATTCATTGAATAATTCCATAATAACTTTCTTTTTTGTAAAAATTGTTTGTACAATTCTTCAGTGCGATAACCCCAAGCTCCACCTCCACCAGCTGGTTCACCTTGACCCATATTTCCGCGAGTTTCTTCACCATACCAAGCATCAGCACCTTCTTTGGTGTTTCCGCCTGTTTCGGGAGTGTTGATTTCAATTCCTTTTTTTAAAGGTTTACCAGAATTTTTAAGTTCTGCTTTTCCTGTGTTTGCTTCTCTAAAATGATCTTTTGGGTCCCACCAAAGGGATTTGTCTAAGTTTATAGATTCAGTAAAAGTTTTTTTTTTACTCTCTAATTTTTCTTTCAGAGATTTTGGGAGTGGAGTTTTTTTGAGAATCGACTCCAAAAGTTTTATGACATCTGCTCTTTCTTTTGGATCAGAAATTTGATTGATGTAATAAATTTTTGCTCCTCTAAAAATTACTTCTTCCAAATTTTCTTCATCTAAATAATCAAAAATATGTTTTTTCCATTTTAATAAATTGATAAGACCAAAAATATATGGAGATAAATTTGCAGACCCAATCAATCTTTTTACAGAAATTTCTTTTACTTTTGTGTGAAAATTTTGCATAACAGAAACTAATTCTTTATCTTCAAAATAAAAATTTAAAATTTCGCTGAGAGTTTCGACTTCTTCCAAATCTGGAAATAAGACTGATGTAAAACGATTTCTAAATGCACGAGAAATTGTGGGGGTGGATTTTGTTTTTCTAAATAATTTACATGCAAATATTCTAGAATGTTCACCAAGATGAATTAAATTTTCTTCACCACTTTCAGCTGGAAGCGAAATGGATTTTGCATCATCAGTGAGCATATTTAATTTTTCTACTAACTCAGCACCAACAGTTTCCAGACCTAGAATTAAAATTGTGCTTTCTTCTTTGATCGCTTTTGCAAGTGGACCATCTAGCCATTCTACTTTTGTTTCTGAAACAGGCTTTAATGCACCTAAAATATCTGATGTATGAATTCCTTTTGACAAATGAATGGTTTCTACTTTGCGACCAGATAAATTTGTGATTAATGGAAGTAAATAATTCAGATCATCTTCTTCTTTAAATTCAATTAGAATATTTTCTTTAAGTTCAATAGAAGTAATTACTTTTTCTAAAAATAAAGAAATAGATTTTGAAAATGGAATTGATGCCAAATTTTCTTTGACTAATTTTTCATTGGACAAAATCTTTTTATCTGCATAAAACAATTCTTCATTTTGAAATTGGAATTTTATATTTGCAGAAGATTTTTCTTTGTAACCAAGTTCAGCAGAAATTAATTCAATTTGTTTATCACGATCTTCTTTTCTTCTAAATGGCTCTACATATAAATTAAAAATTTCTCTATATGCAATTTCAGTATCTGAACAATTGAATTTCATAAATCTTACAGCGAGCTTTTTCAAAGTTCTCAAATTAAAATGATATTTTTCTAAATCACCTTTTCCAAGTTCATTTAGAATAACTCTTTTTTCAGTTTCCAAATTGATGCGAATAGAAACTTGAATGATGGATTCTGTGAGTTCAGGATAAAGTTGTTTTAGTATAAAGAATAATTCGTCAGGAGTATATGCGTCCAAATAAATTGTAGAAAAATGTTTTGTAATATCAAATGAAATATTTTTTCTACCTTCAAAACCCTCAGATGGATTTTGTGTAGCAATAAAACCAAATCCAGATTCAGAATTGATTCTTTCGCCGTTGGATTCAATTAGTTGAATAAATCTAGATTCATAACAAGATGCAAAACGCTTCAAAACATTTGGAGAAGATAAATTCATTTCATCAGCAACAAAAGATACACCAGATTTCATTGCTTGAATCAGTGGACCATTAATCCATTCAAAACCTTTTCCACCAAGAGACAGACGATAGGAGCCGAGTAAATCTTCAGGCAATGTGTCTTCATTAAATGAATACCTGATAGTTGGAAGATTTCTTTTTGAGTTGATATAATAGATGAGTGCATTTTTTCCAACACCAGCATCACCCACAAGAAGAACAGATTCGTTTTCTAAAACGGGATATAAAATATTTTGTAAATTTTTTAAAGTGGTATCAGTTTCAATTATTTTTACATCTGGAATAAAGCCTTTTTTATTCTCAAATTTAGGAACTTTTAAACCAGCAATAGTAACGAAATCCATGAATTGATGATTTTCAAAAAGCTTATACTGTAAAGTGATTTTCGTTGCCAAGCTGTACACAAGAAAAATTATGACTACATGGGATTTTTAATCGGTACATTTGTTGTATTTTTCGTATTCGCTGCATTTTTTTTAATTTTATTAGTAATGGTTCAATCTGGAAAAGGTGGTGGACTTGGTAGCCTCGGTGGAGGAGCAAGTCAAACTGCATTTGGTTCTTCTGGAGCTGATGTAATGACAAAAGCAACTAGAATTGTTGCATTTGGATTTTTATTATTTGCTTTTATACTTTCATTCTTGTTTGCAAAAAAAGAAACCATCCTTGAAACTCCAAAAGATGAAAACGCTATCATCGCTCCTGCAAAAGACGAACCCAAAGACTCAAAATCTGCAACACCTGCACCAGCAAAGGAAGCAACACCAACTCTAACTCCACCAGCTCCAGCTAAAGAAACTCCAGCACCTGCAAAACAGTAATTAGTTTATTGGCGATTCGCCATCAAAAAGATGATGGCGACCGTGCTACAAAATGCACGGTGCTTCGCACTCCTTCGGACATTTTATATCACTATCGCTAGTGTTTGGGAAATTTTTTTTCCATTCATAAAAAACTTTTAAAGAATTCATCCTTGTAGTCCAAGTTAGTTTTTTTCTTTTTGTAGTCTTCCGATTATAATTGCTGGGGCAATACATAGTTGTTTAGCTAAATCAAATATTGTTTATTTATTTAAAGAATGTTGAATGATAGAGTCGAATATTTTTGCTATAATTAAAAAATCACTAGCAAATTTATCAGCTTCTTTTTCATCACTATTTGTAATTTGAGTTTTCATTTCTAAATAAATCATTTTCTTTTTATGTAATAAAAAATGACCTATTTCATGAAAAAGATTAGTAAAGCTTCTCTGGTTAACCAAAATTCAAATTTACCAGATAAAACAAGTTCTTGCAAGTTTAAAAATTACTGCAATTTTGTTAAGAAATTACACCTTCAATACCACCAAAAAGGTAACATTTATCTTTAACTATTTTACTTCCTTGTTTTATAATTAATCCGTCGATAATACTTTCGTTGAAATCAAAAGCTGTATTTATGAATAATACTTTTTTTTCAGCATTACTAATAGAATAGAGACCTTTTTCTAATTTTATTGATATTGCTGAAGACGTTTTCCCTGCTTCTAAATTTATATTGTGTGTTTGAATCTCTACTATGAGATTTCCTAAATTTTCAGGAGCCCTAATTTTTATTTTTGGATCTATTGAAGTTACTTTTCGATTTTCAATTAGAAGAGCTAATAATGGCGAAGCTGGTTTACCACATCCATAACGAGTTATTCCGTCTGGATTTTTTAAACTTGGAGTATCAACTTCACAGCTAACCTTACAAAATATAAAAAAAATACTAAGAATTAAAATATAAATCCTATTCATTTAAAACATCTTTAGTATATTTTTAACAAAAGTAAAGGATTTTTAACTAAAATAAAGAAAGTTAATGGAAAAAATTTTAAAAATATATGAATCAAAAAATGGAAATATTAAAATTTCTTTTTCACCCCAAATCAAATTTTTAATATACATGAGAAAGGGATTGAAACGGCGTCAAAAAATTTTCTTTCAGTGAGGTTCTCCAAGTCGAGAAATTTTTTGACGGGAGTTGAAAGCCCGGTTTTTCCCGAAGGGAAAAATTCTCGCTAAAATTAATACAAAATGCTTAAAGATTTAGCATATTTTGAAAAGGCTTAAATATTGTGCATTTTAGTTTAAAATATAGAATTTTGTAATGACTTGGGATTGGTACAATTCTTGCTTATGTTAGTTGTATGATAGAACTGAAATATGGAACCAGAAAAGTTATCTCATTTCGAGGTGCAAAAAAGGTAGTGGGTGGTTTATCCGACCAAAATAAAATTGCAGTTCTATTGTATATTAGCAAAGAGTTTTCAAATGTTGGACGAGAAGAAGACCTTTTTGATAAATTAATCACTTTATGTAAAGAAATTTTTGAATGTAATAATACCACTTTAAGACTTTGGGATGGAGAACTTTTAGTGCCAGTAAAATATACAATCGAAACCATCCCACCTAGACGAAACTTAAAACCCGAAGAGGGATATTCTGGTGAATGTTTTACCTCCAAAAAACCTTTAATTATTCCTGATTTAAAAAATACTCCACAATATTTAGATAATGATGAAACTACTTCTAGCGTTATATGTGTTCCCATAAGCCATAAAGACGAATTGCTTGGAACAATTTCTGTCGAATCTGACACTGCATTCTTTTATAAAGAAGATGATCTGGAAATTCTTGAGGCGTTAGGCGCTCAATTAGCACTTGCTTTGACCGGCGTAAGGTTAATTGAGGGTCTGATGACCGCGAGAGCTAGAGAAGCTGCAATCCTAACTCAACTCGAATGGGATTTAAAAATGGGCAGAAATGTTCAAAGTCAAATTTTACAAAACTCTATTCCACCTTGGAATGGAATTTATTTTGGAACACATTATGAGCCAATGGTTGAAGTGAGTGGTGATTATTTTGATGTTGTAAAACAAGGTAATACAATGACTGCAATTGTAGTAGATGTTTCAGGGCATGGAATTCCAGCAGCACTTGTCACAATGGCAATTCATTTTCATTTTCAAAGATGTGTAATTCAAGGACTTGGGCTTGCCGAAATCATGGAGCAAATGGGAGAATCTTTAAAACCTCAATTACCTGAATCAACTTATTTTACTGCATTTATTGTTAGGATATATCATGATTATTCTTTTTCTTATGTAAATGGTGGTCATCAAAAAATGATCCACTTTAAAAAAGATAAAACAGTTGAAGAGCTTGATACAATTGGCGTACCTCTTGGAATTTTAGATGTAAAAAAATCTGATTATGAAGAAAAATTTGGTGTGATGAATCCTGGAGACTATCTGATGATGTTTACAGATGGCTTTACTGAACAAAAAGATAAAATGTTTGAACAATATGGTGGCGAAAGATTAATTAATAGTTTTTATTCTAATCAGGAAAATTTATTAAAAGAAAAAAATCTAGGAAATCTTTTTGTAAAAGATTTAGTAAAACAAATTCATTTAGAATGGAAAGAATTTAAATCTGGACAATCGAATAACGATGACTTGGCGATGTTATTACTTCAATGTAATATTAGTATAGAAGATGCACTTCCTTTGTATCGTTCAGCAAAACTTTCAGCTAGCAAAAAAAATAACTCTGATGCATACAACCTTGCTTTAAAAGCATACCAAATAGATCCTTCCTTAAAAGACAATTTATTATTCCTTGGTAAAATGTATTACAATGATGGAAATTATTCTGAAAGCGTAAAGTTTATTGATGAATATATTAAAACAAGTGGCGAAGATACAGCGATTATACATTATCTTCATGGAAAAGCTTTGTTTAATTGCGAAAAATACCCCGAATCAAAAAGAGTTTTAAAAAAATCTTTATCTTGTGATCATACATTTACAAAATCAAGTCTTTTACTTGCAAAATGTTATTTAAAAGAAAATGCAATCCCAAAAGCAATTAAAACTTTGCAACAAGGAATAAAAAGTACTCCTGGAAATGATGTATTAAAATCTTCATTAAAAAAATTAGAAGGAATTAATATCACCAGAGTTGAAACAATCGAATCAGAAATATTATTAGCTGAAAATTAAGGAGTTAAAAATGACTAGATTAGCCATATTATTATTTTTTTTCATATCTTATGTATTCTCCCAAGATGTAAAAAAACCTGACGAAATTTTAAACGATAGAATAATTCTTCTTGAAGAAGGAATCAAAAAAGTAAACGAACAAAATAATCTTTTAGAAGTTGCTACTAAAACTCTCAGATCTGAAACAAATTTATTTTGGCTTTGCATGTCTGCTTTTTTAGTTTTTTTTATGCAAGCTGGATTTGCTTTTGTAGAAGCTGGTTTCACTCGTGCAAAAAATGCTGTAAATATTTTAATGAAAAATCTTTCTGATTTTACTCTTGGAAGTATTTTTTTCTGGTTAATTGGTTTTTCAATTATGTTTGGTCCTCAATTAATTGAATCGATTGGATTTGGTAAAATTCAATACCTAGAGGACACATTACTTGTTGAAAATGGAAAACCAAATCCATCTAAATATGGATTTTTTTTATTCCAATTGGTTTTTGCTGCTACTTCAACAACAATTGTTTCTGGTGCAATGGCTGAAAGAACCAAGTTTGTTTCTTATCTGGTTTATTCAGTTTTAATGACTGGTCTCATTTATCCAATTTTTGGAAGTCTGGCTTGGTCAAATTTATTTTATCCTGAGAATCAAGGTTATTTAGTGAAGCTTGGTTTTATTGATTTTGCTGGTTCAACAGTTGTTCATTCAATTGGGGGATGGGCAGGGCTAGCTGGAACATTAATTTTAAAACCAAGACTCGGTCGTTACCAAAAAGGCACTATCATTCCAATCTTAGGTCACAATATGAGTTTAGCTTCTTTAGGAGTTTTTATTTTATGGCTTGGCTGGTTCGGTTTTAATGCTGGAAGTACTGCAATGGTGGATGGTGGAACTTTTGCAATTATTGCAGTGAACACAAATATGTCTGCGTGTGCTGGTGCACTTAGTGCAATGTTTTTGAGTTGGATTTTATTTAAAAAGCCCGATATAGGAATTACGTTAAATGGTGGTTTAGCTGGTTTAGTTGCAATCACTGCTGGTTGTAATAATGTAGGAATTACTTCTTCATTAATTATTGGTCTTCTTGCTGGATTATTAGTTGTAGCTTCAGTTTTATTATTAGACAAACTTGTAATTGATGATCCTGTTGGGGCAGTAAGTGTACATGGAGTTTGTGGAGCATTTGGAACTTTATGTGTAGGATTATTTGCCAGTCCAGATTTTGGTGGTGGGCAAAAAGGTTTATTTCATGGTGGTGGATTCGGATTACTTGGAATCCAAGCTATTGGTGTTCTAATGGCAATGGCTTGGTCTTTTTGCACAAGCTTTTTAGTTTTTTATGTTATGCACAAAACTATTGGGTTAAGAGTTTCTGAAGATGAAGAAATTATTGGACTAGATTTATTGGAACATGGAAACGAAGCATATCCAGATTATAAAAATTAGTTTGGGCGAATCGGTTATAGAGGATGGAGGTTAGAAGGGCGTTCGGCATATACTCTCGTCTCATGATAGTATCACACCCCAATAGTATGCCGTCGTGCTACAAAATGGTTCCGTGCTTCGCACCCGCAGCGGCATTTTGTATCACTAACGCTTGCAGAGAAAAACTTTTTATTATTGATTATCTCTTATTGGAATAAATGAAATTTTTTTTATTGCTTTGTTCTTCTTAATTTATAGACCTATGATTTATTTTTTCTCTATAATTGGAAATTTTTTTTATTTTCGACTTCTACCACTTTCATACCTCCAGAACCATCACTAATAGCAAAAATTGACTTACTTGGTTCAGGAATAATTTCTTTAAAAACTCTTTTATATGAGAAGTCTATTCCTTTTGTTTCTTGAAAAAAATAGTCTATTCCTAAATGCTCTTTAATTGCCTTTTTATTTTGATTAAATTCATCTAAATTAAAGTTTTTTAGATCTTTTACTAATTGAAAATAAACTTGGTTATTTGAAATTTTTTCGATAACAGGTGCTGGAATTGAAAGAAGATTTTTCATACCAAATTCTTCTGTAAACTTACCAACGTATAAATTACATAAATACAAATCTGGTATATATTTATGTAGAACTAATGAACTTACATGAATTGAATCTGCAACTTTTGTATTGTTGATTTTAGCTAATCTCAAATCCTCTTCTTGCAAAATATGTAAATATCCAAATTCAATTTCAAATTTTTCTGTAAGCTTTTTGAAAAGATTAGTAAGTTCTGAGATAGATTTAGACTTTTTTTTTAATTGATATTCTATTGAAAAATCAGAGTGTTTTATTCTCCCTTTTTTAAAAAAAATACTTCCGTCGACTTTATTTGAATTTTTAAAAAAAATAGTATTACTTCCCCAATATTGATTTAAAAAATTAGTATCGTAGGAAAGAAATGGAAATTTAATTGGTTCATAATGATTTATTTTTTCAGGAACTAAAAAATCTGAACAATCTCTCAATGACTTAAAAAAAGTTACCCCATCTTCACAGAGCAAAGGTTTTTGAGTAAGTATGTGAAAAAAGAATATATGTTTTCAATTATAAATCTTAAATAATCCTTAAAATTAACTAAGTGTAATACCCATCAGAAAATGCAAGAACACTTTCTATCACAGTATTAATGGAATAAACGCTTAAGCCAAATTTGTGAGAAGTGAATCCAACTGCATCTTCTATTTCTAAATTCATATCTTGCTTTTTAAAATCTTCCAATATCGTTTTAAAATTACCTTGTATTTCCTTACCTTCAAAAATTATTATAGAAGGAGAACTTACTTCGATGGCTTCACACAAAGAATCTTTATTTACTAAAATAAAAATTCCATGTGCTTCAAAAGAATAGGTAGGCATTTTGGAAAATTCATTTCTGTAAAAACTATTTGTAAAGGGTCCCAAAATTTTTTCTATATCTGGAATATTCATTTTAAATTGAATATCTCCCAAAGATTTAAAAGAAGTTAATTTTAGTTTCATAGTTCGCTAATTTTCCTTTTAACTTCCTAGAATATCAAAAGTAGTGTTAAGAAATTTATAATTATTCCCTAAAGAATTATATAATTAATGAAACGTTTTGTAAAGTAAAATTTTATTTTTTAAAGAAGCTATCAGTCTTCTGTTAGCGAAGCGTCAGTCAATGTGCATGTTTGTAAAACTGCACACGCCCTCAGGGCTGGTCTGTCTTCTGAACGCATGAATATCCAAAATAGAAAGTTTTTCTAATTCAGTTGCTTTTGGAAGTTCTGGATTTAAAACTTTTATTTTCGAAATCATTTTTTCATTTTGAAATTTTGGAAATGAATTTAATAAATCCAAAAGCATATCTTCATGCTCTGAAAATATTGCTTTAAATAAAAAATTATCTGTTAATGGAATTTTTTCTGACATAAATTTTAGATTATAATGTAAATATTGTTTAGTGCAAAAAGTTCAGATAAGTTCGTTTTTTTGCAAACTTTATTTATTCTTCAAATCTTTTTTCTTTTTTTTGCTACAACTTTTTTCTCTGAAGATTTCAATAATTTTATTCTAGCTTTGATTAATTATTGAATATTTTTTACTCATGCTATTAAAGTTATATTCTCATCAAAAAAATCATCTTGACTAAATAAATACTATCATTTTTTCTTTTTAATTTGTATTCTATATTCTCTCGTTTATTATTTTTGACTTTCTTATTCTCTTTGATAAAAACTGATTCATCTATATAAGTTGCAGATATGCCAAAGAAAAAATGATAAATATAAAAATAATTATCAAAGCCAATGTAAATATCATTCTGCCCATCACCAGAGAAAAATACTACATCACATAATAAATTTGTAATTTTTTTTCTCACATTAAACTCTTTTAAATAGAGTTCCCCTTTTTCATTAATAAATTGTTTAGTTTTTCTATCTGGTTCACGTGTGCATTTTTCTTTAGCTCCGATTATATTACCTTTTTTATCTTCAATATGAATAGTCTTACAATTTTCATCGTATCTTTCTATAACGAATCCTCTATCGTTGATTTGAATATTTGAGTTTCTTGAGCCCCAATTTTTAAATTCTTTGATGAACTCAATAAATTTATTTCCTTTTATTGAATCATTCAACTTATCACAAAACGAAACATATCCAATTTCTTTATCAATGTTTACTTTTACTTCTTCTTGTTTGACTTTATCTTCACAGCTTAGGAAAGATAAAAATAAAAAATTTGATATTAAAATTTCAAATTTTTTCATAACTCTATTATTTTATACATTCTATTTTGGTTTACTTTCTTTTATGAGGTTTGCTACTTCTTTGCTCCAATGATTCAAATAATATTCATAGTCTGGTTGATCTGGTTTTAGGGAGAATAAGGTCATAATTAAATTTAGACACCAATCAAGACAAAAACATTCAATCATAAATATTCCAATTGCAGTATTGCTATTTAGATCAAATTCAATTAATGATTCTGATTTAATCAAATCTTTAATTTCTATAATTGACTTACCATTTAAATATAGATCTCGAACTATTTGGACTGCATTTTCTTTTTTTGTGTATACTTCTTCAAACATATTTATTCTCCTCTAGTAAAGTTTAATTGATCTATTTTAAACATTCCATTTAGATTTATTTTCTTCGATGAGAGTTATTATTCTTTGATTATAAAAATTCACATGCCTTTCATAATCTTTATCTTGTCTAATAGTGAATAAGGTCATAAGTAACATTAAGCTACCAGATTCAAGACAAAAGCATTCTAAGATAAAAAGTCCAATATCAGTAATTGCTAGATATGCAATCAAGGATTCTGATTTAATCAAATCTTTTATTTCAAGAATTGATTTGCCGCTTAGATATAACTCTCTTACTCTTTGCAAGGCATTTTCTTTTTTTTTGTACAATCCCATTTCTTCAAATTCTTTGTAGTCCATGATTAAACCTTTATACTTAAATTTATATATTTAATTCTACGAATTAAAATTAGCTTTTAAATCTAGAAAATTTTTCAATGCAAGTGTCCCCATCTCTTTAACTCCGTTCAAGCCCATTCTCTCTTCCGAGAGAATAGGGATTGCAGCTTTTCTTTGGACTTAGGGCAGTGGGTTAAAACCCACTGTCTCCCAACAAGTCCAAAGAAGTAGCGAAAAGCCCGATATCGCTTAAACGAAGTTAAGCGATGAATCGCCCAACTAATTTGGGAATAAAATTCTACCTTCAGTGAAACGATTTCGCATTTCTATTTTTTCCATATCACCAATTGAACCAAATTCCAAAACATCTTCACGGGCTTCCACAACAAGTTTTTCATCTTTGATAATATCCCCAACTTTAAAATCGGGAAGACCACTTTGACGAAGACCCAAAAGCTCACCTGGTCCGCGAAGTTTTAAATCCACTTCAGCAAGATAAAATCCATCGTTGCTCTGGGTTAATGCTGTTAAACGCTCAGTAGCTTCATCTGTAACTTTTTCAGCTGTGATCATTATACAAAAACTTTCGTGTTCTCCTCGACCCACACGACCTCTGAGCTGATGAAGCTGTGAAATTCCATAACGATCTGCATTTTCTATTACAAGAACATTTGCATTTGGAATATCAATTCCCACTTCGATAACTGTTGTTGCAACTAGAACATGAATATTATTTTTTTTAAATTCCACCATCACTCTTTCTTTTTCTTGTTGAGGCATTTTTCCGTGAATTAGTCCAACATTGTATTCTTTAAATTCTAATTCTTTTAATCTTTCATAAGCTTCAATACAAGATTCCAAATCGACTTTTTCAGATTCTTCCACAAGTGGATAAATGATAAAAGCTTGTCGCCCTTGGTTCAAATATTTTTTTACTGAATTATAAACTAAAGCACGTTTGTCTTCTTTAATCCATTTGGTTTGAATTTCTTTTCTGTTTTTTGGTTTGGATTTAATTAACACCAATTCCAAATCTCCATAAAAAGTGAGACTTAGTGTTCTTGGAATTGGAGTTGCTGTCATTGCAAGTATGTCAGGATTTTTTCCTTTTAGTCTGATGGACTCTCTTTGTTCCACGCCAAATTTATGTTGCTCATCAATTATCACTAAACCCAAATTTGCAAATTCAATATCATCTTGAAAAAGTGTATGAGTTCCAATTGCCAGAAGTGTTTCAGAACTTTTTAATCTTCCAATTTTTTCTTTTCTAGTTTTTTCTTTTTCTTTTCCCACAAATAAATCCATTTTCATAAACGGCGAGTGCGATAATAAATTTTGAATTGTAGAATAATGTTGTCTTGCTAAAACTTCTGTTGGTGCAAGTAACACAACTTGAACATCGTTATCAATATAATGAAGTGCAATTTCTAAAGCAGTGATCGTTTTACCAGAGCCAACATCTCCTTGTAAAAGACAAGCGTAAGGAATATCAGATTTGGAAAGAGATGTAACTTTTTGGATTGCTGATTTTTGATCTGGTGTTAATTCAAATGGAAGTTTTTTTTCAATTAATTCAGCAGTTTGAGAATGAGGCAATGCCCATAGTTTACGTTTGATTTTTTCTCTTTCTTTTTTCTTAAAATTCATCAGCAAATGAAAAAAATAAAATTCTTCATAAGCAAATCTTTTTCTTGCCTCTTGTAATTTTTTATCATCAGTTGGAAAATGAATTTCTGAATAAGATGAATTTCTATCTAGCAAATTTCTTTTTTTTAAAATAGGTTTTGGTAAAATTTCTGAAATTAAAATTTTTTTCTGATTCATTTCATCTACTATTTGAATCATTAATTTTCTTAATGAACGAGAATCAATTCCGTCTCGTTTCATACTTTCAGTTAAACTATAAAGCGGAATAATTCTTCCTGCATGAACGAAATCTTCTTCTGTTTCTGAAGAAATCACTTCATAATCTGGATGAGAAATTTGCAGTCCACGGAAATATTCCAATTTTCCAGATATGACTAAATTCATTCCTGTTTTAAAAACAGATTGAAAATAATTTACTCCACTAAAAAAAACCAAACTAATTCTTTCATGATTTTTTGTTTTAACTCCAACAAGAAGTCTAGATCTTTTTCCATGTGCTAGATAAGAATCAATTACTGTAACGATAAGGGTTACAATCTCTCCATGTTTTAATAAGATAGTATCTGAAAAATTTCTATCAATATATCTTCTTGGAAAATAATTTAACAATTCTGAAATCGTTTTAATAGAAATTGATTCTAAAGCTTTGAGTTTTTTTGGTCCAATTCCGGTGAGTTTTGAAATTGAATCTTCTAATTTCATTCTTTTGAAAAAATAGAATCCAAATAATCGTACAATTCTGGTAGATTCATAATTTTATAATGATTAGCTTCATAAATTACATGAGTTCTATTTTCTTTTGCATCAAATTTTGAAAAATAAATTTGGTCTAGTGCTTCGAGGCTTGGTTTTTCAATTATCCCATCACCAAAAAATAAACCAAAAAGATTTTCTTTTTGAAATGCAAAACTATAAACTTGATAAACATCTAAATCATCCAATTCACCAAAATAATATGGATTATTATATCTTGAAACTTGATTTCCTGTTTTCCAATCATATTCTCGAATAACTCCGTGAGATAAATCTTTAATTGCATCTGATCTCAAATTTCCAATTATACCGGCAATTTTTAAATACCAAAATGGAGAAGCTTGCATAATAATCCCTGCCCAAAATCCAATTTTCTCAATATAAGAACCGCCATTTGGTGAACTTATTAAAACAATTTTTTTTATTTTTTTTACATATGTTTCATTTTTATCTTTTGCATAATAAAGTGCTGATCTTAAAACCAAACCACCTTGGCTATAAGAGATTATCGACAAATCAATATTAGGTGATTGTTCATAAATTTTTCTAATTAATTCTTCCAATAGTTTTCCATTTTCAGAAATATGTGCTCCTTGGTTGTATCTGATATAAAATGGATAATAACCTTTATTCAAATAATAATCTCCAAGACCACCATCATCCTCAGAAGTTTTTATCCAAAGTTTTTCATCACAAAATAGTCCAGGTATATAAAGAATTGCTTTTTGGAGATTTGAATTCCTGAAATTTTCTAGACAAGTTTCTACTGAAACATCTTCATTATTGATTCTTAAACTTAGTTTTATTTTTGAAAATGAAAGTAAACTATCATGACTACTTCCCAAAATACTTGAGATGACTTTGTTTTCATATAGAGCTTTAGTTGTATAGTCATCAGCTATATCTATTGATTCTTTTGCTAAATTGAATGCTTTTGTGGTTTCTTCAATTGCAACATTCATACCATTTGTAGTTAAATATGCAGTATTTTGTAAACTCTCTGATGCTTTTTGAAATAAAACAGGTAAATCTTCAAATTGTAAAATCTTTTCATCAGAAAGATTATCAAATCTATCAGCAGTCCAATTTAATCCTACTTGTAAACTTTCTTTAACACCACCTAGAACAGAGTTTACGATAAAACCAATTGAGTTTAAAATTTCTTTTGTGCCAAAAGCTAATTCAGAATTCTTTTCCATCTTCTTCTTTAATTATTTTCCCTTTTTTTAGTTCTGTATTATAAGTATATACTAATGATTCATTTTTTTCGGTTGGAGAATTTTTTTTAATTATCATAACAAGTAAATTCTTTTTGGAATTTAAAACTAATTTTTGAAAATAATATTTTTCAGGTAATATATCATACAATTTTTCTTCAAATGGATTGTAGATATAAACTTTAATTAAATCTTTTTGATTAAAAAAACCATCTTTATTTGTATCCTCTGTCATAGCAAAAATTAAAAGTCTATTTTCAATTTCTAAACTTTCTTTTGGTTGATCCAAGTTCTTTGGGATTTTTTTTTGGAAATCGCCTGTAAAATAATCTAAAATATACACATTTTTTTTAAAAATTCTTTTTTTCTTTGCAGTGTTTAAATTAATAAAAGTTAAATTTTTAGCATGACTCATTACTTCATCAGGACTAAAACCCCCTGCTTCACGTACTAAGTCAGTTGGATAAAATAAATAATTCTTCCAAAGTATTTTAGAATTTTCTTCTAAATTATCATGAGGTTTTTCAATAGTTTTAGCTTCAGAGCCTTTTTTTTGAGAAGCTTGTTCGTTTACTTTAACTGATTCACGATCAAAAAAATATAAACTTTTAGAAAGAGAGTACAGTAGTATTAATACTAGTACTCCCAAAATTAAATATACGGTAAATTTAATTTTTTCCACTTTGAAAATTCGTTACAATACCTAATACTTCATTATATTCTATATCAGTCATATAAGGAAATAATGGAAAATTCAAAACTGTACTTGCAATTTTTCCAGCTTCACCTGTTGAAAATTTCTTTTGTAAATGTTCTTTTGAACCTTCTTGATCAGACATTGCACCAGGATAAATATTTGCAAAACCAATTCCTTTTTCTTTAAGAATTGTTTCTAAAGCAGTTCTTTTTTGGTTATCAAAAAGAGTTACATTACAATATCCATTTTCAGTATAATCGGAAGGTGGATTAATTACATTAACTCCAATTTTTTTAAAATCTTCTTGGTATTTATTTGCAATTGAAATTCTAGACTCTAATCTTTTATCAAATCTTTTAAGTGATAAATTAACAAAAGCAGCTTGTAATGAATCCATCCTTGAATTCCAACCAACAAGACCATGTCCATAATGAGAAGTTCTTCCATGATTAGCTAAACAACGAACTTTATTCGCAAGTGTTTCATCATTAGCAAAAACTGCCCCACCGTCACCAGCTGCACCTAGAACTTTAGCTGGATAAAATGAAGTTGTAGCAATTGTAGAATTTTTATAAAGTGGTGAACCTTTGTACTTCACACCAAAACATTGTGCTCCGTCTTCAATTAAAATTATATTTTTCTTTTTACATAATTCGCGATAATCTTCAATTCTAGAAGAGCCCCATCCATATAAATGAACGATAATTGCAGCTTTTGGTTTTACTTCTTCAACAGCTTTTTCAAATTGAGAAAAATCCATTTGCATGTCAACAGGGTTAGTGTCAATTGTGTAAGGTAAAGCTCCTACATTCACAACAGATTCAAATGTTGCCCAAAAAGTAGAATCAGGTAAAAGAACTTTATCGTTTTTTGAAACACCAACAGCTCTTAAAGCTAATTGGATGGCATCAGTTCCATTTGCACATGCAACTGTATATTTAGTTTCAGTATATTCAGAAAGTGATTTCTCTAAATTAGCAACTTCTGCCCCACCGATGAATTGTGCGTTTAAACTTAATGCAGCAACTTTTTCTTTCCACTCATCAAGAAAACCTTCCTCGAATCTTTTAATATCTATAAATGGTACACCCATATCTATCCTCATTTAAGTTTTTTTTTAAATAATAATGCTTCAACATCTTTGTAATGACTTACAGGAAAAAACTGTACACCTTTTTTTACATAATCAGCTATCTCTCTTAAGTTCTGCTCATTGTCTTTTGGAAAAATAACTTTTTTTATACCTACTCTTCTTGCTGCAAGAATTTTTTCTTTTAACCCACCAATAGGTAAAACTTCACCAGTTAAAGTTAACTCACCTGTCATTCCAAAACCCGGATTTAAAATTTGATTTGTTCCTAAAGAATAAATGGCACTTGCTATTGTGATTCCTGCACTAGGTCCATCCTTTGGCGTAGCTCCATCTGGCACATGAATATGAATTTTTTTATCAGCAAAAATTTTCCCATCAAGATCAATCAAGTTTTTAATAAAACTATAGGCAATAACAGCAGATTCATTCATCGTTTTTCCTAATTTGCCTGTAATTGTGAGGCCATCTCTACCTCTTAAAAAAATTGACTCAATTAAAATCGTACTGCCACCAACTGAGGTCCACGCTAGACCAAGTGCAGTTCCAACTTTTTTTGTATCAATCATTCTATCGTTAATATAAATTGGAATTCCTAAAATAGATTCTAGGTCTTTTTTCTCAACTTGTTTAGAATATTTTTTTTTGGAAACAATTTTGAAAGCAATTTTTCGAGCAATTTTATCTGCCATTCTTTCTAAATTTCTTAAACCAGATTCACGAGAATATGATTCAATTAAAGTGTGGATTGCATCTTTTTTTAAAGAAATATTTTTATCTTTGAGACCATTTTTATTTAAAACTTTTTTCCAAAGATATTTTTCAAAAATTTGAATTTTTTCTTCAGTAATATAACCTGATAATCTAATTATATCCATCCTATCTGAAAGAACTCTTGGAATTGTATCCATTGTATTTGCTGTTGCAATAAAAAGAACATTAGATAAATCAAAAGGTAAATCCAGATAATGGTCTCTAAAGCTTGAATTTTGTTCTGGGTCTAATACTTCTAGTAGAGCAGCCGAAGGATCTCCTGAATAGCCGGGTTTTATTTTATCAATTTCATCTAGTAATATAACAGGATCTTTTTCTTTTAAAATCCTCAAAGCAGATATGATTTTTCCTGGCAATGCTCCAATATATGTTCTGCGATGACCTTTTACTTCAGCTTCATCTCTAACTCCACCAAGTGAAAAACGGTAGAATTTTTTTCCAAGAGATTCAGCAATTGATTTTGCAATTGAAGTTTTTCCAACACCTGGTGGACCAACAAAACAAATTATTGTTCCAGATTTATTTTCTTTGTTTAGTTTTTTTACAGCCAGATACTCTAAAATTCTATCTTTAACATCTTCTAGATGATGATGATCTCGATTTAGAATTTTTTTGGATTTATTTAAATCTATTTCAAGTGGTTTTGGTTCTTCCCATGGAAGAGATTCAATAATCTCTAAATAATTTCTTATAATATTGTATTCAGGAGATATTGGTTCAGTCAAATTAAATTTATCAATTTCTCTTGAAACTTCATCTAAAATTTCTTCACTTACCTTACAAGTTTTTAATCTATCAAGTAAAGTTTCAAATTTTTTTTGTACTTTGCCTTCTTCAACTCCAAGTTCAATTTGTATTGCTTTCATTTGTTCTTTTAAGAAGAAACTTTTTTGTTGTTTGTCTAATTTATCTTGAATTTTTTCGTTAATTTTTCTTTGAACAGCTAGAACATCTAGTTCAGAACGAAGAAATTGCATAACTTTCATCATACGAATTAAAACATCTTCTTCTTCAAGAACAAATTGGTGATCTTCTTTTTCTACACTCAAAATAGAACAAACAAAATCTGCAAGTTTGCCTGGTTCATTCATATTAATTAATGATAATTTCATTTCATCAGTGATGAGTGGATTGTTTACTGATAGTTCACGAACTAGAACTGTCATGTTTCGCATTGTTGCTTTCACATCTAATTTATTCAAATCAATTGAACCATCAATTGGATATGAGACTTTTGCAATTACAGAATCTTTATTGTTTTCAAATGATTTAATTTTGAAACGATGAAGAGATGTTACAAGTAGATTATTGCTCCCATCAGGCATTGTAAGTTTTTTTAAAATTTTACAAACTGTTCCCATTTTATAAAAATTTTCTTTGAAGTTTTTTTCGTCATCATCTTCTTTTTTTTGAAGAACAACTCCTATAAATTCATTTTTGATAAAAGCACGATCTATTGTATTTGAAAAAATTCCATGCTGAACTATGATTGGTGCAATAACACCTGGAAAAAGTGGTCTGTATTTAATTGGAATGAGTGGCAGAAAGTCTGGAAGTTCTTCACCTAAATTTTTTTTTCCGAGTCTATCTTTAATCGATTTGTTTTTAATCATTCATTACAATAATTTTAAAAACAAGAGATGTAACAATAATTAAATTTTTGATAAAAAAGTTCAATAAGTCTATAATTAATGTATTGGAGAAAGTTTATAATAATTGTTTTAATCTTTTTTGAATTCTATAAGTTATATCTCTTATTGAGTATTTTTACAATATTTTATCATTAATATTAATTTTTAATAGAATTAAAAGAAATATTTTTTTAAAAAATTAAAATTCTAGTTTTCAAAATTAATTTCAAAAATAGATTTATCATAGATGAAAAATTTTTTAATTATTATTCATATTATATTTCTTTTTATATTTTCTTGTTCAAATAAAAACAAGAAAAATCCAATTGCAGATTTAAGTAAAATTTTAGGTTATTCAGATCAATTTTTTATGAGAACTTCTTTCTCTAATTTTGAAAATAGAGGTAATGATATGGAAACTCTTCTCAAACAAACTCTTCAGTCAACAACTTCAAAAGCTTATTGTGTTTTTCAAGATATCAACCTATTAACCATAATTGATGAATTTAAAATTTTATCACAAAAAAAACTCGATGTAAAAATTGGTCTTGATGAAGATAACCGAGAACAAATTGGTTATAGAATTCTTTCTGAATTTTTGTCAACAAGAGGGGAAGGAAAAAGACTATTAATTGGCAATAAAGGTGACTCCGAAGTTTATATGAATATTTGTGTTATTGATGATCGACGAGTTTTTTTGTCCACTGCACCTCCAACAGTTCAAGGATTTTATAATGAAACAGCTTTTTATTTTTATATTCAAAGTAATGAAGATGGAATTATAAAAAAATTTGCACAAACTATGGATTTAATTACAAATGGAGCTTTCGGTTCTTCGAAACAAAAATTAAATCAGAGAAATCATTTTCTAATTCGAAATGCTGATGTAGGAATTTATTTTGCTCCAGAAGAAAAACCAATTGAGTTTATTCAAAAAAGAATTTTAGGTGCAAAAGATTCAATTCAAATGTACACAACAGAATTTTTTTCAAACAAACTTGATTCTGATTTTGATACACGAACATTTACTGATATTTCTTATGAGCTATTATCATCTCCAGCAAAATTTAAACAAGTGGTTGGAAGTCAATCAACAAGCTTAGCAATAGATCCATCTGCTTCAGGTGATTGTGCGATGAATGATTACCTTGGAATTACTTGCGATTCCTCAAAAACAACAGGTATCACAAGTAATAATCCTAGAGGATTAAACTCTTTAATTTATTTAAAAAAAAATGGAATCAACCCCAATATTTTTTCTTCTGATTTTCCTAATAATGGATTAAATTTTAGTTTAATTGATTCTCTTAGTTCTTCACCAATGGCTTTTATTTCTTCACATCCTTATTCTTCGAGATCAAATAGTTCACACGATGGATTTATGATTACTTTAGAAGATAGGGGTTTAGTATCAGAGGTTCGATCAGTTTATGACAAATTACTTTCGAAAAGTGTAATTAACATAACTCCAACTGGGATTCAAGCTAAAAATTTAGAAATTGTAATCTCTGAATTAAACTGGATGGGTGGGTATAAAAAAGGAATTTCTAGTGGATTTGAATATTTAGAATTGTTTAATAACACAAACCAAACTATAAACATTTCTGATTGGAAATTTGAATGTGGTGTTAATGGAATTTTTACTAATGTATTTACTTTTCCAAAAAGAACTGTGATTGGTCAAAATCAATATTTCGTCATTACAGATATTACTAGCGATATATTAGAACAAGCTCATTTAAGAACCAATTGGTCAGGAGATGATAAAATTGAAAATGGATTAACTGATCAATGTAGAATATTAGATAATTTTAATACAGAAATTGATCTAATTGGAGTTTTAGGAAGTCCTTTTCAAATTTCAAATTCTAATCAAGGTTTAATGAATATAGATAATAAATTTGTTAGGTCAATGGAAAGAAATGAACTGAATAAATTGGGAAATAATTTAACAAATTGGCACACAAATTCTAATAATTCTTATCGAAATAATGCAAATATTAAATCGGATTATCTAGATGCAACTTTTGGAACACCTGGATACAGTAACTCACCGGTTTTATCACTTCCAAGTTATCCAAGAAATATTGCAAGAAATTTGTTGATAAATGAAATTGGAATTGATGATCCAAATTCTAACGACCAATGGGTTGAAATTTATAATCCCACTGATACTGATATCAACTTAGCTTTGAATAAAGTTTTTTTAAGAAGAGATTCTAGTTGTAGTATTTCTGATGGTTCTTGGACAAAAACAATAGCTTTAACAGGAGTGATTCAAAAAAAAGGATATTATCTGGTTTCGAGAGCATCCGCTTCGGCAAGTATTTTAGAAATTGCAAATCAAATAGATTTTGAGACAATTAGTAATAGTAATTGTATTGCTTTAACCATCTCAGATGAAAAAGAAAAATCTCCACAGGGAATCTATGTAATAGACTTTGTAAATATTGGTGGTGCTGGAAGTAGAGAAAATAACTCTTTTGTTACTGTGATTGCAAATTCATCTTATTCTCGTTGTGCAAATGGTATTGATACAAATATAAATGCAAATGATTTTTCAAAAAGAAGAAAGAGCCCCAAATCGGAAAATCCTTGTTCACCTCCACCAACTACTTTAGTAATAAATGAATTTTCAGATGGTGCTACAAATTTTGATTTTATTGAATTAAAAAATTTAGGGACTACTTCAATTATATTAGATTCTGAATTAAAAATAGAATACGGGTCAGGATTTTCGATAGGAGGAAATTTATTTCAATATGCTGCTACAGGAAATACACTTTCAGCTATTCCTACTGATGGAGTTACAATTGCTCCAAGTGAAATTATTTTAATAGTTGAATCAGATGGAAATATTCCAGGACTAAGAGCCATTAATGGATTTACTGGAAAAGTTTTTTCTTTGAATAGAACTTCACTTATGACATCAGGTTCATCACAACTTACAAGACAAAATCAGGCAAGATTAAATTATGGAACAATAAATTGGTCACTAACACCAACAACTCCTATTGGAAGCTTCACAAATGGAACAATGTTCTTGAGAAATAATTTTAATTTTAATACTGATCTTACTACTGATCTTTCAAAATGGGGTGAAACGAATTCTCCATCACCTGGAGTTAATAATCCAAACTAAATTCATTACTTTTTATATTTTGAAACTACAAGTGTTTTAGTAAAATGTTTTTTTATTATTTCAGAACTTTTAAATTCAATAATCGGAATTGGTTTTGATAAAAGAAAACCTTGAATTGAATCACATCCATTTTCAAATAAAAATTCTTGTTGTTCAACTCTTTCAACTCCTTCAGCAATTACATATAAATCAAGACTTTTTGAAATATCAATTATTGCTTTGACGATAGAGGATTCTTTTTTATCTTCAGGTACGGAATTTAAAAAAGATTTATCTATTTTTAAATTATGAATTGGAAGTTCTTTTAAATAACTAAGCGATGAATATCCCGTACCAAAATCATCAATAGTAATAGTTACACCCAAATCTCTAAATTGATGCATAGTTTTAATAGCAGATTGAATATCTCTCATCATTCCGCTTTCAGTAATTTCTAATTCTAATAATTCGGGATTAATATTGTATTCATTAATAATTTCTTTTATTTCTTTATGAATATTTCCTCTGTTAAATTGAAATGGAGAAAGATTCACTGCAACTTTCATTTGAATATTTTCTTTTTTCCAATTTATAATCTCTCTACAAGCTTCATGTAAAACCCAGTTACCAATTTTTGAAATAATACCTGTTTGTTCAGCAATTGGAATAAATTTATTTGGTGAGACCAATCCTTTAATAGGATTATTCCATCTAATTAAACCTTCGCAAGAATTTACTATATTCGTTTTTAAATCTAATTTAGGTTGGTAAAATAAAATAAGTTCATTTTTTTCAGGAGCAACTTTCAACCAATTTGAAATTGTTAATTGTTCATACAAATCTAAACTCATTTCGGTTGAATAAAATTCAGCTGTACTTGGACCCAATTCTTTTGCAACATACATCGCTGTATCTGCTTCTTGAACAAGGCTATTAAAATCTGAACCATCTTCAGGATAGACAGTAATTCCAATTGAAGTTTCGATATTTAATTTATGGTCAAAAATTTGAAACTCTTCAGATACTTCTTTAATTATCATTTCACATACTTCTGGAAGTTCAGATTTTACACTAAAATTATGGTACAAAATTAAAAATTCATCTCCTCCAAACCTTGAAACAATTCCTTTTTTTCCAATAAATTCTTTTAACCTTTTACCTAACTGAATTAATAATTCGTCACCTACATGATGGCCCAGAGTATCATTTACTAATTTAAATTTGCTTAAATCCATAAAGAAAAAAGCTACAGGTTTATCTTGATTCTCAAATAAAATTTTTTCTACAAAGTATTTTTTTACTGAAAGTCTATTTACTAATCCAGTTAATTGATCATGGTATGCTAAAAATTCTAAATCTTGTTCAGCTTGAATCCGATCTTCTTCTTCTTTTTTTAAATTAACAGTCAACTCAGAAAGTGTTTTTTCTTTGGTTTCAATTTTTTGAATCAACATATCCTGAAACTCATTCTGCTCTAAAAATCTTTGTCTCTGAACAGTTGTATCTTTAACTAAAGCAATAAAAGAAATATTTTCAATATTCGGAGTTGGATTTAAAGTTAATTCAAAATGACGAAGTGAATATTCTGAGCTGATTTCAAATTGGTATTTAAAAACTTTTGGGCTAATTTTAGCTTTTTTCTTAATTTCAATCCAATAAAACTCATTAGGATTGTCTTCTAAGGAATTGCCATGTAAGATATTCCTCATGATTTTTTCAAAGTTAGAATTATTATTTATTCGATTTAAATCTTTATCTAATAAGATTATTCCGTCTAAAAAACTATCAATAAAGATTAAAAGCTCTTTGTCCATTTATTACCAATAGAAATTTTTTCAGTATTCTATTAAAGTCATTTTATTGCAATTTGTTTAAATGGATATAATTTTTTATTTAGTAAAAAAAACAAATTAGTTCTTCAAACTTTTTTTTCAAACCAAATTAAGTTAAAAAAATTTTAGTTTCTATCAATAAGTTTTCAATTTTATTCAATTTTGGTTCTATTAGAACCTTTTCCAATAAATGGTTTAGCACAAAACCATACTTATTCTTTGCTAACTCAGGGAAATTTTTTTCTATTAAATTTCCATCTAACTTTAAATCTTTTAAACTCAATGGGATTTCTTCATTTTTCAAAATTATTTCTAATTCATCAATATATTCTTTAATATTTTTATTTGAATAAATAATTTTCAATAATGAAGAAATAGAATTTATCAAAATCAAATCATTTCTATTTCCTATAAATTTAACATAATAAAATAAAAATCTTCTTGGTTCAGAAAAAATATCATATGAAAAATTTATAATTTGATTAAAAAATAACGACTCTTTTTGATTTTTTAAAGAAAAACGAATTCTTATAAAAAATTCATTTCCCTCTGATTCTTTAAGCCCTAAAATTTGAAAAATTAAATAACTCAGTCTTAAACTTATTGGAATATTGATTAATAAATCAATATTTTCTAATTTGACAAAATCATATCTATAATCACTTTTTGAAAATAGTTCAAAAATTTTGAGATTTATTAGTTCTTTGATTCCTATTGAAGGCTTATTGGATTCTAAAATTTTAATTAATTCATCATGAAATCTTTCTTTAGAAATTTTTTCAATAATTGACTTTGTTTTTTCAATTGCTGTATATGTAAAATCATCAAATGTAAAATTAAGTGTAGACTGAAACCTAATACCACGAACAGGTCTCAAACCGTCTTCTGAAAATCTTTTAAATGGATCCCCAATTGTACGAATAATTTTTTTTTCAATATCATTAATACCTTCATGTTCATCAATTAACTTGAACTCTAAAACATCTAAGGCGATTCCATTCATTGTAAAATCTCTTCTTTTTAAATCTTCAGAAAGAGTAGCACCAAACTCGACTGCTTCAGGTCTTCTTCCATCTATGTAATCAATATCTTTTCTAAAAGTTGTTATTTCATAGGAGTTTGAATCAATTAGTATAGTAAGAGTTCCGTGTTTAATTCCAGTTTCAACAACTCTTTTAAAATTCTTTTTAACTTCTAATGGCTCTAAAGAAGTTGTTAAATCATATTCTTTAGGTTCTTTATTTAAAATTAAATCCCTAACTGAACCACCAATTAAATAAACTTGGTGATTTAAATTTTTTATTTTTTTTGATATGAACTTTAAGTCATTTAGATTTTTTTCAGGAATTCGATTTACTAATATTTTTGGATCAGTTTCAATCATTACATTTCGTTTAATTTTTCTAAAATTGCATCTTTGATTACTTGTTTTTTTAATTTTCCATTTATTTCTATTGAGTTTTTTTGTTTGTATCTTGAAGGTAAGGAATTTAATATCTCAGTTAAAAAATTTATATACAATTCTTCTGTCCATGAAATATTTTTATAATTTGGAAGGATTTCTTTTAGACAAGTTTTTACTCTTTTTTCATTTGAGTTATGAATATTAGAAGTCCATTTTTTTATTTTTATTACTCTTTCCATTTATTACAAACCTCACATTTTCCAGTTACTAAAATTTCTAAACTATGAATTAAATATTTTGAATTATTAAATTTTAAATCAATTTCAAAAGTATTTTTGTTAAGACATTCAATTTTACCACATTCATTACAAAAAAAATGTCCATGTGATTTTTCAAGATGAACCAATTCAAAATAACTAATTCTATCATTTGAAATAAGTAATTTTAAAATTTTTTTTTCTGAAAATTCAGAAAGAGTTCTATAAATTGTTACTCTATCCCAACTTTCGTTTTTTGGTAAATTGTCCATAATTAACTGATGAGTTAAAGGTTTTTTTGCCGAGAAAAAAAGTTTCAATACTTCAAGTCTGCTGCGTGTAATTTTTAAATCAGCATTTTGTAATACTTCCTCAAAAGTAATTTTAACTTTTTTTGAAGTTTTATTATCAATACTGTTCAGCTGTTTCATACCAAATAGACCTATACTTTATGCCGATGTGAATATTATATTTTAAGATACTATCAATTTTTCTAGCTTTTTCTTTATCTAAAATAATTTTCATAAAAGGTAAGGTTCTTTTTTGGCTGATAATTTTTTCAATTTCTTGAATAGATTCTTCAATACTTTGATTACAGTCTTTTTCAAATTTTTCAAACTTATATTCTGAACAAAGACTTGCAACTGTCAAAAAATCCTTTTCGGAAATTGCAGTTTTTAACTTATTTGTTTTTGCATCAGAGCAAAAATTTAATAGAATAAAAAAAATTAAAATCTTCATGAAATATATAAAAATAACAATATTGCAACTAATGTCACTAAAACACCAACAATAATACTTAGAGTCATCGATATATCAGATTTTGATTCAACTTTTTTTAAATTGGAACCTGCTTTTTTCGGTGTAGCTAATCTTACAGGCCTTTCTTCAAATGCTCTAAATAAAATACCATTTGGTCCTTTTGCAAAAATATGAAACTCATTTTTTCCGCTTGTAATAATTCGATAAAAAGTACCTAATATTGGTTTATTAACACCTTCTTTGTTTACAGCACCCATTTGTTTAGCAAATTCAATTTCTTCTTCGGTCTGAAAAGGAAGTAAAAAAAGCAACTTTGTATTTTCTTTCAAAGCATCAAATTCTAGACCAGCTACAGGTGAAACAACAGTTTTACAAACTATTACTTTTTGAAATTCTTTTTGGATTTCAGTTATTTCTTTTTCTGCTTTTATTTTTTCTGGACTATTTTCAAAAACTGGAATTACTATTTTTTTTGTTTCTTCTTCTTTCTGAATATTATAAGGATTCTGAACAGGTAGAAGAACAGCATCTAACTGATTACCAATACGAAATTGTAATGAAGAAATTTTCTCCACATCAATATTTGCTTTTGTAGTATTGATTTTTAATTCTAAATTAATACCGTTTTGAATTAGTGCAACTAATTCCTCATAATTTTTTTTAGATATCTTTTGTACTGTTTTGAACAAAGAAGAAGCAGAAATATTTTTATAAATAGATCTTGCAATTCTTTCAGATAAAGCTTTGTCAATTCCACCTGATTTAACAATTTCCATCGTATCAAGAAGAAACTGAGGATATTTTTCATAGGTTCTCATACGAATAATTAATGGAGAATTACCAAAAACTGAGTAAATAGTTAAAATATCTCCTTTAAATACAGAAAATGGAAAAATTAAAATTCCAGAGCGATTTTCTACATGAACTTGTGCTTTGACTAAAATTGCATCTGTAATTTTACCTTCAACTAATAGAAATGCTTGTTCATTATCTTTAACTGATTCAAGTGCATATTTCATTAATTGAGAATGTTGTGAATTTTCATTATTATTTTCTGACATGGAACCTCATTATATTCCTGAATTAAAACCGTGCTTTGGCGGGACATATTTTGGATCAATTGGAATTTCAACTTTAGCAACAGTTTCTTTACTTTCACTTGAAGAATAAATAGTGAATAAGCGACGATCAAAACCACTTTGTGCAAGCAAAATTTCAATCATTGTAATACCCATTCCAGCACCTTCAGTATTATCTGAATGCTCCATATAAAATTCAAAAAGGTTCTCATATTTTTTTGCTTTTAAAAATTTTTCTTTGATTCTTTCTTCTTCTTGTTTAAATAAAGGAAAATTATTTATAATTCTTAAAATCAATTTTTGGTTATCAAAAAAAAACTTTATTTTAACAAAAAAATTATTCTTTTTCATTTTATCTCTGTAGAACTGAAACTTTTTATCTGTGAGATTGTCTCTGAATGATAGCATAAATTCTAGATACTGACTTTCATTATTTGGATCTTTTCCTGTATCTATAAATTCTAATCTTTTAATTGCTGCTTTAATAGAATTCATAATCAATTCTTTTGAACAAGTGTACAATAAATCTTGTAAATCAGATTTTTCATATTTTTTAAGAACTTCTTTAATTATAAATTTTAACTTTGCTTCACCATGATCTCCCATGACATATGTAATTAAAGAAATAGGACGATTTTCCATTACTCCAGAAATGACTTTGTCTTTAAATTCTTTAGTTAATAAATGTTGGTCATGATTAAAACTATCTTCCATTAAGTAACACTCTTAATTACACCCATTACATCAGAAATATCTGCTTTGCAGGAGATTATTTCATTTACCATTTTTGGGTTAATTCCTTCAATTTTCTTTTCATGAAAAGCAGTTTTGAATTCTGTAAATTTTAAACCATTCGCAGTAGAAATTATAACAACAGAATCATGTTCTTTGATATTATTTTTTTCAATTTGCTTAAATAGTGTTGCTAGAGCTACTCCTGTATGCGGATCATTGTATAAACCATGTAAATCAGCTCTTGCACTAGCATCAGAAAGTTCTATCTCGGAAGCTTGTTCAACAATTCCATTAAATTTTTTTAACGTATCTATTGCTTTATTTACAGAAACGGGATTACCAATTTGAATTGCTGATGCTAATGTTTTTTTAGCTTCAATAGGTTTAAAATCTTTAAACTCTTTTTGATATGAAATATAAAGCGGATTTGCATTTTCTGCTTGAGCTAGGATGATTCTGGGAAGTTTTGAAATCAAACCAAGTTCGTATAACATCTCATAACCACTACCAAGTGCTGAAACATTTCCTAAATTTCCCCCAGGGATAATTATCCAATCAGGAACTTGCCAATTTAATTGTTCAGAAATTTCAAATGAAATAGTTTTTTGTCCTTCTATTCTTAAAGAGTTCATAGAGTTGGCTAAATAAATTCCAGCTTCTTTTGAAACTTCTTGGACAATTTTCATACAACCATCAAAATCTGTATCAACTGAAATTACTTTTGCACCATTTGAAACTGGTTGAATCAACTGTGCTTTTGAAACTTTATTAGCTGGTAAAAACACAATTGTAGGAATTCCGGCAATTGCTGCATAAGAAGCAAGTGCTGCTGAAGTATCGCCTGTGCTAGCACAAGCCACAGCTTTAATTTTAATTCCTTCTGAAATTAGCTGATTTACTTGACTCACTAAAACAGTCATTCCTAAATCTTTAAATGAACCTGTATGGGAGACACCACATTGTTTAACATATAATGAAGATAGCTTTAATTCCTTTGCAAGTCTTTTGGAATTAAATAAATGAGTTTTCCCTTCACCAGCAGATATTATATTTTCTGTTTTTATTTCAGGTAAAACAAATTCTCTTTTATTCCAAATTCCAGAATTGTTTGGAAAGTCAAAAGAAGCTGCTCTTTCTTTAAAAACTTCTTTCCAATCTGATGCAGAAACTTTTTTTAACTCAGAGATATTATGATTAACTCTCAATAAACTATTACATTTTGAACAAGTGTATATTATATCCTTAAGAGAATACTCTGCTCCACAAGTAAGGTTTATACATTTGAAATTTGCAACAAATTTGTGTTGAAATTTGTTTATAGACATGACCAAAGTATAATTCATTTATAAGTATGTTCTTTTTTCAAGAAATTTTTTTCCAGACTAAGGTTTTTTACTAAAGGAAGCTTAAATATTTTTCATTTTAAATGAAAAGTTGAAAAAAAAGTTTTTATTTACTAACTAATACTTAAGCTTGTGGCATTAAACCCCATTAACTATCTCTTTCACCTTGTTCAAGCACATTACTGCTTTCAATGGAATTGGGAAAGTCGTCAAACTACATTTTTTTTTAAAACTGTAGAGCAAAATTTTCTTATCTGAAATTTTTGGTTAATAGAACGTTAATTGAGCTACTTTTGACATTTCTTAAGGAAAATAATATTGCAAAATCTAATAAAGAAAGAATTAAGAGATCTAAACTTAAGAATAGAGTTTGTAAACTATATCGGTGGGGTTCCTCTTGCAGTGTTTTTTTTAGTTCTGTCCCAAAAAATGTATTATGATAAGTTTTATTTTGTATTACTTGGTTTTTTTGCTGCTGTAACTATAACATTAATTATTTTTCCTTATCTCAGAACAAAAATGTTCTACCAATTATTTAACCCTATTTTAGAAAAAAAGAATATTTCTGAATTAAGCTCCATTAAAGAAAGATTACTTAAATTTCCTAAATATTGTGGAATTCTAGTTCAACTACAGTGGATCCTTGGTGATATAACAACTTTATCTGTTTATTATTACTTTGTACCTGTTAGTTTATATGGATTAACAACATTTTTTTTACTAGTAGTTTTTTTAGCTCCAATCAACTATATGATTCATTCTACCCAAGCAGATTTATTTTTATCTAAAATTTTGACTTTACCTGAAATTAGAGATATTCCAGTAAATAAAAAGAATATCAATGCAGTCACTATTTTACAAAGAGTTAGCCTTGCTAGTTTTTCTATTTTATTTTTACCAGTTGGAGTACTTGTTGGATTATATTTTTTTGGAAGTTTATCTGATCCAGATGATCCATTCAGAAATTATTTAGTTGCTTTAATTGGAATTCAATCTATTTCAATTAGTTTTATTTGTTCAAATTTGATTTCAAAAATTTTAAGTAAGAATACTGAAAATGTTAGAGAAGCATTAAATGAACTTAAAAATGGAAACCTCTCTTATTCTATGCCTTTAGTTGATAGTGAAGAATTGGGTTTTATTTTAGCAGTTCATTTTAATGAACTTAGAGATAAAATTTTTGAGGTTGTAACACAATTAAAATTAACTTCAAATAAATTAACAGAACTTTCTTCTACTCTAGAAACTAATTCATCCGATGTAGCACTTGAAGCTGAAAATCAATCAAACTTTGCAGAAGAACTTTCAGCAAGTATGGAAGAATTCCAAACTTCTATTAACCAAACTGAACAAAATACTGAAATACAAAAAGGTCTAGCAGATGTTTGTGCAACCGCACTTTTTGAATTAGATACTGAAATGCAAAGTAGTTTAACTCAAGCTGGAACATCAGCTAAACTTTCCAAAAAAGCAAATGAATTTGCTGAAGTTGGATCTAATTTAGGATTAAGTACGGAAAATGCAATTTCTGAAATTCAAGATGAATCAAAAGCAATTATTGATTATGCACAATTAATTTCTGAAATTTCAGATCAAGTTGGTTTATTATCCTTAAATGCCTCTATCGAATCTGCTCGTGCTGGTGAATCAGGAAGAGGGTTTCAAGTTGTAGCAAGAGAAATTTCAAAACTTGGTGAAAATACAAATGAAAACTCCGCATTGATTTCAAAAAAATTAAAAACACTTAGTTTAAAAATAAAACACGGTTATGAACAAATTCAAGAGGTCTCTGCAAAATTTAAAGAAATCCAAGAAGCTTCTATTAAATCTGACCAATCTATCAAGATGATTTCAGAAAATTTAGGAAGACAGTTTAAACTTCATGCAACTGTTAAAACTTTTGTTCTTCAACTTAAAGATCAATCATTGGCGATTAGGGAATCTGCAAAAGAACAGAAGATAAATATCAATGAGTCAAATGATGAACTAAAAAAACTATTTAATGGCTCTGCTGAGCTTACACTATCAGCAAAAAATCTCAAGAACGTTTCCCAAGAATTAAAAAACGATGCTAAAATCCTATTAAAACAAATTGAGTTTTTTAAAGTATAATAAAGTTAAAAACCAGCAATAAGCTAAGAAAAAATTACCTATCTATAAGCTACATATTCTTGACAAAATAAAACTATATTTATATATACTATAATATGATTAGTTTCATATCTAAACTTTCTGAATCCAAGTTACAAATTAGAGTTCCGATTTCAACTGTGAAAGCAGGTTTTCCAAGCCCAGCAGGGGATTATGAAGAGCCTCCTATTAGTTTGGATAAAATTTTAATTAAAAATCCAAACGCTACTTTTATTTTAAAAATTTCAGGTGATTCAATGATAGATGCTGGAATCCGTACTGGTGATTTGATCTTAGTAGATTGTTCACTTTTTCCAAGAAATAAAGATATTGTTGTGGCAGTTTTGGATAATGAATTTACAGTTAAGTTTTACCAAAAAGACAAAACGGGAATTTATTTAGCACCAGCTAACGATTCTTATCCGGTAATTGATATTTCAAATTTTTCTGATTCTTGTATTTGGGGGGTTGTAAGCTGTGTTATCCGCCAGACCAGATGAACGCATTTTTGCACTTGTGGATGTGAATAATTTTTACGCCAGTTGTGAACGTGTTTTTCAACCAAAATACTCTCGTTTGCCGGTTGTAGTCTTGTCAAATAATGATGGTTGTATAATTTCTCGTTCCAATGAAGCAAAACAAATTGGAATTAAAATGGGTGCACCCTTACATTTAATCGAACCAAATTTAAAAAAACAATTGATCATATTTTCGAGTAATTACGCTTTGTATGCAGATTTAAGCAGAAGATTTTTTGAAAACTTAAAATCTTTTTCTAATTCAGTAGAGCAATATTCGATTGATGAAGTTTTTTTGGATATTGGTTTTGTAAAAAAAGAAAATTTAGTTGAACTAGGTCATGAAATCAAAAAAAGAATTTGGCAAAATGTGAAACTTCCTGTTTCAGTAGGAATTGGTACAACAAAAACTCTCTCTAAACTTGCAAATAAGTATGCAAAAGATATTAAAAAGTTAAATGGAGTTTGTAATTTAGTGAATCATCCCAATATTGGAAAAATTTTACAAATCTCTGAAGTGGAAAAAGTTTGGGGAATTGGTTTTGCAAGCACAACAGCTCTTCGGAAAGAAAATATTTTAAATGCTTTAGATTTTAGAAATGCAAAAGAGTCTTGGATAAAAAAAAGATTTACAGTTGTTGGCTTTAAAATTCAACAAGAACTAAAAGGAATTCCTTGTATTGAAATGGAAACAATCAGACCTCCAAAAAAAAATATAATGATGAGTCGTTCATTTGGAAGAAGAGTTCGAGATTATGATGAAATGGTTCAAGCAGTTTCAACTTATGCAAGCATTGCGACTGATAAATTAATCAAAGAAAATGAATACACTAAAAGTATAACAATTTATCTTCGTGCAGAAAAATCTTCTACTCAAAAAAAAAGAAATATTTATGAAACAGTTTTATTAAAAAATCCAACCAGAAGTATCCAAAAAATTGTAAAAGCAAGTTTATATGTTTTAAAAAAGTGTTTTGTTGAAAATATCGAATACAAAAAAGCTGGAGTAATTTTGGGAAAATTGGACTTAAAAGAATTTTTACAAATGGATTTATTTTTACTTGATGAGACAGACAAAGAAGAAAAATTTATGGATTTTTATTCTAACTTAAGAGAAAATTTTGGTAGAAGAAAAATGTTCATTGCTTCCTGCGGAACTGGTGACAAGAAATGGCAGATGAGAGGAGAACTTGTTTCACCTCGTTACTCTACTCGTGACACAGATATTCGTATTATAAAAATTTAATTTTTATTTTTTGTAAATCTCTAATTATATCAATTTTTTAGCAGATTTTTTTGGCGAATTTTTGCTATCGCAAAAACTGGGCTTTTCGCTACTTCTGAATCCTGTGACTAAAGTCAGAGGATTCAGAAACGCTACAATCCCGTTCGCTTGTATTGAGAAACTTTTCCGTATTCTGAAGCCCACCTAAATCTGAATAGTTATGCAAAATGGGATTTATGAATGTTTAAATTTTTTTAAAAAAATGGATTTTATTTTAATGAAAAATTCATTTTGTAAACTATAAATTTGTAGAGGAATAAAAACTTTTTTGCCTCGAAACACTTTTTCGTCTTGGTAGATTTTTTTGTAAAATGAACTTGTTTGCTTTGAGAAATTTTTCTGTATTCAGAAACTTTTTTGTATTCTAAAATCGAATAGTTATGCAAAATTTTTTGCTTGTTCAATTTTTCAGAATTATAATTAAAAAAAATTCCTAAATTTGAAAAAAAATATTAGTTGAATATGACTTTTGCCCTAGACTATTTATATGAACACTTCTAAACTTATCTACGATCAGCATTTTCAGAATGATTTTAACACCAAGATTTTATCTGATGGTGAAAAAATTAGCCAAATCACAAGATCCACAATTCTTGTGCCAGAATTTTTATACGAATTTTTTTTGATTCACGGTTCAAAAAAGAAATCTCGTGAATATTTCAAAGAGCTTCTTCGCCGTTATCGATACATTTTGTATCACGATAAGGCTGAATTTTCAGGCGATTTTAATACTTCTTACCAAGATGAAGGGCAAAATTTGCAAGCCAAAACAATTTCTTTGGAATGTGAAACTTGGGCTGAAATTAAAACTCTCAAGCAAATTACAAATTGGTCTTGTTGTAAACTTATGACTTATTTTTTGTATTTGGACTTTCTTGGAGTGGCTGAAAATATGCCAGAAGAATTTGGCAACTTCATAACTCCTGAAACTGCCAAGTTTTTTTTATGTAGCAAGGTCTATTTTAACACAAAAACTTGGACGTATCATCGAAGATTTTATTATCGTAGGTTTGACTTTCACGATAATGAAGAATCTGTTTTGAATAACTGAAATTTTTTTTAATCTGAAAAATTTTTCTGAAATCGATAGAACTTTGAGAAACGAATAGTTATTCAGATTTCGGTAAGTTTTTTCGACACAGAAAGATTATTCGAAACAAAACAAGTTTTTCAAAGCAAATAAGTCAATTATAAGCAGAAAAGTTTCTCAACA
>JAAFIR010000027.1 GCA_013297885.1 Leptospirales bacterium | reverse complement strand
TTTCTGAATACAGAAAAATTTCTCAAAGCAAACAAGTTCATTTTACAAAAAAATCTACCAAGACGAAAAAGTGTTTCGAGGCAAAAAAGTTTTTATTCCTCAACAAATTTATAGTTTACAAAACGAATTTTTCATTAAAATAAAATCCATTTTTTTAAAAAAGTTTAAATTCATAAATCCCATTTTGCATAACTATTCAGATTTAAAAAAATTAAAAAATATTAATTTTTTTATAAACTAGAGTTAAGGATGTAAAATGCCCGAAGGGGTCTCGAAGAGACGGAACCATTTTGCAGCCTGACCCTTTTCCAAACTTTTTTTTGGAAAAGGGGAACTCACAAATAAATAAACTAATTATTTTTTCTTTTTCTTTGGATTGTTTTTGTCAGCTTCAAGGGCTTCAATTTTATTATTTAAAGATTCAATTAAAGTTTTAGTTTTACCTAGGTCATCATTATTGCCAGTGATTTGATAAATTTTTCGAATTAGCTCTAGCATTGCAACAGATTTTTTTAAATCAGCAGTATCGTTAGTTGAAAGGTCAAACTTAGTTCTGTATTCTTGTGCAGCATAATTCGCATTATCGATAATTAATTTAAAATGTTCTCTACGAACATAGTAATATGGATTATCCAGATCATTTTCTTTTTCAAATTCTCTAAAATCAAAAAAATTTTTACAAAGAACTGAATATTTAAAATAAATTTCCGGCCAGCTCCATCTCCATTTTGAACTTTGACCAAAAGCATCAATAATTCCATTAATAGATTTTTTAAAAGCTTTAAGAAAATTAAGTCTTTGTTGTGGATTGATATTTTTAATTTTATCTAATAAATCTCTATTTTCATCTAAACCATTTTCAAAATCATTTCCAACAACTTTTTCCATACTAGTAATAATTGCATAAATTTCTTTTCTAGCTGTATTTAATTGTTCTTCTGCTTTAATTCCACTTCTAGCATCAACTGAAACTTCGTTTATATTAACTAAAGTATTAATCAACTTCACTGAAATCATTACCATTGCCAATTGATAAAAAGGATCCATTTCTTTGTTGGTATTTTTTTTCATCTGAACTTTATAAAGATTAGCTTCTTTTTTAAGCTCTTCAATATAGGACTTAAAGTCTTTTGAGTTTTCTAGGTATCTTTGAGTTTGTTCTTTTGTAACAGCCATAATAGTTATACTAATATTAATATCGACTTCTAACAAAAATTAAAATAGGATTTTATTCTCGAATCATTAATCTATTTAACCATTTTTTTTGATAAAATCTGTGAAAAAAACTTCCAAATAGAACAAAAACCATTCCTGATAAAATCATCCATGACTCAATTGGAGAAAATCCAAAATAGTTTTTACAAATATAAACGCTGATTGCAATAGTCCACATTAATGAATTAGACATAAACATTGTCCAAAGACTGTCTCCAGCTCCTTTTAAAATTCCACCTAAAATTTGGTACATACTATCTGCAATAAAATATGCACATGAAATTTTTAACATCAAAACTCCATATTCCAAAACTTTCTCAAAAGATTGGAATTCGGTTTCAGGAGTAAAAACTTTAACTAATGATGAAGTAAAAAGAAAACAACAAATAGTTATAGCACTTGCATAAATAATCCCTAGTATTAAACTAGAATTTGCTGTTTTCAAAGCAGTTTCTTTTTTTCCTTCCCCTAAATATTTTCCCACTAAACTTCCAACTGATTGACTAATTCCAAACATAGGTATGAAACATAACATATCCCAGTTAAGTACAATTGAAATTGCAGCTGCAACATCGGATGAATAGGAATACATTACCATACAAAAAAACATAAACCCTGCCACATTAATTATCATTTCAAAACCGGTTGGCAAACCATATCTAAGTAGTCTGAAAAATAATACTTTATCAAATTTTAAATTTGTTTTTGTTTGGAAATTTTCTTGAAACTCTCTTGAAAAAAATTGTACTCCTAAAATAAAAACCGGCGAGATACTTGCTATTAATGTTCCTAGAGCTGCACCTTCGACCCCTAATTTCGGAAAACCAAATTTTCCAAAAATTAGAACATAAGATACTGGAATATTGATTAACATTGTAAAAAAACTAACCACGGTAACAATTTTTGTTCGACCAATTGCTATAAAAAAATTTCCGATTAATACTCTGAGGTTTAAAGTGAAAATTGTAAAACATAAAACCCGAAAGTATTTTATTTCTGAATTGTATAAATTTTCTTCATGTCCAAAAATAGATAGAAGTTTTGGAGCAAAAAAATACGCTGAGAAAAAAGCAATTGGTGATAAAATTAAAAATAAAAAAAATCCTTGTTGAAAAGTTCTAATTGCATTTTCATTTTCTTTTGCAGCGTAATACTGAGAAATTAAAGGAATCATTTGAGCTAATATTCCAAAAATTAAATTGGAAAATAGATAATTTAATATTCCACCGGGCAGGGTTGAAGCTAATTCATTTTTACCTAAATCTGATAAAAAAAAACGATCTGAAAAAATCATTGCAACATCCACTGATTGAGAAATAAAAAGTGGATAAGCCAATAAAAAAATTTCTTTGATAGATCCTTCTTTTGCTTTCATTAAAAATTATGAAATAATATTAATTAACATATCTTTTTTTAAAGGTTTAGTTAATATTCCTTTAATTTGGGAATGATAATTTGCCCTTAAAAAATCATTTTTATCAATACTGCTTGTTAGAATTTGAACAGAAACATCAATTTGAGCAATTTCTAATTCTTTAATTACATCCCAACCAGACATTTCAGGCATATTCAAATCTAAAAAAATTAAATCAATTTGTTCTCTTTCTTTTTTTATATATTCAATTCCTTTTAATGGATTTAAAAAATCTACAATTTTACTCTCTGGATTTTGCTCTATAATTAACTTCCTATTTACTAAATTTTGAATGGGATCATCATCAATTAAAATTATATTCATATTTTTAGGTTTTAAAATTTTTGCTAGTAATTCTAAATCAATTTCCATTTCAGAACTTTGAAGCAAATCATTCAAATGTTTAATTACATTATCAATTTTATTTGCACTAGCATCTAAAAAATCAATATAAGAATCAATTGATTCTTTCTGAATTTTTTTATCTTTTAAAATTTCTAAAATTCCTAAAATATTTGTTAATGGAGCTCGGAGTTCATGTGCATTTAAGTGAGAAACTTGTTTAATTTTTTTAAATTGTTTACGAAGTAATTCTAAGGTTTTTTTTTGTTCAGATTCAAATGCTAACATTTTTGTTATATCATTAAAAATTATCAATAAATTTTTTTGATTCCCAAAAAACGCATTACCTTTAACTAAAAAAGTTTTTAACTCTTTCTTATTTGAACGAATTTGAAGTTCAATCTGAAATTGTTCAATTTTTCCTAGTGCTAAATCCTCAATTAGAGGATTTAATTTATCCAGATTTTTTTTATCTAAAATATTATACAAATCATCTAAATTTCGAAAATTTTTACTGATTGGAAAATCTAAATTTATTTTCCATTTTTCCGAAAAAAATAAAATTTCAGAATTTATGTTCCAATCAATAAATCCTGCTTCAGCTGTTTCAATTGCATGTTTCCATCTTAGCTCTGAATTATTTAATTCAAATTCAATTTGTTTTTTTTGAGAAACATCATTTCCTATTGCCAATACCCCGATGGGCTTGTCATTTTCAAAATAAAGCGAGAACTCCCATTCAGTCCATAAAAAATCACTTTTATCAGGAATTGGTTTTCGAATATTTACTTTTACAATTTTCTCAGGTTCACTTATACACAAATAAGCTGCTAAATTACAAGTTTCAATATCTTCATGATGGACTGTTTCGAGTATAGATTTTCCTAAAGGACTTTCTGGATAAAAAAATTTCTTTTTATAATTTTCATTTAAATAAATTATTTTACCTTCTAAATTTACTAAAATAACTAAGAAGTGATTTGAATTTTTTAAATAATCAGGAATATTAAATGACAATTGGATTTAACCTTTCACTATCCTTAGTTAAAGATAAAATTATTCAATCAAAATTTAAAAATTGGAAGAAAAGTAAAATAATGCTAGTCTAAAAAACGGAATTCATCTCTTGCTTGTAATTTAGACAATTTGAGATTCATTTTATCATTTTCACTCAAAAACCAAATTGTTCCTTTGAGATTGCCTGAAATTTTATAATTGTATTCCATAAAAACGTCATTAAATGGAGACCAAAATTCTTTTTCTTCAATCTCGTTTTCATTCAAACTACAAGAAGTTTTTTTTGCTTCTAAATTTCCATAAACTTGATTTTGCTTATTTGCTTTTGTGAATTTATTCACTTTAAACTCACAAAATATATTTGGTGAATTTGGATCTGGTCTGACAACAATTTTAAAGTCTTCTCCAGTTTTAAATACTTGAAAATATCCTTTTTTTGAATTTTTTCGAGCAATTTCAGGAATTTTAAAATATCCTGAATAAACTTCATCTTTTTGAAATTCTCTAATTTCTTTTTTTTCTTGAATCACATTTTTTGAATCTGTTGTAATTATTTTTGTTTCTTTTGTTATATTTTGTTTTTGGTTTTCAGCAATACCGTCTTTACTAATATAAATTTTTGAATCTTGGTAAACCCACTGATCTAGAGGGGTTTTTTTGGTGATTTTTTTTATCCAATAAATATCTGTATGTTTAATATTTTTGTAAATCGCTTTTTTTTGGTATTTAGATTTATGAAGTTTTTTAATTCTATTTCTTGAAGCAATTGCATAAATTGAATCCATTCCATAAGTATCACCAGCAACAAATTCATAATCTTTCAAATTTGAGGGGACTGTAATTTCATTTTCTAAAATTAGATTATCTGGCTCTTCTTCATTTGGGAATAATAAATTTAATTTTCCATCGGATTGTAATACAAATAAATATATATAATAGGGACCATTTATTTTTAAATTGATTTTTATCCTTTGACCTGGTTTAAAATTTTTATAATTAGTTGTTAAATCTAATTTCATTTCTTCTGAAAAAAGACAAACTGTCAATAAAATCCATATAAAAAGTTTTCCCATAATACTATTATCTAATAAATCAAGAGAATAATCAACTGAAAAAACAATGACAAGTATGGGTTTTAAAAAAAAATGTAAGGGATGGAAGAATTTCCCAACCCAAATGATTTAAGTGAACAAGGAAAAAAAAAATTTCCACAAGAAAGTTTAGTTTGGGATAATAAAGATTATCCTCTAAAAAAAGACTTAACTTCTATTTTGATGATTCAATTTAGTTTAATTTTATTTTGCTTTTTTATTCATTTTATTTTTAGTAGTTTTTTAACTGCAATTGTTTTTCAAGCTGACAAACTCCCTCCTGAAATTAAAAACTATTCCAGTTTTGAATTAAAACAAGTCCAAACTAAATTAGAAAAAGAACTTATTGAAGCTGTTCAGAACAATCCTAAAATCATTTACGAAACGTTTATAACTCAAGCAACTTCCAAATCACCAAGTATTTTATTAATACTCAATATTCTTTGGCTCGTATCTTATATTTTTCCAGCATTCTTGTTATTTAAATATGGCTTAAAAGAAAAATTTAATTTAATTTATGATGAAATAAATTCTAAATCTATTTTATTTGGATTAAAAAATGGTATCAATATTTTTGTACTTATAAGTTTTTTATCTATTGCTTTTTACTATTTTGATATTAAAACTCCAATTGATAATTTTCAAAAAGAATTAGTTAAAAATCTCAGAGCAAATCCTTATTTGCTAGCTTGGGCAATTTATACAATTGCTATCATCACAGGTTTGATTGAAGAAATTTTTTTCAGAGGATTTTTACTCCACCAATTTATAACTCATGACAAATCGAAAGAAGGACTTTTAATCACTTCAATACTCTTTGGTGCAATGCATTATTCCAATGAAGGTTCCATTATCAGTCCAATTATATTAAGTATAGTTGGCTTTATTTTTGGTTTTGTTTATATTCGCACAAGAAACATTTGGGCATCTGTTTCTGCTCATGTAATTTATAATTCTTTAATTATATTAATGGCTTATTTTTTGGGAGATAAAATATACAAATGAGATATATCCTATTTTTTTTATTTTTTACAGAAATTTATTCTTCGGAATTAGTGGAAACTAAATACACAATTGAAGACACAAATCTAAGATTAATAAAAATTTTAAATAAAATAACTGATAATTCAATAAAACCAGTTGAAAAAACTTCTGGATTTAATTATCGATACAAAAGTAATTTTTTTTCACCATTTAGGTTTGATATTTATGTTGGGAAATTTTCCAAAAAAAATGAAGAGTCTATTATTAGAATTGAATCCACTAAAAACGGTGAAGCAAAAGTATTTAAAAATATTCTTGATGTTGAATTTAACAAAAATGAAAGTGAATACAAATTTCAACAAAGTTTTAAAAAAAAATCTCATATACTTACTCAAACCTTAAATTGGATATCACCTACTTTTTCAGTTTGGTACAATGCTTATGGTTCTCCTTTTTATTCTAGAAATGACACAGCTATCAAATCTATTTTTTATTTACTCTATGATATAGTAGTAATTGCAATAACTGCTTTTTATGTGAATAACTCCAATATTAACAACAAGTCTAGGTTGGACGATTTGTTAAATCGTCAGGGTGTTAATGCACCTGGAAAAGGAGAAGCTTTATTAGATGGAAACCATGGAGCTGTTTTAATTGGACTTCTAGCTATTCCTAGAATTTATAGAAGTTTTGAAGCCTACAATGATACTGCTTCACAAAATAGAATGGCAGAACTTTCTTTTACTTATAGATTTTAATCTGGTTTAAAAAATAACTCCCATGTTTCATCATCATTAAACTTGGAATTTTTTTCAGGATTTTGCTTCACATTAAAACCTGATCCATGAATTTTATATTTAGTATTAAATTTTTTTAAAATTAGTAAACTTTCTTTTAAACTTTTACCTGAAAAATCTGGAACTAAATTTTTATCTAATTTAGATGATTCTATATTTACATCTTTTAATTGGTATGAGATTGGATTTTCAGTAAACTCTACTATTGGTATTATATTTTCTACAACTTCTTTAAATACAGGTGCTGCAATGCTTCCCCCTGAATGAAGAAAACTTTCTGGTTCAGATAACAATATTAACCCCACAATTTGTGGTTTTTCAGCTGGAAAAAAACCAATAAAGGAAGCATTAAACAAACCTTCTTGGTAACCTTTTCCTTTAACAGAAACTTGTGATGTTCCAGTTTTTCCTGCAATTCCAATACTTTGAGTAAACGCTCTTTGACCTGTTCCTAGTTTAACAACTTTTGTCATTGCTCTCATGATTTGACCACCTATTTCATCTTTGAGATCTAAACTATCAGATTGAGCCAGAGACTGTTTTATTACCTCACCATATGAATTAGTAATATGTGAGAGAACTGTTGGAATAATAACTTTTCCACCATTCACTAAACTTGCTGCTGCACTAACTAGTTGAATGGGTGTAACAGAAAAACCTTGTCCAATAGCCATATAATAAGAAGTACTAGGAGTCCAATCTTTGATACTAGGTAATTTTCCTTTTAACTCATCTTGCAAAATTCCTGTTTTGGAACCAAAATGAAATTGTTTCATGTATTTATATAAAACTTTATCCGGAACTTTTTTGATAGCTTTGATCATTCCAACATTACACGAATGTTGTAAAATTTCATCAAGATCAACCATATCGTGTTTTTCTCCACAATTCACTCTTCTTGAGCCAAACTCAACAAAACCGGGACAGAAAAATTTTTCGTTTAAGTCAATTAGATTTTCGTTTAATAAAATCATTGCCATAAAAATTTTCATAGTAGAGCCCGGTTCATATTCATATCGAATTGCCCAATTAGTTGTATCTGTAACTGGATAATCATTATATTTATTTGGATCATAGTTTGGAAAACTTGCCATAGCAATTACCTTTCCAGTATGTACATCTAAAAAAACTCCAACTGCTTTTTTTGATCTAGTTTCTTTAAAAGCTTTTCCAAGTGCAGTTTCTAATCTATATTGGACAAGTGAATCAATTGTAAGGTAAATATCATTTCCCCTCAAAGTTTCAGTATCTGTATAAGTTTGAAGTTCCCGATGAAAATTAAGTTCAATTCCAGAAATTGATTGGTTATCATCTCTACCAGTAAAACCAATTAAGTTTGAAGCAAGTGTTCCGTTAGGGTAAATTCTTTTGTATTCTTTTTCGATTCTAACACCGGGTAAACTCATTTCAGAAATTTTCCCTGCAACCAAATTATCAATTTCACGTTTGAGTAAAAAATAATTTGGTTTTTCCAAAATCATTGTTTCAATTTTTTCAGAATCAATATTTACATATTTAGAAAGTTTAGTAGCAGTGAAATTGGAATCATAAATTTTTGCTGGATTAATTCCAACTGTTGATGAATCTTGAGAAAGTGCAAGTTCCAGACCTCGCCTGTCATAAATCACCCCTCGTTTTACTCTGTATTCATTTTTAATTTCAGAGAGATTTCCGTTAAAAAAAGTTAGATAGGTTACACGAATTAGCAAAATAGAAAAAAGTAAAAATAAAATAGCCATAACTATCCCAAGTCTTTCTTTAAATTCTTTAATCATATTTCCATTATCGTATAATTATTTTTTCTAGCTAGTTTGTTTTTATCGAACTTCTTTTTTGAATAAGAACTTTTTTTTTAACAAGAATAAGAATTAATAAAATCATTAGAATATATTTATTTATAAAATCAATATAGATTTTCAAATTGGCTTATATTTTTAATTTAATTCTATTTCCTAGCTTTCAACTTCATATCTGACTTTTCATATTTATGTTTTCCAAGCGGTAAACTTCTTTTTAGTTTCCAAAAATGTCTTGCTTCCTGAATTGATTTATCTGGGTTATCTGCAAAAAAATCTCTGATATATTTATTGTATTGATTTCCTTCTGGAATTTCAGATTTAAAATTTTTATCTTTTTTTTGATTCTCTAATTTTTTCCATTCATTTACTGCATCTTGTAAAGTTTTTCCACAATTTTCTTTCATAAATTTAATAAATGGAATACTAAAATGAAATTTTGCTCCACAATACTTCTGAAAAAACAATCTCACACTTTGAGAATTTTTATAACTATCAGTAATGATTGTATCCAAATTTAATTTTTCAGAATTCCAATCAAATTTTGATTTTAACTTTTTTGAATTGGAATTTTTACTTTTAACAACTTTATTATCTAGATGATTTGCAATCCTTTCTAAAATAGTAAATTTTTCACCCGTATAACTTATTTGTTTCAATTTACAAAATTCAACTAATTCTTCTTTTAACCAATACCATTTTTTTAGTTCAAGTCCTGTTTGAATATTTTTGATTTCAGGTCTGTTCATAGGAAATAGATGCTATTATTTGAGAATATATTTTAAACACATTAAAAATTTTACAATTATTTATTTTTTTGAAGTTTTTAACTTCAATATTCATATATGTAGATATTTATTCTTTATTAATTTGAAATTCTTCAGGTTGAATTTTATGATAACTTGTAAAATAATCTGTAGTCAAACTTATTGAAGCAAAACTAATTCCAGAAAAATAAAGTCAGGTTTATCTTTCTTAAAATTCTTTTGTTGTCAAAATTTAATTCATCTTAAACTCATATATTATGATTACTACAATCTCAATTCTACTATTTTTAATTTTTTTATCTATTTCATTAATTCATTTTTACTGGGCATTTGGTGGAAAATGGGGTGGAGATTCTGTAATACCAACTAAAAAAGATGGTAATACTATCTTATTTAATACGGGGATTTTTGCTACTTTAATTGTAGCATTTGGACTTTTAGGTTTTGGAATATTTATTTTAACCAAATCAGGCCTCATCATTTTTCAATTACCAGATTTATTTGATAAATATGGACTTTGGGTCATAGCTACAATTTTTATACTTAGAGCAATTGGTGAATTAAAATATGTAGGTTTTTTTAAAAAAATCAAAGATACAAAATTTGGTAAAAACGATACTAAATACTTTTCACCTTTATGTTTGTTGATTGGAGTTCTTACAATTATTTTGGCGTTGAATAAATAAGTCTAGAAATGTAAAAAAATGTTCCAAGACTTGAGTTAGAGATGAAAAAAGTCGCAAAGCGAATGCAAGCCCAAGGGGCGAAGCATCTAGCTTTTTTCAGCTCGACCTTTTTTAAATGTAGAATTAAAAATAGATAATTGAAACTTTTTAATAATTTTTTCTACATTTAAAAAAGGGAACTCCCCAAAAAAAAACTATATCAAATTAATTTTTCTTGCTAATGATCGAATCCACAAGTGATTTTTCGATGTTCAATTTTTCTGCAATCGTTTCGCTAGACCAATCAAATTTTTCAGCAAGGCTTAACACAGTTGCTTTTTTACGTTTTAAAATTTCAGCAGTGTCTTTGTCTAATTTGAAATTTTTTGGATTTGATTTTCCACCGTTTGAAGTAACAGAATCAACTACAACTAAAAAGTCAGAAAGTTTATCAAATTTTTCATCTGCTTCTGAAAGTAAATTTTCAAAACCAGTTTTCATTTCATCAGTTTCAGTTTTTAATGTTTCAATTTTCTTTTGCATAGCAGAAATTTGTTTGTGGCGTGATGATAAATCATTCATCAAACCTTCTACTTGATCAAATTTTGATTCAATAGATTTAATATCAATATTTTTGTTGCTTAACTTTGCCGTTTTTTCTTCAACTAGACTTAAATTTTTACCAAGATCAGTTTCTCTAGATTCAATTTTTTCAATTGCACGATAAACTTTTTGAACACGTTCAGTAATTTCAAATACTGATTTAGATGAATCATTTAAGGAATCTGAAATATCTGCAAGTCTATCATTTGCAAGTTTGACTTCTGACAATTTAAAATCTAATTCATTTTGAACTCTATCAATTTCAATTAATTTTTGATCAACAGAAGTAATCATTGAAATTTTATCATGAAGTTCTTTTGTTCTATTGTTAATTAAATCACAAACATTTGTTGCACGAGCTAGTTCATTTTCAATTTGTTCTATTTTAAGTTTAGCTGTTTCAATTCCGCGAAGTTCAGTTTCCATTGTTTTTTTTGCTGACTTAATCATTTCAGCTTGTTTTAAAAATTCAGAGGCAACACCACCCTCTTTTTTCAAATGATGAAGCATATTTGATAAATTTTTCATAGTAGTATCTGAATTTTGAATTAAATCTTTTGTCCTATCAAATAAATCAGAATAGGATTGAACTTCATTGATTTTTTCGTTTATTTGTTCAAGAGAATTTTTCAGAGTCTCAGACTCTTCAGTTAAAAATTCTGAAAGCCCTTTTTTAATTTCAGAAGCTCTACCTAAATCAGCCTCAAGAGAATTTTTAATTCTTAGAAATTCATCTCTTGTACGATTAAATTCTTGTTTGTTTGTTTCAAGGAAATTGGAATTTGATTTTTCCATTTCTTTAAATGAACGTTGGATTTGAGAATTAAAATTATGAATCTGTTTATCAGAATCATCTTTTGCCATACGCAGAGTATTTTCAATGTTCACTTTTACATCTTGAACATAATTTGCAATTCTAGTTTCTAATTTTCCAAGTTGTAATTGACCTTTGTCTAGAAGAGTAGTGAGTTGACGAGAAATTCTTTCATCAATTGTAGCAGTGAGTTTATCAATTTTTTCTTCTTGTTTTTCAAGAAGATTCATTCCAGCTTTTTGAATATCTTCTAATAAATCTTCAGATTCAATTCTAACTTTTTCAAGTTTGCCTTGAAGATCTTTATGGAGTTTTTCACCATATTCAGAAAGTAAAGCTTCTTGTTTTTCATATAAATTTAGTCCTGCTTTTTGAATTCTAGAAAGAACTCGATCTACATCTTCAGAAGAACGTTTAACTTTTTCTTGAACTTCTTCTGTAATTGCATCTGTTTTATTTGAAAGAGAATCTGAATATTTTATAAATAAAGAATTGAGTTCTTGTTTTCCAGTTTGGAATTCAGATTTAAAAATATCAGATAGATCTTTTCCTTCGATATGAATATCTTTTAATCTTTCAGTTAAAGATTCAATTTCACGATTTGTGCGAGATTTAATTTTATCTAATTCATGATTCCAAATTTCTATATAAGAATCAATTTTTCCATCTGTTTTTTCTTTTTCTTTTTCAAGATTCAATGTGAGTTTGTTCACATCTAATTCAACTTGTTTTAAAATATCTTTAGCTGATTCAAGCATTGCATTTTTAAGATCATAAAAATAATCATCAACAGTTTTGATTTTTTGGAGAGTGTCTTTTCCGAGTTCACGAATTCTTTGCTCAACAATTGCCATATCATCTAAGATTTCAGATTTTTTCTTACCGTGAAGATTGATTAGAGAATCTTCTAATTCATTTTTTAAACTAATGTATTTTTCTTTTGTATTGTTTTCTATTTGATTTGCAACACGATTCATTTCGGATTCAAAATTTTTCATGGAATCAAATAAATTATCTTTTTTGTCTGCTGTTTCCAAAAAGAAATTTTCTTTTACACGTTGGAATTCATCTTGAAATCGAAGAATTTCTTTCATCAATTCAGATTTTTTTAAATCAGCTTCACGAAGTAATTTATTATCAGCCTCTAAATATTTTTCTTGGAAAGTTTGAATAGATTGAGTAATTGTTTCAGATTGTCTTCTAGTATCGTTTAACAACTCGTCTCTTCTAGTCATTGTTTCAAGAGACATACTTTCAATTTCATTTCTGATGGAATCTACTTCAATTTTTAATCCACCGATAATTGCTTCTTTGCCTTGAGTGACCTGATCTAAAATAGTTTCAAATCTATCTTGAAATTTTTTCTCAAAAGAAGAAAGTTTGTCACCAACTATTTCTCCAACTGCTTCAGCTTTTTCTTCAAAACGAGAATCTAGTTTTTCAATTTTTTCTGAAATTGCTTCAGTTGCATCACGATACCTAATTAAACGAACTTCTAATGATTTTTCTGATTCACGAATAAATGTATTGTAGTCTTCTAATTTTTTATTTGCAATTTCAACTTTGCCAATTGTTGCTTCAGACATAACTTCAATTTCAGAAGCTAATTTATCTTTATAATCTGCAACAATATGAGTTAAAGAATCATCCACTTTATCAGATTTTAATTCCAATAATGATTCTAGCTCAGTAATTTTTACAGCAAGAGTTTCCAGCATATCATTTGTTCTAGTGTGCAAAGTGTCGTTGAAGTTTCGGATCATTCCATTTACTTCTTCACGGACTTCGCGAATATCTCTTTCCATGTCACGAATGTTTTCTCTTTGAGTCCCGATCAGTTGCATGCCTTCCTGAATGGAATTTGCTTCTTGTTTGATTTCAGTTGCAAGTCTCACAACACCTTTTAAATCATCAGATATGGAATCTAAATATTCCTTGTGCTGTTTGATGGAATCAATTATAGATAAAGTTTCTTGTCCTTTGTTTTCTAAATCTTGGATTGTTTTTTTTGCTTGTTTACCAGAAAGTTCCAAATCTATTGTTGCATCTTTCACAGATTGAATGCTATCCATTGCAATCGATTGAATGTCTTCACCCATTTTAGTGGAATGTTTTTTTATTTGGCTTAAGCGATAGTTCGATCTATCTAATTTTCTAAAAAGTAAAATTACAATAACAGATGCGATAAAAGGAAAAAGTAATTCAGAGCCCATTAATATTATGTCCCATTAAATAGACTGCTAATTTCACTCATTTTTTTGCAAGCAGAATTTTTTTTAGGGCAAATTTTTCCATTCGCTTCACGAATGAATTTAGAATTAAAAATTAAAATTCTAGAATCAAATAAAACTCAAGTAAAAATTTTTAATTCTAAATTTATGAAAAACCGGGCTTTCCTCTTTTATCATAATTTTTTATTCAAAAAATTATGATACCGAGTCAATCCCTTTTGCTAGTTTTGAAAAACTTTTTATACAATTTACGAACTGCATAATAAGAATCAGATTTTATTTCATTTAAAATTTTTTGTGAAAGAACTTTATTGTCGAATAAGATTTTTACAATATCAGCACGATGCATTCCACAATTCATTTTAGAATAAATTAATTCTAATGGTGCTTTAGATTCTTTTAATTTATTAACTTCATAAATATCTATAAACCCATAAACTAAAGAATGGATGTAATGATAATCATTTCTGCGATTTAGAATTTCAACTAAAAGTTTATAGTCTCCTTTTTTATAGTTACTTGTTAGCAAACATAAATAATCACAAGGATTTTTTAAAGATTTAATTTTTTCTAAAGCATATTCTCTAATTTCTTTTGAAGAAAAAAATTTTAGTGATTCTAATGCATTCCATTGAAATCTTGGATTTTTTTTATTTTTCTTTTTTGCAATTTCAAAAATTTGTTTATAATCAAAAGGGAATTTTCTTTGTTTAAAAAAACTCAAATATTTTTCTTTTAATTTTTTATCCTTTTCTACTAAAAATTCAGAAGCTAATTTTTCAACTTCTTCATTTGTAAGTTCATTTACTCTTTTTGTTCGACCAATACCAATTGAAGAATTCATTATTTTTTCTTTAATGTATTTATAATCAATTCTTTTAATTTTTTTTGGCTTTTTAAAATCTAATTTATAATTTATTATTGAATTATAATAGAATTTGATATATTTATTTTTTTTTGAGGCTTTTTTTATTTCTGAATTCACATCGATTGATTTGTTTTTCTTTTGGAAATCATTTATGAACCAAGGATATGCAATTGTTTCTGAGTTTTCATAAATTTTTTTACCGATTACTTCAGCTATTTTAAAAATTCCTTCTAATCCAAATAATTCAATTAATTGTTTCTCGCCAAAAAAACTAGAATCCTCCATTTGATTATTTTCAAATGCATAATAAAGAATAGATTTACTTTCTATATAACCTGCATTGAAAAATTGCACTGCCAAATCACTCATTTGTTGTAGTGCATAAAAATCTTTTTCTTCTGTTTTTAGTTTTTTTAAAATTTTTTTAATTAATTTATTTTTTTGTTTTGAGTTTATAATTAATTTATAAATAAAATCTGCTCTACTTCCTTCTGGACCTGGATCATAAGCAAAATTTATTATTGAAGCTTTATAAATTAAATCTGAAAAATCAATTTCTGGATTTTCTTTTAAAATTAAAAAGCATTCACCAGTTCCTGCAATTAATGATTTAAAAAATTGTTTTCTTATTTTAGAAATATTTTGCAATTTAAATTTATTTATTGAACTCTCAAAAATTTTCCACTTTTTTTCCTTTAGCTAATTCGTCTACAAGCTTGTCCAAATATCTTACTTTTTTAGTTAATGGATTTTCTATTTCTTCAATTTTACAACCGAAGATAGTTCCTTTTATAAATTTTGAATTTGGACTTAGTTTTGCATTTTTAAAAAAAATTTCAAAATTAACTTTATTAATAATCAATTCATTTATTTTTTTATCATCAAAACCTGTTAGCCAATTTATCACTTGGAGTAGCTCTTTTTTTGTTCTGCATTTATTTTCTATTTTTTAATACTCAAATCTAGATTCAGAGGCTGACAAAAAAGTTTTTCCTAAGAAAAATTTACAAATTTTCCTTTAGAATTTGTGTTTTTCGATAAAAAACATTTTTGTATGGCTTTCATCAGAGTGTGATGTTTTTTTAAAAGTAAAATTTTTATCAAAGCTAATAAAATCAGTCCCAAATTTAGAATCGAACGTAGTAGCGAAGCGAGATTCTGAATCTGGGTACTAGAGTTAAGGATTGAAGCGGAAATACTTTTGCTTAAATTGAATAGATTTAGGATTAAAGAAAATCGCAAAAGATTGTAGCGAAAAGCCTGACCCTTTAATTAATGAAGAATTAAAACTCTAAATCCGATTAAAAATTAATAAACATCCCATTTATTCTTCATTAATTAAAGGGAACTCCCAAAATCATTTTGATTGTTATTAATCTAGAATATGATTAATTTTAATCTGAATTCGGAATTTTTAAAATAAAATTTCAAATACAAAAAATTAATTCTTGTATGAAAAATATACCAAGTTTATTGTAAATTTTAGATTTTATGTTAAGCAGCTCTAAACAAAACGAAGAAAATTTAGAAATTATTATTGAAAAAATTTCTAAATTAATAAAAGAAAAGAAAAATATTTTTGATTCAATTGATGAATTATTAAAAGAAATTTTAACTTGTTTTAATGCTACAACTGGAAGTATTTCTTTAGTAAATAAAAAAGATAAAAATTTGATTATATATTCAGCTGTTGGGATAGAAAAAGAAAAAAAAATTGCAGCAAAACTTCCATTTGGAATCGGACTCACCGGAACTGCAGCAACTCTTCAAAAAACAATTTATTCCCCTGATGTTTTAAAAGATCCAAGATATGTAAAGTTAATTGATTCAGTTGTTTCTGAATTAGCAGTTCCAATTTTATTTTCAAAAGAATTAATTGGAATTTTGAATCTGGAATCAAATCAAAAAAATTCATTTGATAAAAAAGATATTTCAAGAGCAGATAAACTTTCAAAGTATTTGGGAAAATCTTTATCTTCAAATATTCATTATTTTCAAGCATTAGAAAAAGATAAAAAAGAAAATGATGATGTTAATTCAATTCTTGGTTATGATGCTCAAATTATTTTTTTAAAAAATAGAATTAGAACTGTTGCACCATCTGATGCTTCCTTACTTCTCCTTGGTGAATCAGGCACAGGAAAAGAATTAATTGCAAAAAGTTTGCACTTACTTTCGACCAGAAAAGACAAGCCTTTTGTGACATTAAATTGTGGTTCTTTAAATGAAAATTTATTGGAATCAGAAATGTTTGGGCATGTGAAAGGTGCTTTTACAGGTGCTGATAGAAATGTTGTTGGTAGGTTTGAAGCAGCTGACGGTGGAACACTTTTTTTAGATGAAATTGCAGAAATGCCAATTGGTTTACAAATAAAACTTCTCCGTGTTTTACAAGAAGGTGAAATAGAAAGAGTTGGTGATTATAAAAAAATAAAAGTCAATGTGAGAATTATCTCTGCAACACATAAAGATATTCCTCTAGAAGTTGAAAAAGGAAATTTTAGAAATGATTTATATTTTAGAATTGCAGTAATTCCAATTCGGATTCCCCCTTTAAGAGAAAGAAGAGGTGACATTGCTTTACTTGCTCATCATTTCTTACTTAATTTTAATCGTAGATATGGAAAAAATAAATTTTTTGATTCAGAAACAATTGAAATTTTATCCAGATATTCTTGGTCGGGTAATGTTAGAGAACTAGAAAATGTAGTTCAATATTCTGCAATTATTTCTACTGAAGATCAAATTTCTCCCGATGTCTTGCCCGAATCAGTTGTCATCGGCAAAAGAGCAGATTCTTTAAATCTGAACGATTCAAAAGAAATAAATTTTAATTTAGAAAAAGCAATTCTTGAATTAGAGTTTAAAATTTTGAAAGAAGCATTTATAAAAGTAAAATCTCAAGACAAAGTAGCTAGCCTTGTTGGTATCAGCCGAGGAGCTTTACAGTATAAGATTAAAAATAATCTAGAGTTGAAAAATTTTTTGATTAAGAATAATCAATAAAAAATTAAAATTCATTTTTTCTCAATAAATCAATATCTTTTTTTTGGCACGGAATCTGCAATATATTAATAAAAAAAGAAATACAATTTTAATGTATTTTAATAAACAAGAGGTGACTATATGTCAAAAATCAAATTAATAGGAATAAGTTTTTTATTTGCTTCAATAAGTATTTACTCAATTGATACAGATACTGAAATCAGATTGTTAAGAAAAGCATTAACTGAGGGTTCAAGTTCAAAAAGTTCAGTAACAGTTTTTATGAATGGAATAGCAGCTGAGAAAAGAAAAGAAGCTGAAAAACTTAGACAAATGGCAAGTGTTGGTTTTGGGGGAAAATTTATGAGTGGTGAAAATAGAAAAAAAGAACTAATTCATCAAGCTGAAATCCTAGAGCAAGAAGCAAAAAATTACGAATCACTTAACAAAGAGTAAATTAATTTTGGCTCATTTTGGAATTGTTTCTGAAATGAGTCATTTTGAAGATTCCACACTTCTCAAAATTTTTTCCATTTTTTTTCCTTTAGCTAATTCATCTACAAGCTTGTCCAAATATCTTACTTTTTTAGTTAATGGATTTGCTATTTCTTCAATTTTATAACCGCAGATAGTTCCTTTAATAAATTTTGAATTTGGATTTAGTTTTGCATTTTTAAAAAAAATTTCAAAATTAACTTTTTTAACAATCAATTCATTTATTTTTTTATCATCAAAACCTGTTAGCCAATTAATCACTTGGAGTAGCTCATTTTTTGTTCTGCCTTTAGTTTCTATTTTTGTAATATAATGTGGAAAAACTGATGAAAAAGTCATTTTTGCCATTCTTTCATTATGTTCTGGAGTTTCTTTCATCTATTTATCCTTTATTAATTTAAAATTTTTTTGAATACTTCAATATTAATAAAATCAATTTTTTAAAAGTCAAATACAATTCTTCACAAATCAAACAGACTCAACTGAATAAAAAAAATTAGAATAAAATTAGGAATTTAGAAAATTACAGGGAAGGTATCATTTATGCTGCATAAACCTCACCTAAGCACATTGAATAAGTGCAAAAGGTGAGAAAGTGAGAAATACTAAATTAGTTTTTCCACTTAATGCATTCACCTGGACATTCATCCATTTCTTTTTGAACTCTTTTGATGTCTTCATCAGGGATTTCTGCATTATTGATAAACTCACCACCAATATGTGTTTCTGAGTTATCATTATCATCCATCTGAAAGTACTTAGGTAAATTGTCTGCACATTGATTACAAGATGTACAATCTTCTTTTATTACATGAGCTAGTCTTCCCATTTGCCTCTCCTTGGCTATAAACTTAATGTCAAAATATTTTTTTTCAAATTAGGGTCAAGTAGATATTAAATGCTGGAATTATCAAATCTGTATTGCAAATGAAATTCAATTATAAATCCTTTTGCTAAAATTTAACTAATTTATAGAACAAAAAGTGTTGCCCATTAGGCTCTATTAATCAGCTAATATATAGAAGAAAGTTTTGAAATTTGATTTTTTCTAACTTTGACTTATCATTAGTATTGGCTAATTAATATTAGGTGAGAAAAAATTTCTAAAGTCACAAATAATAAATTATTTATTCTTTGTGACAACTTTTATTTTTTTGAATTCTGAATAACCTCTTATTTCAGGAGAATACATACCATGAATTTTTGCCGGTCTCACTGAAAACTCACCAGATAATTCTGTTCTTAAAATAAAAGAAATTTCTTCTTCTAGATTTTCATGAATTTTTTCAAAAAAATAAATCACTCGATTATCTCTGATTTCTGAAAAAGTATAATTTTTAATTCCATCATAAGCATCTGTTTTAACAATTTCAAATCCAGAAGGAATAAAATCTTCTAACATTAAATATGAATAATTTTTTTTAGCTTTAATTTTTAATTTAACTAAAATTTCATCACCAATCTGTATTTCTTTTAAGTTTAATAAAAACGGAACAAAATATTCAGAATTTTGTTTATCTCTAATTCTTTTTAATCCGAAAAATTCTTTTTTGATACTCAAACCTTGGTTTAATTTTTCAACTTTAGAATTATTTGAAATAGGTAATAAATCATTTTTAAAAGTTAAACCAAAACTAAAGTTAGTATTTTCTTTAAGCTGAACTTGAAAATTCAAATCTTCCATCTTTTCAGAATCAAGTTTTATGATTTTATTTTTATCTAAAATTTCATTTTTAGATTTATCTATTTTATGAATCAATTTCTCATTTAAATAATAATTTAAATCTGTTTTATCTAATTTTAAATTTTTCTTAGTTAAATAAAAATTAGATAATGCCCAAATTACTCTAGCAGTTTCTTTTGTATTTCCCCAAGAATCACCTTTGATTCGATTTAATAAAGAGTTTGCTAAATCATTTAGATCAAGTTTAGAATCTACTTCCATAAAAGTTTGTAAAGTCAGAGCTGTAATTTCAATATCAGAGCCTTGCCAATTGGAAGTATTCTTTTGTTCAGACTCAAAATAAACTCCATTTGAATCAGCTTTTTTTCTAGATAATAATTCTTTAATTAAACTTTCCAATAAGTTTGATTTGTCTTTAAAATTATTTTTTTGAAAAAGATCAACTTTTTCATTATCTGCATTCATTTCACTTTTTCGATTTTGTTTAACTTGTAAATTAATAGCACGAATAAAATAGGAAAGAGCAAAATTAGATAAATTTTTATTTTCTAAAGATTTAAAACTTGCTTCAGACCATAAAGAATTTTTTGCTAATGCAAATAATAAATAAGCTTTTTCATCTAGTCCGATATTTTGATTATTTTCTAAATATTTTTTTGCAAATTTAACAGACTTATTTATTTCTCGAATTTCTAAAATTTCTGAAGATTCAATTAAATAGGAAGTTAAAAATTCATTTCCTTTTCCACCATCCCACCAACCAAAACTTCCATCATAATTTTGAGAGTTTTGAATTTTTTCTTTTAAGCTGGAAGATTTATTTTGGATAAAGTCTAAATTCTCTAATGCTAATTGTTCAATTGAACTAGTATCTGTATTTTTTTCAGCCATCAATTTTAAATACAATTCTTGTAATTTTAAAGAAGGTAAAATTTTATTTGTAGTTTGTTCTATACAAGAATAAGGGAACTCTTGTATAGATTTATTAGCTAAAAATAATTTTTCAATTTGAGAAAAATAGGTATTTAATTTTAATTCATTTGAATATAAAACATATTCAGAAGGATTTGGATTTAATTTTACTTTTATATTTTTTTGATCTTGGGTTCCAAATTCTTTTACAATCCATTCAATAGAATTTTTATAAATTGGAATTTTAATTTCAATTGCATCTTTGATTTTATCATTTACGTTTGCTTTGTATTCAACTTTTAAAAATTCCGAATTGGGCACTTTAATTCTAAATTTTTCTTCTGTGGCAGCTTTTGTGGCTAAAGAAATTTTATCTAAATTTTGTTTTGTAATTTTTTTATCATTAATTTTAAATTCTGTTTCAACTAAAGAAAAATTATCATTAGAATTATTATTAATAATACCTAATAATTCAATTTCATCTCCTTCAATTAAAAATCTTGGTTTAGCTAATCTTAAAACTAAATCTTTAGTAACTAATTTTTTTTCAATCACCTCACCCACTCTTCCAGATTTATCATGTCCTCTTGAAGTAATCCTCCATTCAGTCAAATTATCAGGAAATTGAACTTCTAGACCAGCTTTTCCATTTTTATCGGTTTTTAAATTTGGAATCCAAAATGCAGTATCTTTAAAATTTTTTCGAACAATTTCTTCAGTTAAATCTTTTGAAGCACCTGCTAAAAAACTAATTGGGTATGAATAAGTAGTTGTTACCCAATTTGAAATTGGTTTGTAAAAATATGGCTGCATGATTGGAGTATGGTCTTCGGTAATTTTAAAAATAGATTCGTCAACAACCGCTATGGATAAATCTGTTTCTTCTGGCTTACCTATTTCATTTGTAACATCAATTTCTAATTTCATTTTTTCTCTTGGTGAATATTTTTCTTTGTCAGTTTTAATGCTGATTTTTAAATTAGTATCTTTTTCAGGATAATTATAGTTATGCGAAACAACATATAAAGATTTATTTTTTTGAAGACTAGCTTTAATAAATAAATTTGGAGAATATTCTGGTTTAATTTTTATTTTCGTATTATAAAAATTTCCTTCCATTTTTACTAATCTAGTTTCAAAAATTTCTTTTCCTTCTAAAGTGAGTAAAATAAAAGAATCTTTAAATTTTGACTTAATCAATATTTCTAGTTGATCTTCACCATTTAATTTTTCGTTTGCAAGAGAAATTTCTAAATTTTTCAATTTGGAACTTGTATCAATTTGGTTGTTAAAATAATTCCAAAATAACTTACTTTCTTTAACTATATTTCCTTTTATATCCACGGAACTTGCTAAAACATCAAACTCACCTGAAAAATTAAATTCATCTGAAATTTCTAATTCAAAAAGACCATTTTTATCAGTTTTAATTTTTTTTATTACTAATGGTTTTTCTTCATGAGAATAAATTCTTTGGTGTGGTTTCCAAATAAAACGATGAAAATTTATTTGAACTTCAGTTGAAATTGGTTTTTGATTAAAATCTTTTGTTTCAATTAAAAATTTCTTTTTTTCTTGTCCAAAAAAATAATTTTTATCAGAATTTATAGAAATATAAAAATCACCTTTTCTTATATAAACAGATTTGTTTTCAGTAATTTTGATATTACTTTTATCACTAATACTTACTTCTAAAATAATTTTTCTTGAATAAGGTAAATCTTTAGAGTTAAATTTTAATATATTAATTCCATTTTCATCGAGATTTTTTGAACCCTCAAGTTTGAGTTCACGATTAAAATAAGATTGGTTTACATTATCTGTAAACCTTTTTTCTTGATCCACTTTTTCTTCATAAAATTTATAAGAAACTAAAGCTTCTGACATAGGTGAGCCGAAAAAATATTTTGCTTCGACTTTAAATTCAACTTCTTCATTATTTGTGTAATATGATTTAATGGGATTTAATTCTATTTTAAATTCTGGTTTTCGATACTCTATAACTTGAAAATAGTTGATATTTATATTGTTAATAAAAATTTGATACAAACCTGTTTTTTCATTTGGTATAATAAAATTTCCATTACAAGTTCCAAATTCATCCAACTGAAATTCTTGCAAAGAATATACAGAATCTTGATTTTTAATTTCAACAGTTATCTTTGCATTTGTAATTGGTCGAAATTTATTTTTCCTTTCTTTAGCAAGGATTTTGAAATGAACTTCGTCACCTAGTCTATAAATTGGTCTATCTGTATAAGCAAAATAAGTATTTAATTCAGAATCTGAAATATTTGTTTTTGAAATACTTGCATATGCTGAACTTCCATCAAAATTAAAAATGACAATATCAATTTCTTCTTCTATATTTTTTACATTTATTTCAAATAAACCATTTTTATCTGTGACTCCTTCTCCAAAAATTTCTAAATTTGTTCTATCAACAGTTTTAATTTGATTAGATAAATTATTACCTTCTTCATCTTCAAGAGGAAAAGATTCATCAATTCCTTGAACAGATGATTGATTATTTTCTTTTATGGAATCTTTTTTTGATTTATCTTCAATTTCCTTTTTTTCATAACTTAAATAAATTTTTGCATCTTTAATTGGTTCATTTGTAATAAAATCAGAGGCATATAAAAATAATTTTTCTTCTGAACGTTTTACTAAAATTCCAACAGTTGTGATAGAAAAATATTTATTAGTTAAAACTTTTTCATCTTCTGAAGAAATTTGGATTAGATAATTTGCAGTTGGTAATTTTTCTTTTAATTCTACTTCAGTATAATTCCAATTATAATCTCTAAAATTTTTAATATTTAAAATCCACTCTGAAACCAATTTTGAATCAGTTAATGATTTTTCATTAAATCTTGTTTGAATTATATTCGATTTATCTTTAGATTTTAATTCAAAAATTTTTACTTTTACAGTTTCTAGTCTAAAAGTTTTTAAATCAAAACTAATTTTATCTAGAGGAGTAAAAACAAAACGATTTGCAGATAAAATTAGACTAGGTTCTTTAGCTTTTAATGAAATAGTTTCCTTTTTTACTTTATATCCTTCACCAATCTTAATTTTTTCAACTTTTTCATAAAAACCAATATGAGAAAATTTTAAAATATATTCCCCTGGCTTAATTGCATCAATTTGAAATTCTCCATTTAAAAAAGTTTGAACATTATGAGAAATTTTTCCGTTTTGTAAAATTACATTTATTGAATCAGCAGGTGTTTCAGAAGATTCAATTTTTAGTTTACCATATAGTGAGCTATTTTCATAAAGTCTCATGGGTAAATAAAAATTTTCACCAAATTTCATTTCTTTAATACTTGCTGTTTCTGTGATAAAATTTTCTTTTCTAAATTCTAAAATATAAGATTTATTTTCTAATTTTTCAAAACTATACCTTCCAAATTTATCAGTTTTAGTAGTATGAATTCTTTTTTGAGAATAATATCCTTCAATTACCGTGACTTCAACATTATCTAAATTTTTATCCTTAGTATTTTTTACTTCACCTAAAATTTTACTTTCTTTATATAATAAGAACTTATTTGGATTTGAATTAAAATAATCTTGTTTTACAAAATCTAAATAGCCTTTTTTTGAAATTGTTAATTTATAATTAATTTTAAAAATAAAATTTTTAATTTCAAAATATCCAAGTTTGTCAGTTTCAACTTTATAATATCCAACACCCAAATTAGAGTTTTTTAATTCTATAATTGCTTCAGGAATTCCAAGATTTGTGGACTGATCAATTACTCTTCCTCTAAAAATTTCAGACTTGTTAACTTCAACAGCAAAAAGAGTTTGAAAAAAAAATAGACTAAATAAAAAATATTTGACCATAGAATCACCTTATTGAAATAGCATTAAATTTATAAATTTCAGAAATGTTCTTTTCTTTTAAAATTTTTTTTATATTCAAGTTTTGTTTTAATTCTTCAGGAACAAAAATAAATTCTTCCCCATTTTCATTTTTTAAAAATAAACCTTCTTCCCCAATTCTTAAAAAATCAACATTGTCAATTTGAATTGGTTTTTCTGAGATTGTCAATACAATTTTTAACTGAGAAATTTCTTCAACTTGAATAGGTTCAAAACGTTTATCATATTCTATTGCTGAAATCAAATATTCATCTAAATTTTTATTTGTCATGGAATACTTATGGTCAAAACCACCAAAACATCCTCTAACTTTTCCTTTTTTTAAAAATGTTATAAATATTCCTAAATTTAAATTAATTGCAGGTAGTTTTTTTTCAAAAATACATTCTTCTTTAATTAATTTTTCTTTGAGTTTACAATTAATATATTCAAGTAAAAAAAATTTTTTATCTTGATTCTCTCTTTTCCAATTATCTAAATCATTTGAAAATAATTTTAAAACAAAAAAGTAAATAAAAAATTTCATGGCAATTTTATTGCAGATATAAAATCTTTATATAAAAACTTTTTTTCAACTAAACTTGAACTACTAAATTTTTTTCTATAAACAGAAACAAAAATTGGATTTTGAAAATTTTTTTTATTTGTTTGGAATGGGACCTCTAATTCATCTTCTTCAGTTTCAATCAAAAATTCATGAGGTAGTTTAGAGTTAGAATATAACTTCATCAATAAATAACTTTCAGTAATATCAACTTTAATAATAAAACTCTGTTCAAAAGGATTTTTCATTTTTAGATTTTTTTTACCAAAATAAATAGTTGCATCAAGCCCAAGTGGAATATAATGAACTGGTCTAGAATGTTTATGTCTTTCTATAATTTCAAATCCAGATTTTAAAAGTAAATTATAAACTACAGAGGATACAATGCATAAACCTCCACCAAGTTCATAAACGGCTTCTCCATTCAGAAGTGTTCTCGCTATTGAATAACCCTCAGTAATTTTACTTTCACCTACAACATCTGAAAAAGAAAAATTAGTTTTTGGTTCAATTCTATATTCATTTAGCTTTTCACTTGATAGAAATAAATTTTTTTTAACTATTTCAGGTTGATTCGAAATATTAATTCCAAAAGAATGAATTAATATTTCTTCTGAATTAAGACTAAATAAGAAAAATAAAAATAGGACACATTTAATATAAGTATTAGTCCACATGTTTAGTAAATTGAACTGCTACCACACGATGATTTTCCATTTTGAATTCTAAATTATCAGCATAATTTCCACTACAACTATCTGAAAAATTTGGATTACAAGTTGAATAGATTAAACTTTTTTTTGAAATGGAAAATGGAATTCCGAATTCAAATTCTAAAACTTTCCATTCACTTCCAATAAAAATATATCTCGAATTAATATTTAATTTTTCAGTATTAAAAAGAGTGTATTCAAATAGATTTTTATCTATAAATTTTAATCTAATATCTGAATATTCTAATTCAAGATAACGATTAAAACCTCCATGATGATTGGAAAGAGTATATTTTTGTTCTTTGATTGGTTTTCCATATTTTTCAATAGCTTCTTCATAATTTATTTTTTTAAAATTATCATCAAAATATTTTTTTACTTTTTTGAAATTTGATAAATTTGGATTTGTTTCCATCACATTTAGATAACGTATTATATTAGTTTCTTCATCAGAAATATCCAACATCTTTCCAAATACCCAACCTCGTTTATCTTTGTATTCAACTTCATACCAATAATCTTCAAATCCATTTATGATTTCTCTAAAATCTGTTCTATTCCTAGTGAGTAAAATGTAATTATCAGGAATAGAAATAGATTCATAACTAACAGAATTTAAATTTGGACTTTCTTTTAAAACTAAATTAGATTTTAATTTTACTCGGGCATAAGTATTAGCATAAACAAATGGTGGTGGTGGATTTTCTATTTGAAAAGTTTGGCAATTAATACAAACTAGAATTATTGCTAAAATTTTTTGCATTTTAAAAATCTTCCATATCGAAGATTTTTGTCAATAAAAGTTTAACCTCTTGGGTGATGATCTTTATGAACTTCTTTTAAAGATTTTTTCGCCATTTGAGCATAAATTTGTGTTGTAGAAATGTCGATATGACCAAGTAATTCTTGAACAGCTCTTAGGTCTGCTGAATTTTCTAAAAGGTGAGTTGCAAATGAATGTCTTAAAGTGTGAGGGGTTACTTTTTTTTGAATAGAAGTTCTTTTAATATAAAGATTTAAAAGTCTCCATACAGATTTTCTGTTAATAAATGAACCTTTTTTTGAAACAAAAACATATTCACATTTTCTAATTTTTAAAATTTCTGTTCTTGAATTTTTTAAGTAACTTTCTAAAATAGTTTTAGCCTTTTCTCCAAAAGGAACTAGTCTCGATTTTCCACCTTTTTGATCTATTGTCAGAGTGAGATTTTCTAAATCTAAATCTTCAATTTTTAAATTACAAGCTTCTGAAATTCTAAGACCGGTAGAATACAATAATTCGAAAATACATTTATCTCTTAACTCGTAAATGTTATCTTCTTTAATTTTTGCAAATAGTTCTTCGATTTCATCTAAACTCAAATGGTCAGGAATTGCCCTCATTACTTCAGGGGTTTCAATTTTATCAGTTGGGTTAATGTCTAATTTTTTTTCATCTCTTAAATATTTGTAAAATTGTCTAAGAGCTACTACTTCACGGGCTAAAGTTTTTGAAGAAATTTTTCTATTTTTTTCTTCCACTAAAAATTTCATAATATCTTTTGATTGAACTTTTAATAAATCAATTTGTTGTTTATCAATAAAAGTTTTAAATTTATTCAAATCATACCCATAGGAGAAGATAGAATTATCACTTAATCCTTTTTCAATAGATAAGTACTCTTGAAAGTTCTGTAATAGTTTTGCAGGGGTTTGATTTGACAAATTTTACTCTCTTGTTCTTCTTTACAATAAGAATCGGTTTTAAATACTTATATGTACTCTATTTTTTTTTATGTTCCAATTTTTTTTTAACTATACTCTAGTTTATTGAACTAGAAAAAAAAAATTTTCTTGAAATTTAAAAAAAAGTTTTAAAGGTTTTTCAGGATTATGTCAAATTTTATGAGACATAAAAAAAAATATTTTGTACATTCCAAGTATCTTAATAGGTTAAATTTTGTATAGTATTTTTTGAAAAATTTTTCCTAAATTTGTAAGTTTAAGAATTAATTTTTTTCCACAAAACTAAAACTAGCTGTTCTATTTATGGGATCAAATTTATCTTTGCCAATAAAATTTTTTGTATCTAGATTTGCTTTTGCAATTAGCTTTTCATTTGGAAAACCTTTTTGAATCAATTTATTTTTTAGAGATTCTGCACGATTTTTAGAAATTATAATCATATTTTCTGGTTGTTCAGTTGCATCCATTCTGACAGTTATTTCTAAAAACAAATTTTGATTTTGTTCTAAATAAGTTTTTAATGTTTCACAATTTTTATTACACCAAGAATCAAAATAATTTGGATTAATCTCAAAAGTCCCAGAAATAAAACCAGATTCAAATTCAGAACTAGGAAATTTTAAATCTTTGATAGAATGATTTTTTATGCTCAAGCAATTTAGTAAAATAATTAGAAAAAATAATTTCATTTAATTAATTTTATTTCCAAAAAAATTCTAGTCAATTATTTTATTATTGTGGAATTTTTGCGAATAAGATGTTTTGAGGTGAAGAAAAAGTAATTGAATTTGATACTGCTGTTAAAGCTCCAGTTGTTTGGTTAACAGAATAGATATATAAAGAATAAGGAGTTGTATCTCTAAAGCTATAAACAAATCTTCCACTTGGGTCAAAAATGAGTTTTTTAGGGTCAGTAATAGTTATTGTGCTTATTGGAGTTGAAAGTGAAAAATCAGAATTTATTTGGAATGATTTTATTGTATCGTTAACGTCAGAAGCAGTGACTAAAAATTTTCCTTTATTATCAATTGCAATACCAAAATGACCTGATGTAACAGTATTATAAGTGTTTATAAGAGATAGTGAACCAATTGAGTCTATTGAATATAACCTTATACCTGCTGAAGCCCCACTTGTTGCAATGTAGTAATAGTTCCCGTTTGGATGAATTGCCCCAAAATTAGGTGTTGTTAAAGTATTAATTGGAATTGCAATTTCTGATATTGTATTATTATCAAAATTATTTGATCTAACATTTGTCATTGATCCTGAAGTGATATAATAATTTTTTTTTGTTGGGTGAATTGAAAATTCTCCAGAAGAGTTAACTACATTAAAATTACTTAAAAAAGAAGTTGATCCATCTGAATCAATTTTTCTTAATTGGTTTCTAAAATTAAATGGAGTTCCTGATTCATGATAAACAAATAAAAATTCACCTTTTGGGTCAATTGCAATTAGTTTTGGATTGCCATCATCTCCAAAATTTTCTAATGATGTAGTCGAAATTTTTTGGAGAAATGGTGGAATTGAATCTATTTCAATCTTTCTTCTTTCAATCATATTTGCTAAACCAGAGTTTTTTGATATGTAAAGGTTTTTGCCATTTGGAGTTACAGCAAAACTTCTTACTGTTGAAGAAGAACTAAGGGTCTGAAATGAAACCAACGAACCATCCAAGGCATTCATGTTATATACTAAAACTTGGTTATTTCCAGTATCAGCGATAAACAAAAAATACTTATACACAATAAAATTTGGTGAATAGGATTTTGCTTTTCCGTTATTTACTAGAATTCTACCCGAGCGAGCATTAGGTGGAATTTGTACACGGATAAAACTTGTATCACCTGAAACTGGGGTTACTGGAATTTTTTGATGAAATTGAACTTGGTTATTAGAAAAATTTGGATTAAAATTTTTTCCCCTTAAAATTATAAATTCTCCAGCAGCAGCACCAGGTAGAATATTTTCAGTTTCAATAGAAGTAACTTCAGCAGGCTCTAAATTTTCGGTAAAACTAGTTCCAGTTGAAGTTCCAGTGCATACTTCTTCAGTCTCAATATTGTTATAATTAATTATAGTAGAAGAATTCCCAACTGTAATTGTATCTCTTACTTTTAAGAATTCTTGATTAAATTCAAATTTTAAATTTTGATTTTGTATTAAACTTCTGTATATTAAACAATAATTATTTGTATCAGGTCCTGATTGAGAAAAATAAATATTAACACTAAATATATTGTTTTGATCATCATAACTTGCATCAATTGGAACTTCACAATGAGCAATTAATTTTCCTTTTGTGGGTCTATTTTTAGAATCAAATTCTGTATAAATTGATTCTCCTCCATCAAACTCTAAAATTCTATATCTTTTATCATTATCATAGTAAAATTGTTTTTTTTTAGTGTTATCTTCATTATAAATTTCAAATGTTTGAAAGTTTTTTGCAAAAATTTCTTTTTGTTTAATAAAATCTTCAACTGATTTAAAATAAGTTCTTTTTTGGTTAACTTGAATCTCACTTTCCAGAATTGGTTTTTCGTTGGTGCATAAATTAGAAATAGTTGAATAATCAAATTTACAAGTAGTCGTATTTGTTTCGCCAGTTGTTTGGTTTGTGCTTTGAGTTTTAGTTGCTACTTTGATACAAGTTTTTGCTGGAGGTGATGGAGTCGGTGAAGGTGTTGGTGTAGAGCTAGGATTATTATATCTAGCTAAAAAATTAGCAAAAGCAAGTTGAATTGTATTACTGGAAGAAATTGATCCAAAAAATCTTTCAGTGAACGAACAAGATTCAAAACTAAAAATTAATATGAATAATAAATTTTTCATTTTATACATATATTCTATTTTAACAAAATCTTAAACAATTTTTTTCATTTTGTTTCTTTAAAAATAGTTATTATTTTCAAAATGGAAAATTTTTTGTAATTAGTTTCTGACTCTGTTTTGTATTCCCATAATACTCCCCAAAGTGAACCTTGCCCTTCATAACCTCTTTCAGAAGGACGATTAATTTTATAGTATAAAATTCCAAGTAACCAAAAAGTATCTTCTTCTTTAGTCACTAAATCTTTTTTGGAATGATACAAAATACTGAGACCAGTTGATTGAAATTCTTCAGTTTTAGAATTATTTGTATAAGTTAATAATGGTAAAACTAGTTTTGTTTTTTCTTCTTTAGTATCTTTTGAATAGTAAGCTGGAAATAAATTTAATGAATTTGAATCAGAATTATTTTTGTATCCAAACCAGAAAAAGTTAAAATCAGAAAATTCTTTTTCAGTATTGTATTCAATTAACCCAAATAAATTTTGGAATTTAAATTTATCTTTTGCAGATTCAGAATGAATTAATGGATATAAAATTGAAATAGAATTTGATTTTTCTAGTTTAGAATAATTTTGGTGATATAAAATTCCTAAAACATTTTTAATTTCAATAACTTTATCTTCATATTGAAAGTAAGGAAAAAGATAAGAATATGATTCAGCTAATTCACTTTTTTGATTCTTTGTGGTTGAAAAATGGTAAAAGGGAATAAACCCAGTTGAAGAATGAAGACTGGAACTTCTTGAATAAAATAAACTAAATAAATTCCAACCAGTAGAATCGTTTTCATTTTCATAATTATATATAAAAGGAAGAAAATAAGGAATTTGGTATTTTGAATATTTTTTTCCTGAATAATTTTGATTTTTATAATAAAAAGGCAAAGTAATTAATTCAGAAATTTTATCTTGTTTGGTTTCATCATTATAATAATAATAAACAGGTGCTAGAAAATTCATGAAACTTGTTTCAGTTGATTTTTTTCCAAAAATTGGAAATAAACCAAAAGAATTTGAAACAGAATTTTCTCTTGAGTAAATTAAACTTAAAAAATTCCAAGAAGATTTATTGTTTTCATTCTCTTTATACCAAACAATCGGAACAAAACTTGGAAATTTGTAAATTACTCTTTTTATATTTTGGCTTTCTTCGTTTGTTCTTGAAAAAATTGTAATAAAATTGGTTTCTGAGTTTTCTCCTGATTTATAATTTTTATAATAATAAATTGGAAAAATATAATTTTGGTCTTCAGAATAGTTTTTATTTTTTTTACTTTCATTATTATATATTGGAAAAACTCCATGTGAAACAAAATCATTACTAACTCTTCTATATAAAAAGCTAAGAAAATTCCAAGAATTGTTATCTGGATAAGAATTTTTATAAAATAGTATTGGAAGAAACATTGGAACTTTTAAAGTATTTTCTTCACCTAATTCTAATTTTTCACTTTGAGTAGAAAATAGTAAATTTGTAAATATAGTTTCCTTAGAATTTTTCTTATAGAAATAAATTGGGAAAAAATAATTTTGATTTAATTCTGGTTTTAATTGAACACAAAAAAATGGAGTTAAATAAAGATTACTTTCTTCTTTAGTTTTAAATTTTTCATAACTAAAAATAGCTGCAAAATTATAATAATCTTTTTCAAGATTATTTAATCTATAATACAGCAAAGGTGGAATTAAATAATCATATCTTTTTTCTTTTGATGAAGTATTTTCTAAACTTGAATAAAAAATAAATGGAGTATAAATTTTAAATTTATCATAAACTTCATTTTGGCGAGGTAATTTTCTATCATAATAAAATAAGGGCAAAAACCATCTAGTAGTTAAAAAATGTTTTTCTTTTTCATATTCTAAATTATGATAATAAATTCCGCTTAAGAATAAATTATTTTTTTTTGATGAATCAATGTAATTATTTATAAATAAAGTATTCCAAGTGACTTCATCATTTTCTCGATTTCTAAATACTAAAACTGGAATCGTCCAAAAAATAGATTTTTTAAACTTAGTTTCTTTATCAAAACTTGAACTTAAATAAAATGGTAGGGAAATAAAACGATGAAACTCTGTAGTTTTACTTTCTTCATAAGTTTTATAATAAAAAGGAATCGTAAAATGAAACGAATCTTTAATATCATTTTTACTATCTAAATTATAAAACCAAAAAGGAGAAACAACTATGCCTTTTTCAATTCCAGAATCATTTATGTAAAAATTAGAAAAATATAAAAGAGAAATAGTATTTTTGTTTTCTTCTGATTCATTCCAAGTTCTTTTGTAGCGGTAAAACGGAATTATGCGAGAACCTTCTGCATTTTTTGAAGTATAATAGTTAATTATTGGCCAAATATAAGAATGCTCTTTAAGTTTGTTTTCTTTATATTCTTCATCAATTTTTAATAACAAACCATAAGCAGTTCTTTTTTCTTCTGGAGTTTCTTGGTTAGCATAAAATGGAAATGCTACAATATATTTTGAAACTTCATCATTAAAATAAACAAAAAAAGGTGCAGCAATTAATTGGTCTTTAGATTTTTCATCCCAAGTTACCCAAGTAAGTGGTAAGATTCTAAAATGCCTTTTTGAATCTCCTCTTTCAAAAGATAATGCTGAAAATAAAAAATTGATTCCATAAAAATTTAAAGTATTATCACGAGTAAAATCTTTTTTCCTTTGTATTTTAGGAGAAGTTTGATTTGTTAGTTTTTCTTCTTTAGAATATTTTTTAAATTTAAATTCTTCTTTAAGATCTTCGATTAATTTTGTGCTGATTCTAGTTTCAATTTTAAAAATATTATACAGCCATGAAATATCTGTATCAATATATTTATAAGTATCTTTTGTTCCAGCATCTAAATTTATATCTGGTGTATAAAGTCCTTTTGAAGAACTATTCGCAAGACCAATTAGATTCAGATTAAAATTAGTTTTATTGGGATAATCAATATTAATATAAAAAGGAAAAAATAATATTCCGTCTGATTTATCAGTTTTCCAAGAATGATAACTTAAGAATGCAGTTCTATAATAATTACCTGTTCTTTTGTATTTATTTTGGTGAAATAAAAATAACCCGACATTTTGAATTTTGGAAATTTCATCTTCAGATTGGAAAAATAATGGAAAAAAAGTTTTAAAATTTTCATTTTTTGATTTTGAAGTATAATAATTTGCTAATAAAGTTTCTTCAGTTTTTTCATCCCAAGAATTATAATAGAATAAACCATAAGTTTTTCCTGAAGGAGCTTTTTCAGATTCTTCACCAAATTTGAATATTATTGGAAAAATGACTCTGTATTGATCTTTTTTATAAAAATAAAATGGAAAAATCGTTGTTCCCATTCTTTCAGATTTTTCATTTGTTTCATAAGAATAAAGTCCAAATAGATTTAGATAAGATTTTCCATTTTCAATTTGATTCGTGTAATATAATGGTAAAAATAAATTTGATTTTTCAGTTTGATTTTCTGAAATTTTATTTTTCCAATGAAAATATAGTGGAAACAAATAAAAACTTTTTAATTTATCATTTGAATCAAATTCATGATTGTAAACCAAAAGAAAATTTTTAGATGAAGATTTATCTTTTTTTGTTTCAGAAGAAAATAAAATTGGAATAATCGTTTTTTCTGAACCAGTCTCAGATTTTACATTAAAATAAATTGGAAAAATAGTAGTATATTCATTTTTTTTGTAAAATACAAATGGCATGAAAAAAAATCTATTTAGTGAATCTTTTTCGGTGGTATAATCTACTAACCAAAAAAAATTTTTTCTGGAACTTTTTTCATCTTCAAATGAATAAATAATAGGTAAGATAGGAAAAAAATAAGTAGAAGAATTTCCTGATTTTGTTTTTTGTTGATTTGTATAATAAAAAGGATTTATACTTGAATTTTCTTCAAAATTATTTCTATCATCTTTTAAATGATTTGAATAAAATGGTCCAATTAAATTTGAACTTTCTCTTGAATTAGCTGAAATAGATTCACTAAAACTAGTCATTAAGAGTGGTAAATGAGTATAATTTCTATTTGTAATTTTTCCACTAAAATAAAACGGAAAAAAATATGCGGATTCATTTGATTTTTCATCTATTTCGAAGTTATATAAAATTAAAAAATTTGTTTCTTCTCTTTTATCTACTTTACTTCTCTCTAAAGAATAAAATGGACTGAATTGAGATTTTGAATATTTTGGATAATCTGTATTATTAAAAATCCAAAAAAAATGAAAAGAAGAATGTGTTGGATTATTTTTTGGCCAACTTTCTAGCTCAGAAAAAAAAGCATCATAAATATATTTTTCATCTTTTTCTGAGCCATAAACTTTCCCTTGTTTTTCTTTTAAATCATCAAAATCAACAGCAAAAATAGAAATTTGTAAAACTAAAAAAAAACTAAATACGAATTTAAATGGCATAATGCATTTTTTAAAAACCTTAAACTGAAGGATATATTTTTTTAATTTTCAATAAATTTATATAATTTTAAATTTCGCTAATTCAATTTAATAATTATAAACTTCACAAAATTTTAAAATAAAACTCACATTGTTTCTTTATAAAGAGTAATCACTTTTAAGACAGATAATTTTTTATAATTGGTTTCAGACTCAGTTTTGTATTCCCATAAAACTCCCCACAAAGACCCTTCACCTTCATAACCTCTTTCACTTGGTCGTTTGACTTTATAATACAATAATCCACCAAGTAAAAAAGTATCTTCTTCTTTAGTAACTAAATCTTTTTTGGAATGATAGATCAAACTAAGCCCAGTAGATTGTAATTCTTCATTTTTAGATTTATTTGAATAAGAAAGTAAAGGTAAAACTAATTTTGTTTTTTCTTCTTTTGTATCTTTTGAATACAAGAATGGAAATAAATTTACGCTAGAAATTTCGGACCTGTTTTTATAACCAAGCCAGAAGAAATTAAAATCTGAAAAATCTTTTTCTGAATTTGATTCAATTAGACCAAATAAACTTTGGAATTGAAATTTGTCTTTAGAATTTTTTGTAGTTACAATTGGATAAAGTACTGAAGTTGAATTTGATTTTTCTTTTTTAGAATAATTTTGATGGAATAAAAGTCCCATTACATTTTTAATTTCAGATTGTTTATCTTCAAATTGAAAATAAGGAAACACATAAGCATAAGATTCTTCCAATTCATTTTTCTTATTTTTATTTGTCGAAAAATGATAAAATGGGATAAAACCATTTGCATCAAAAAATCTAGAACTCCTAGAATAAATTACACTTAATAAATTCCAATTTGTTTCTCCAGCTTCATTTGAATCTTGGTAATAAATAAATGGAATTATGGATGGAACTTTATGGTAAGTGATTCTTGAATTTTCTTTTAAATTTCTTTTTTCTTCGCTAGAATAAATCAATGAATAAAATTCTGATTTTGAATTTTTTCCAGTTTGATTGAATTTAGAATAATAAAGTGGAAAAATATAATTTAGGTCTTCAGTGAGAGTTTTATTTTTTATGGATTCATTATGATAAAACGGCAAAAATCCATGTGACACATATTCAGACTTTTCTCTTCTGTAAATCAAACTTAATACATTCCAATCAAAATTTTTGTTTTGTTCATCTTGGTAGAATAAAATTGGAACAAAACTAGGAAATTTGTATGTGATATTTTTTAACTTTGGAGTTTCAACAACTGATCTAGAAAATAAAATCGAAGCAAAATTTGTTTCCGATTTATCTTTTGTTTTTGTATCATAAGAATAATAAAGTGGAAAAATATAATTTAGGTCTTCAGCGATAGTTTTACTATTTGTGGATTCATTGTGATAAAAAGGCAAAAATCCATGTGAGATATAATCTGGTTTTTCTCTTCTGTAAATCAAACTTAATACATTCCAATCAAAATTTTTGTTTTGTTCATCTTGGTAAAATAAAATTGGAACAAAGCTAGGAAATTTGTATGTGATATTTTTTAACTTTGGAGTTTCAACAACTGATCTAGAAAATAAAATCGAAGCAAAATTTGTTTCAGATTTATCTTTTGTTTTTGTATCATAAGAATAATAAAGTGGAAAAATATAATTTAGGTCTTCAGTGAGAGTTTTATTTTTTATGGATTCATTATGATAAAACGGCAAAAATCCATGTGACACATATTCAGACTTTTCTCTTCTGTAAATTAAACTTAATACATTCCAATCAAAATTTTTGTTTTGTTCATCTTGGTAAAATAAAATTGGAACAAAACTAGGAAATTTGTATGTGATATTTTTTAACTTTGGAGTTTCAACAACTGATCTAGAAAATAAAATCGAAGCAAAATTTGTTTCAGATTTATCTTTTGTTTTTGTATCATAAGAATAATAAAATGGAAAAATATAATTTAGGTCTTCAGCGATAGTTTTACTATTTGTGGATTCATTATGATAAAAAGGCAAAAATCCATGAGATACATGTTCAGACTTTTCTCTTCTATAGATCAAACTTAACAAATTCCAATCAAAGTTTTTATTTTGTTCGTCTTGGTAAAATAAAACTGGAACAAAACTTGGAAATTTGTAAGTGATATTTTTTAACTTTGGAGTTTCAACAACTGATCTAGAAAATAAAATCGAAGCAAAATTTGTTTCAGATTTATCTTTTGTTTTTGTATCATAAGAATAATAAAATGGAAAAATATAATTTAGGTCTTCAGTGAGAGTTTTATTTTTTATGGATTCATTATGATAAAACGGCAAAAATCCATGTGATACATATTCAGACTTTTCTCTTCTGTAAGCTAGTCCAAAAATATTCCAAGAGAATTGATTGTTTTCATTATCTAAATATAAAACAATTGGAACAATACCCGGGAATTTATAAGTAGTGTTTTTTAAATTTGCAGAGGTTGTATTTTTTCTTTCAAAGAATAAACTAAAAAAATTACTTTCATTTAGATCATCTGAGTTTAAAGATTTAAAATAATAAATTGGAAAAACAAAAGATAAATCTTCAGAATAGTTTGTGTTTTCTGTTGATTCATTATGATAAAATGGTAAAAATCCATGAGAGATATAATCTGCTTTTTTTCTGCGATACATTAAACTTAATAAATTCCAACTTTTTGAATCTAGAAACGAATTTTGGTAGTATAAAAATGGAGTGATAATTGGAATATTATGAGTTGTTTCTTCCCCTAAATCCAATTTTTCATTTTGGTAAGAGTAAATTAAACTAAGGAATCGTTTTTCTTTTGGAACATCATTGTACAAATAAACTGGGAACAAATAATTTCTAGATAAATCTGGTTTAGATTGAATCGAAAAAAATGGAGTTAAAAATAAATTTGATTCTTCTTTAATTTTAAAATTCTCATAACTAAAAAGGACTGCAAAATTATAATAATCTTTTTTTGGATTATTCAATCTATAATACAAAAGTGGTGGAATTAAATAATCATATCTTTTTTCATTGTTTATTTGATTTTCAAAACTAGAATAAAAAACAAGTGGTGAATAAAATTTTAGTTTATCATAAATTTCTCCTTCACGAGGTAATTTTCGATAATAATAAAATAAAGGTAAAGTCCATCTAGTAGTTAAAAATTGATTTTCTTTTTCATATTCCAAATTATGATAATAAATTCCGCTGAGGATTAAATTATTCTTTTTAGCTGAATCAAAATAATTATTGATAAAAAATGAATTCCAAATCACTTCATCGTGTTCTCTATTTCTAAGTAGAACAATCGGAACTGTCCAAAAAATTGAATTTCTAAAATTCTTCTCTTTATCAAAACTAGAACTGTAATAAAATGGAAGTGAAACAAAACGATGAAATTCTTGTTTAGAATTTTCTTCAAAAGTTTTTACATATAATGGTGGAGTAAAGTGAAATGAATCTGTGAGATTATCTTTTGTATCTGAATTTGAAAACCAAAACGGAGAAATCAGATAAGATTTTTCTTTTCCAAACTCATCTAAATAAGAATTGGAATAATGAAATAATGAAATTGTATTTTCTTTTAATTCTGATTCGTTCCAAGTTTTTTTATGGCGGTAAAATGGAATTAAACGAGAACCTTCCTGATTATCTGCTCTATAAGAATTAAAAAAAGGCCAAATGATAGATGTTTCTTTGTGATTATTTTTTTTGAATTCTTCATCTAAATAGAAAAATAATCCATATGCAGATCTTTTTTCTTCAGGAGTTTTCTGCTTTCCATAAAATGGAAATAATACAGTGTATTCTAAAAATTGATTTTTGAAATGTACATAAAATGGAACTGCCACTAATTGATCTTTGGAGTTATTATCCCAAGTTAGCCAAGTTAGAGGTAATAACCTAAAATGTCTTTTGGAATCTCCTCTTTCAAATGAAAACGCTGAAAATAAAAAATTAATTCCAAAAAAGTTTAAAGTATTTTCGCGAGTAAAATCTTTTTTCTTTGTAATTTTTGGAGATTCAGAAACAACTAATTTTTCATCTTTCGAAACTTTTTTAGTTTGAAACTCTTCTTTAATTTCTTCTAAAAGTTTTGTGCTGATTCTAGTTTCAATCTTAAATACATTATAAAGCCAAGAAAAATCAGTGTCTAGATAAGTGTAAGAATCTTTTGTTCCAGCATCTAAATTTATATCTGGAGAATAAATTCCAGTATTTGTATTTTTTGCAAAACCAAATAAATTCAAATTAAAATTAGTTTTGTTTGGATAATCAATATTTGTGTAAAAAGGAAAAAATACATATCCATCAGATTTAGCTGTTTTCCAAGAATAATAAATTGGAAAAGCAGTTCTAAAATAATTTCCAGTTTTTTTATTTTTGTTTTCAAATAATAATAGCGATTGTCTAGTTTTTGAAGATTCGTCTTCAGATTTAAAATACAAAGGAAAGAGCGTAGTAAAAATTTCTTGTTTCTTTTTGTCTTCGGATGTATAATAATTTAATGCCCAAGTTGAACTTTCAACATCTTTTTCATTTGAAAAATAAATTGGAAAAATATAAAAACTTTCATCTAATTTATTTTTATTTTGATAAGAATAAAAAATCAAACTTTGTAAATATTTTTCATTCATATCATTTTTATAAAAAAAGAATGGAAAGAATGTTCTAAAAATTCCATTAGTGGATTTTGTTTTGGAAGAATAATAATTTGTGATAAAAGTTTGTTCACCAAGTTCATCCCAAGAATGATAATGCAATAAACCAAAATTTTTTCCACTTGGAGCAATATCTGATTCAGAACCAAATAAAAATACAAATGGAAAATAGACTCTATAATCATCTTTTTTGTAATAATATAGTGGAAATATGGAAGTTCCTATTCTTTCAGATTTTTGGTTTTCTTCATAAGAATAAAGTCCCAAAAGATTTGCATAAAAATTTCCATCTTGAATTTTGTTTTGGTAATAAATTGGAAAAAATAAATTGGATTGTTCTGTTTTGTTTTCCTGTGTTTTATCTTTCCAGTTATAATAAAAAGGAAAAAATACAAATCTTGAATCTTTTTTGTAAAACAAAATTGGAAATAAATTTGAAGAAATTGTTTCTGATTTTTCATTTTGTTCAGTGGAAAAAATTCCCAAAACATTCAAATAAGAATTTCCATTTTGAATTTGGTTTTTGTAAAATAGTGGCAAGAACAAACTAGATTCTTCTTTTTTATCATCAGGAAGTTTTCCATACCAATTGTAATAAAATGGAAAAAATATATAATAAGAATCTTTTTTGTAGAATGAATTTATAAAATTTACATTTTTTAAGTTTCCTTCTTGGTCATATTCATGATTGTAAACCAATAGAAAATTTTTGGAAGAAGAATTATCTTTGTTCAGTTCAGATGAATACAAAATTGGGATAATTGTTTTTTCAGAACCTGCATCAGTTATATAATTAAAATAAATTGGAAAAACTGTTGTGTATTCATTTTTTTTGTAAAATACAAATGGCATGAAAAAAAATCTATTTAGTGAATCATTTTCAGTTGTATAATCTACTAACCATAAAAAATTTTTTCTAGAACTTTTTTCATCTTCAAAGGAATAAACAATTGGTAAAATTGGAAAAAATAAAGTGGAAGAATTTCCTGATTTTGATTTGGAATCGGACCAATAAAAAAATGGATTTACATAGGTAGTTTCATCAATACCAGTTGACTCATTTTTGATAGAATTGGAATAATGAAGTCCAACAAAATTTGTTTTATCAATTGATTGGTTTGAATAAGTTTCACTAAAACTGGTTAGTAAAAATGGCATGAATATATAATTGTTTTTTCCAGTTTTCCCGCTAAAATATAATGGTAAAAAATAGCAACTTTCATTTGACTTATCATCAATTTCAGAATTGTACAAAAGTAAAAAATTACTTTCTTCTCTTTTGTCTATTTTACTTTTTTGGTAAGAATAAAAAGGTAAAAATTGAGATTTGGAATATTTTGGGTAATCAGTAGAATTAAAAATCCAAAAAAAATGAAATGAGGAATGGGTTGGATTTTTTCTAGGCCAACTTTCCCATTCTGAAAAAAATGCATCATATACATACTTTTCGTCTTTTTCTGAGCCATAAATTTTGCCTTGTTTTTCTTTTAAATCATCAAAATCAACAGCAAAAATAGAAAATTGTAAAATTAAAAAACTAAATAAAAGTTTTGCATTCATCACTCATTTTTTAAAAACCTCAAAGTATTGGATAAAAATTTTTGTTTTTCTTCAAGAGTTGGAACATGTCCAGAACTCTCGTATTTCACTAATTCTGCATGATTTATAATTTTTGCAAGCTCAAAACCATGTTCTGCAGGAACCATAATGTCATGAACCCCAACATGAATTTGGGTTGGCATTTTTAATTCTTTTGCTTTTTCTCTAAAATCACATTTATCTAACATTATCAAATATTCACCCATAATTTCAGAAGAAATATTTTTAAAAATTTGGTTATAAATTTCTAAATAAGAATTAATTTCTGGATCAGAAAAAAATTTAAATTTATCATGCACAACTGGCAGAAAAGAAATGTATTTGCTTCCATTCACACCAAGCAAAAATTTTTGAATTTCAGAAACAATCCCACCTAAATTATTTTCAAAAGCCATTTTATAAAATTTTAAAAAATTAGTCACTGGACCATGAACAACTGAACAAACTAAAATTAATTTTGAAACTTGTTCTTTTAAATTGTATGCAACTCCCATCGCAGTAATCCCACCAGTTGAATGACCAATCAAAATACATTTTTCATCGCCGATAATTTTTTTTATTGCTTCTGTTTCAATATTAATGATGTCATCTATCGAAAAATTTTTAAAATTTTCTGGAGCAACAGCAGGATAATGAGCAGGTAAATCAATTGTGATACATTCACCAAATGGTTTATAATATTGAATGATATTTGACCAGTAAAATTGAAAAGAAGACCAACCATGAATAAAAATAATTTTTTCTTTTCCTTTGGAATGAGATTCGTAAGTGATTTTATGGTTTTGAACATGGATTTCTTTTTTCATAAATACAAAATTTTAGAGAATTAATTTTTTGTAACTTCATATATTGAATAATAAACTTAGAGAGAATTGTTCGGGCGAATTTTTTCCAAATGGAAAAAAACACGCTCTCAGCTACTTCTGAATCCTCGGACTAAAGTCCGAGGCTATTCAGAAACGCTTCGATCGTTTTCGCTTTGTATAGTTAAAAATTTATTATTTCAAATCACCTTTAATTTTTCTAAAATCAATTGCAAATTTTTTTGCGTCTTCTAAAATTTCTTCTAAACCAATTTCCTCGAATAAATTTTGACTCCACTCAGTGTAATCAAATCTATCTCTATTAATCAAAGAAATAAATCTTTCAGCATCAATAACATCCATGTATTTGAATAAAATTTTATAACCCATTGATCTAACTTCTGTATCCGACTTCATTTAGTTTCTCCTATTTGAATTATAAAATCAATTGGATTGATAATTGCTATTTCTGAAAAAAAAGATTTTTTTTTGATAATTCCAATATCTGTTGTAATAAAATAATCACAGTTAGTTTCAATTGCAGATGCAAGATGTATTGAATCTTTTTTTTTAATTCCATAAGAATACAATTTTTCAGAAAGAATTTGTGTATCATTAGTACCAATAAAATAAACTTTTGAATATTTTTCAAATTTAAAAATTTCTTCTTTTCTTCTTGAATCCATATTCTGATTATTTTCATAATCTAAAATAAATGACCAGACTAACTCTAATTCACCCAATTTGATTTTTTCTTGAATAAATAATTTAGCTTCAGTTTCAAATAAAATTTTTTTTGAACTTTGGTCATCAAATGGTCTATTGTAACAACAATTGTCTAAATACACTCTTAGCATTTCAAGTTTCATAGTATTTGATTTAAAATAAGAATCAAGAACTTTCTTTTTGTGGAGTTAGTAGTGTAATTACTTTTAAAAACTACTTAGGAAATTCAGTAACTTAAGTAGCACTATTAAAACTTACTCATTAAGGCATTGATTTTAATTGTATTTTTTAAAATTCAGTGTAAGTTTAGTTTTTGAAATTACTCATGATATTCTTGAATTTGTTACTTCTCAGTGTAAAAATCTGCTAGCTAAATATAAAATTTGCTTGCTACAAAAATAAATCAAAAATCTAGATAAAAAAACTATGGATTCTTCCTTATTGATTTAGATAATTCCTGAGTATAAATTTATGCTAATTATTCTGAGTTCCAAATAGAATGTTTCTTAGTTTTATAGAAAAAATAAATGAGGGTTTATGAAAAACAATTTTCCAACAGAAGATAGATTAACAAATGCATACTTTTTAGCAGCGTTAAATTCAAGTTTAGCAGCATTGCTTTATATCGCTTTTACTTGGTTGGATGACTATCATTCAAAAAGTAAAATGATTTATATTTCAATAAATTTTGAACTGGAGATTCCTCTGAAATGGACTTACTAATATTTCTTTATGCATTAACTTTATCTGTCGTATTTACATCTAAAGGGGAAAAACATAAAAATGATTCTACATTGTTTTATGTAAAAACTAGCATTGGTGGATCTAATTCAAATTTGAATTCAAAAGATGAATCACTGTCAATTTATGGAACTAATGTCAATTCAAGTGTAAATATAGCCTTGTTAAGTGATTCTCATCATTTAGGTGCTTCAACAAAATCTGTATATTATAAAAATTTTATTAGTTATTCATATGGAATGAATTATTCCTATTTACTTTCTTTTAAGAATAAATCATTTATTGGATTACATTTTTTTTTAGGTAAAGGACAATTAGGGTATATGAAAAAATTTTCTCAAGGTTATTTTTCAAATACCAACTACTTAATTCAAAATAGATTATTTGAAGATCGCTCATATTTGTCAGTTGTTTTACTTACATTAAATTATATAGATGAAAAGTATTACAACTTCCACGAATTTACTCCATCAATCAGTTATGAATATCCAATTGCTGAAAATGGTTATTATTTAGCAGGAGAAATTTTTTATTCTTATAAACAATTTTCTCAGAGGGACAAAATAGAGTTTTATGATACAATACTGTTAACTGGAAATGAACTTGGATTTCAACTTGGGGTTTCTAGGAGATTGTGATGTTCATGATGAATTTAAAATTAGGAATGATGAATGGAAATTCAAAAGAATAAAAAAGAGGAATTTATGAAAATTTTTCAACTCTTGATAATGGATTGAGATTAGGTTATAATTATCAAATTAAAGTTAGTAAATTTTCTGTTTATTCTATTTTTTCTTTTGGTGATGGGCTACTTTCAACAAGTGTATTCGGAAAAAATAATTTTAATTATGACTATATAAGTGGGGCAATTGGATTAAGTTATACAGCAGATTCAAATTTATTTTCTGATAAAGGTGTTTTTAAAATTGAGTTTGGGTATAAGCGATCTTATTTTGATAATCAATATTTTCAAAAAGAATTAATTGCTTACCAAAATGATTATACAATCGGTATAGGTGGAAGTTTTCAAATTGATTTTAAAGAACCAAAATAAAAGAGCAAACCAAATGAATAATGTTTTGAATTACAATAATTATTCACAATACAAAATCTTTTTCAATACTGAATTGTTAAATGGAAAATTAGCGAGCGTGTTTGGATGATAAAGGGCAAAATGTTATTGAGAAAAATTTTTAACAAAGCAGAAAAGTTTTTCAATACAAGCGTTAAGGATAGAAAATGCCATGAAATGGGTCACGAAGTGACATAAGCTTGGCTTGGAACTTCGCAAGAAGTTGTGAGGACATTTCCTAGCCTGACTGCTTACTCTCGTTACATGATAGTATCGCAAGAAAGTAGTATTGAGTTGCCGAAACGCCCAAATCTGAACAATCAAGTCAATATAAGTAAAAAAAAATTTTTTGAAGAATCGGAGAAAAAATGTTTTAAGAAGAAAAATTAGAAAAAGAATTCTAACTTAGTTTCTTCACAATAATTCCTAATTCATCTTTAAAAAATCATCTATCTGTTCCAATAAATGGTGCAATAGAATTTACAAATTTATTTGTAATCAAATTAAATCCTTGTGTGTTTGGATGAATACAATCAATCATATTTGCAACAATCGATTGAGGTGGACCGCCGAGAGTTGCTCTAAGATTAACATATTTTACAGTTCCATCACTTGAGCTGGCTAAATTGGAATACATTGTATTTAATGCATCAAAACCTGGAGTGGCAACATAATTTACATCTTGAATGGAAACACCTTGAGATATACCCCATGCTTGGTAAGATTGAAAAATTGGATTTGCAACAGAGCATGTTGTCATTGTGGTATTTGGATAGTCGTATCCATGTATTATCCAAATTAATTTCCCACCGCCATATTTTGAAATTTTATACGAATTTCCATCGTTAATGAGTTGATTTAAATTTGTTTGAATTGTTGCAATTCTTGTATTTATGTTTGAGCCCATGTTTACATGAACACCTATATACTGGTTTAAATTTGCTTGGTAATCATTTCCACCAAGTGAAACAATCATATATTTGATATTTTTTCCAGTTTGATCAATTACATTTCTATGCAAATTTTGAGATATTGCAGTTGCTAAAGTTCTACCAGCTAGAGTGTCCCCAATTAATCTAAATCCTCTTGTTGTTAAATTGGCTCTTAAATCTGTTACTGGAATTGGACTAAAACTCATATCAGTCCATGAATCACCAAGAATTCCAAATAAATAATTTTGTTGTATAGTTGGATTTGAATCTGTAATACCTAAATTACTATTCTGTAATACCAAACCAAGCGAAATTTCTTTTAAATTATTTTTAGGTGCTTCAACTTTACAATAAGTCAAAAATAAAAATACTAAATAAATAAATTTTTTATTTTTCATTTTTTTAATTTATAAGTTAAAGCATCTTCAATACATTCTTTTAAAATACTTTCTGGGATTTTTTTATTTAAGTCAAATACCAAAGCACGATTTCCTTCATAATTTAATTTATCTTTAAATTTATTTTTAAAACTAGAAATTAAATTAGTTTGGCAATGAAAAAAAACAGCAATTTTATCTTCTGATTTGAGGGAATCAATTCTAATTATGGATCCAGAATTTGTTTCTTTTGTGAGATAACTTGGTTGGTTCCAACTTAAAACTTCTTCCAAGTTACCAATCTGTTTTGAATTTTTAGAAATCTGAAAAATGATTTCTCTAATTTCTAAAAGTTTATCTTTTACTTTTTTTGGGTAATTAAAAAATTTTACTGCGACTTCTTCGTTTTTAAATTTATTCATTATTTTGTACTCAAGATAATATTTAGTCTTTGCCAAACAGAAGTGTTTTCATTCACATTTAATCCATCTGCAAATGGAAACCCAACTGCATCCATTTTTTTTCCATACTCATAAATATCAGCAAATAAAGAAATTAGTGTTCCAGCAGAAAACAATAACGAGTTCCCAGAATTTTCAGTTGTGCGAACCATATTTGAGTTTAATAAATTTTCAGTATCTGAAATTAAATTTTTTATTTGGAATGGAGCAAAGCTCATATTATTTTCCATATAATTTACAAACCCATTTGTTGCTGCAAGCGAATAAAATACTCCAAAAAAATTTCTACCATTTGGTGCCATTTGTAAAAGAATTGGTGGAACAAAATCAGTTAGAATATTCGTTAAATTGTATTTCCCATTTGCTTCTTTAGATAATAAAGAATCTACCAAATCTAAAGCAGATTTTATTTCTACTGTGCTTGGTTTTAAATCAATTACCATCTGTAAAATAAAGTCTAAACTTTTTACCAAAGAGTAACCAGATGTTTTTGAAAAATAATCTCTCACAAATGCAAGTGAATCATCTACTCCTGCCCATGAAGAATCTCTTAGATTTGTAGAACGAGTATCGGGATAATTTGCAAGCTCGGTAACTTGTTCAGAAACCCATGTTTGAAAATTAAATTGTGAAGTTAAAATAGCTCCGTCAGAACTAATTTTTATTTCAGTAGACATTCTTTGAAGAGCGTTAATTAATTTATTTCTAGGAATTGTTCTACTAGGCTCACCCAGAATAGAAACTAGTTTTAATAATGATGTTACAAGATCAGTTTTTGCAACTAAATTTAAAACACCATTTTGAAATCTTTTTTGACTTTCAATAAGAAAACTTATAGGTGAGTTTACAATTTCTGTTGGTTGGTATTCTCCTCTTGTTGCTGTAGCATTTCTTATTGGGTTGTCATCTATTAAACGAAAAGAAACTATTCTTGGTTTAGTGGGATACTGAGGATTTATAATTTCAGTATTGTCAAAATCTTTGAAAATATAAGGTCTTGATAATAATTTAGCAAGATCAATTAATAAACTATATGCATTTTTGTTTGTGGCAACATCTGTTTGATCATCTAATGTTTTTAATAAAGCAGATATTAAAGGTAATAATCTATTTCGTTTATTCCAAAAATTTCCAGTGTTTGTAGGAGTCACTTCTTGGTCATTTGTAAAACCTAGTCTCTCCAAAACAGGGAAGTTCACTGAAATTACTGGTGGGATTAATCCAAATACTTGAGACGGATTTGGAATGAGTAATGGCCAAACTGCATTTGATTTAAGAACAAATGCTTCTTGAAAAGCTTCATTACCTGCAGCCCCATATCCCCAACCTTGAACATAAAGAACAGAATCTCCGGCTTTATCGGAAAAATTTGCTGGGTTTAAATCAAGGTAGGTTACTCCTGGATTTCTCAAATTGATTCCAGTATTGTTTAACCAAACTCCATTAGAATTTCCAGCACAACTTGCACTATTTCCAGAAGGGCAATTGGGTTTTATCCCCATCATTCCTTTTAAACCATTTCCAATTGCTATTATAAAAAGTGATTCTTCAAAAGCAAGTGAAGCATCTAATTTAGCACGAGCAGGAATAATCACTACAAATCTTTTTTCGTAAAGTAACCACTGAAAATTTTTATAAAATGCTTCTTCATCTGAATCAACTGCCCGTTCAGAATTCGTTTTTGAAATTTCATAAATTGTATAATCAGTTCCTGGATTTGCAGCTGAACAGTTTGGATATTCTCTGCCACCCAATCCAACATCGTTTGTAGATGGTCCAGTTTTTTGTTGGCAAACTTTATATCTTGCAGTTTTCCAAGATGGTTTAAAATTATTTTCTGTTAAGTTTTGAAATCTTGCAATTGTTCCATCAGGTGCTAAAAAATTTCCGTTTCCATCTTTTTTATTTTTATTATAATACGGACCATACCCTGAATAAGTAACTCTTCGAATCCAATTAAAAACCCAAGGTACAGTTTTTCTAAATATTGGATCTACATTTGGAGATTCTATTGGACTTGTAGAGCCAATTGATTCTCTTTCCAGTAAAGAAAGAACAGGTGTATTAAAATCAATTCCTTGTGTTGCACCAGTTAGTGGAATTAAAGTTCCTGCTAAATTTGATTTGAATACTTGTCCGCTATTTTTACTAAGTGTTAAAATAGAATTAAAATTAACTGCAGTTCCAGATTGCATAACAGATTGTAAAGACCAGAGTGCATCACCAATATTTATTTGTCCATTTGTGAAAGGGTTTGCAGTATTTAACCAAGTGCGATCAGAAAAACCAACTCCATCACCTGCTAACCAGTTGTATCCAAAAATATCCACTATGGATAAAGTATAAAATAAACTTTCTAGTGCTGACAAAATATTACTTCCTGTATTTGTTCTCCGATCTCTACCATTTGAATCAAGATTCATCATATCAAGAAGAGATTCTTCAGCTCCAGTTATATTTGATGTAAATGATAATAATGACATATTTTGAATGAGTTTATCTGCTAAAATTACATTTGCTTCTTTAGTTACTGGAACAATTGCAGGTTGAATAAATTGTCTTAGTAAAACAAATAAATCAATTGATATATTATTTAGTTCAGCAGATTTAATTACTGGGGAATTCAAATCTTGATAAGAATTAATTCCTTGGTGATTTGATCCACCAATCGTAAAATTTTTTTCAAGGTTCACCATTAAGGTTTTGATTACTGTTTCAGAAGACGTATCGTTACTTCTACCTGCTCTTTTATAAAATAATTCTCCAATATTATATGCAAGATCAATCACTGAATTAATAATTTTTTTATCTCCTGAAAAAGCAGGTTCTAAAAATGCATTGACTAAATCCTCAGTTGCTTGTCTAAAATTTGTATTAGTTCTTAAGGCTTTTACAGCTAAGTCTTGGTATTTTTCTAAGAGATCTTTTGAATTTTGATTACCAAGTGTATTAGCAAAATCTAATATTTGATTTCCTATAGTCCTAGAATTTTTAGTATTATATTCATTTAAAAGATAGGTTGTAGTAATTGGAATAATATTTCTAATTACTGGTCTTGGGTAGTTTCTAATTCTTTCTAAAAGTGGTTGAAGATTTTGGTAAGTAGTTGGATTATTTCTTTGAATTCTTCCAATAATTTTTGAAGTTTGGTCTAATAAATTTTGTAGCTGGGGTCTTGCATTTAAAAAAATCCTTTGCACCATCCTGAGTACACCTAGAACATCTTCTCTAGCAGAAAGTTTTAAAGAAGTATCAAGTCTTATATTAAAATCTTCTACTTTCATACTTTTAAAAGATTGTTTTAAAGAAGGAAAAGAATCAAGTAAAGTAAAAAGCTGAATACTTCCAGTTTGGCTAAATCCATCAGAAAATAATTTTGCATCTGAAAGTTTTTTTCTATTTTGCCCACAATTCCAAACTACTTGTAAAAGAATTAAAATTAAAAAAACTTTAAGTAATCGAATCATTTTTTTGTCTTCTCCAAAAAAGAAATTTATCCTAAATCAATCTTTATGAATGTCAAATCAAAACTTATCTCAAACAATTTAATTTTTTCAATAAATTATTGCAATTTGTAAATCAACTTTTTGAGACATTAAATTTTATCTGAAAAAAGATTTACAAACCTAAAGTATAAAAAAAGAATTAATTCATGAAAATTAAATTAAACTGGGTACCAAATGCTTTATCTCTTGGAAATTTAACTTTAGGTTTTGTTTCAATGATTTTAGCTTCAGAAATTCACCAAGGAAGCACCAATCAATCACAAATTTTTTTATTAGCAGGAATTTTTATTATTCTGGCAGCAGTTTTTGATGGATTTGATGGGATGGCTGCAAGAGCTTTAAATGCAACTTCGGCAATTGGTGCTGAATTAGATACTCTTGCGGATTTAACAACTTTCGGAATTGCACCCGGTTTTTTAATGTACAAAATGATTTTGGAAAATTTCAAATTTGATTTTTTTGGAACGGGTGAGCCATTTCCCTATGGAATGTTACTTGCTGCTATTTTTCCAATTTGTGCTGCATATAGACTTGCACGTTTTACTGTTTCACATGATCCTTCTTCTTTTACAGGACTCCCATCGCCAGTTGCAGGAGTAATTGTTGGACTTTTTCCAGTTGCATTTCCTGGTTTAGGTGTGCCAAGTTTTTTAACAATTCCTGGATTTGTTTTAGTTGCATTTTTGATGGTTTCTACAATTCGTTATTCAAAACCTCAAGTTGCAATGAGAGGGAAATTTTCAAAAGGAAGATTAGTATTAATTTTTCTTGGACTTGCACTTGTATTTTATTTAGCAGGACTTTCAAAACTTCCATTTATTTTTTATGGAATTATTTTATTTTATGTTACAACAGGTCTATTAAGTTTTGCAATTCAGTTTATTCAAGATATTTTTCCAGAAAGAGACAAATCTTAGTTCAATAAAAATTATTATTTTCAATTAGGGCGAATTTTTTCACCTAACCCAATTTCCCTTCCCTATACAAGTGAAAGTTTAAATGGACTTGAATAAATCGAAAAAAAAGTATAGGGAAGTAAAACTGAACATAAATATTAACGAGTTCTAGTAGAATTGGGTTATGTGAAAAAAACACGCTTTCAGCTCATGTCAAAAAATTTTATATAAAATTTTTTGACACCGCTTCAATCGTTTTTCGCTATTTGTATTGGGGAATTTTTTTAAAACGAAAAATATTTTCAATTGCTTAAATTCCAATAATTGTATGAAAGATTAAACATTTATTGGAAAAAAAATTTCCCACCAAATTCAAATTAATTTTGAGTGGGAAAAATTCACCTAAAAATTCTTAATAAGGTTTTTGACCCACAAAATTTCCTGGTGGATCATAATTACAAACCCAAACTTCTTCATCTCCACATGCAGCCATTGCACAACCAAGCTTCTTTGAGTTTTTCCAAACTACTTGTGTATAATGACCACAAACACCTTTGCAAGAATTATTGGCATAATTGTAATTTGCTTCTTCATCATGCCACATCTTAACAACGTCTTTGGCTTTAAAATTGGATTTTTTGCCCCAAGCTAAATTTTCACCAAATTTATTTTTATCGCGATGTTTCATTTTGCATTTGCGAGATTTTTTTAAGTTCATCGCCCATTCATTTGCATAATCAGCTAGTTCATCGTCCCAAACTAAATCAGGTAAGTTTTTGAGTCTTCTGAATTCATTATGTGAATCAGTGATTCCGACCAAATTATCTTTTTCACCCTTTGGGGTTGCTTCTCTAGATTGTTTTGGTTGTTCTGTTATTAGTTCAGAAGTTTTTAGTTCTTCTTTTTTTGGTGTTGGATTAGTTTTTGGATTTTCATTAAAAATGATATTTGGGTCAACTTCTCTACCATTAACGATCAGCTCACAATCAAGTAGAGCTTTACATTTTTTTGCTAAAGATTTAACTGCTTCAGTTTCACCATTTTCATTTACAAATTCTTTTTTTATCTTCAATTGTAAAAAAGCTAAATCAACTTTTGCTTTTTCAGATGAATTCAAAATTGAGATAAAACAAAATCCAAAAATCATGTAAATAAATTTTTTCATAACTTGAAATTAGTGAAAACTCTAGGATTGTCAAGTACAATAAATTTTTTCAAGTCTAGCGAAGCATGCGAACGTGATTGAAGCGTTTCCTTCAACCACAAACTAATGGTGTGGTTGAAGGAAGTAGCGAAAAGCACAGTTTTTTTATTTGTAGATAGCAGTATTCATTAATTTAGACAGCTGGTAGAGCTACCAGCTGTTCAGTGGGTTGATACCCACTGTCTTACGGATTGCTTCTACAAATAAAAAAATTCGCCCAAACTTTTTATTTAATATCAGGAAATTAAAATTAGATATTAAGGACTCAGAATGAAAAAAATTTCTCTTTTAAATTGGACTTGAAAATATTTCATTGATTTAGGAGTAAATTGTGAAACTGATTCTATTTTTTTTGTTCTCGGTAAGTTTGTTTTCAGAACCAATCTTCAAAGCAGTTGCAGATAAATTAAAACAATCTATAAAAAAAGTCAAGCTCTCAAATGGGTTAACCATTTTGATGATGAAAAATTCTTCTTCCCCGACTTTGGCTTTGTATGAAAAATTTAAAGTTGGTTCAGTGGATGAAACCAAAGATTTAAGTGGAACTGCACATTTGTTGGAGCATATGCTTTTTAAAGGCACAGATAATGTTGGCACAACAAATTTTAAAGAAGAAAAAAAGTTTTATATTTTACTAAAAGAAACTGGCTCAGAGCTAGATAAATTAAAACTCCAAAGAAGAGCCTTATTAGATGTTAAACGAAAAGTTCCTCAGGATTTAGAAAATAGAATCACAAGACTTGAAAGACGTTTGAAATCAATTGAAGAAAAACAAAATGAATTTATCATTCCATCTGAAGACACTTATATCTATGAACTTCATGGACAAGTTGGTTTTAATGCATACACTTCTCATGATGTTACAAATTACCAAATTAAATTGCCTTCCAATCGTTTAGAAGTTTGGGCGAAGATGGAATCGGATCGTTTAAAAAATCCAATCCTTCGTGAATACTACAAAGAGCGTGAAGTGATTATGGAAGAAAGAAGAATGAGAGTTGAAAATCGTGGACAAGGAATTTTACGTGAAAAATTTTTATCTCTTGCATTTGGTTCACATCCTTATGGTCAACCTGTAATTGGTTACGATTCAAATATTCCTTTTTTAGATATTTATGAAACAGAAAATTTTTTCAAAAAATATTATACTCCTGATAATATGGTGATTTCAATTGTGGGTGATTTGGATTTTGATGATACAGAAAAAATGATTCAAAAATATTTTGGTGATTTAAAACCTGCAAAAGAAACTAGAACTCGTTCCAAAGTAAAAGAAAATTTTGGCATTGGTGAAAAAAGAATTTCATTTCCATATCCCGGTGGTTCCATTTATTTAATGGGATTTCACAAACCTTCTTATCCACATCCAGACTCAGTTGTGTTTGACATCATTGACAATATACTATCGGGCGGCAATAGTAGTCGTCTATACAAAAGACTTGTGCTAAAAGAAAAAATGGCGTTGTCGATTGATGCTTGGGCTTCAGACCCAGGAGAGCGAGATTCAAACTTGTTCACAATTTTTTCTAATATTAACGCTGAAACTGATCCAGAAAAATTTGAAAAAATTATTTTGGAAGAATTGGACAGATTAAAAAAAGAATCCATCACTGAAGAAGAAATTGAAGGTGTAAAAAATCGTCTCACTGCTGACTTTCTTCGTGAGATTGATTCGATAGCAAATATGGCAGATAGTTTGAGTTATTATGAATTAATCACTGGAAATTGGGAAGATTTATTTTTGTCTTATGATAAGTTAAATTATGTAACAGCTGAAGACATCAAGCGAGTTGCAAAAGAATATTTTACAAAAGAAAATTTAATTGTGGGTCATTTAGATTCAAGGAAAGCAAAATGAAATATATAATTTTATTATTTTTAAGTCTTGTTATTTTTTCGAGAGATAAAGGGGATTTTGTTAAAGACATCAAATTAAAAGAAATCGAATTTCAAATTCCAAATATTGATAAAGAAGAAATTGCAACAGGCACAAAAATGTATTCGATTTATTCACCAACATTTCCAATTGTTTTTTTGGACATCAATTTGTATTCTGGTGAAAAAGAAGCTTCCAAAACTTTTGTGGAACTTCCCGGTTTAATGGCTGAAACGATCAAACTAAGTGGAACAAAAAATTATCCCGGAGAAAAACTTTCTGAAAAATTGGAATTTCTTGGAGCTAAGTTTTCTTTTGCAATTGATTATGATAGATTAAAGTTGGAATTTTCTTTTTTGAAAAAAGATGAAAAAATCATTTATGAAATCATCGATGAAATTTTAAACGAAGCACTATTTGATGAAACCATTTTAGAAAACGCAAAGAAAAAATCTATTGAGATGATTTCTAGAAGAAACGAAAGAACAGAATCTATTGGTTTTAGAAAAGCAAAAGAATTATTTTATAGAAATACTCGTGCAGGTTTAATTTCTCAAGTTGAGTCGATCCAAAAAATCAAACTAGATGATATTCAAAATTTTTGGAAAACATCTTTAAAATCTAGAAAAACAATTTTGGTGAATGGAGATTATTCCAAAAAACTCCTTCATGATACTTTAAAAAAATCTCTTCCAAAATCTGAAATTTTCGCAAAAGAGGAATTAAACGAAGATGATCTTGCAAAATCACTTTCTTCTTTTTCAAAAAAATCAATCCTAGTTGAAAAAAAAGTAAATCAATCGATGCTTTTGATGATTGGAGTGATGCCTTCTCACAATTCAAAAGATTTTTATGCAATTCAAATTTTGGATTATATCATCGGTGGCGGGGGATTTAATTCTTATTTGATGCAAAAAATTAGAGTAGCAAAAGGACTTGCTTATTCTTCGACATCTTATCCAGTTTTTAAAAAGAAACATGGGATTTTATATGCTTATACTTTAACTAAAAATGAATCTCTAGTAGAAGTTCAAAATTTGATGAAAGAAATTTTATCAGAAAAAACTTTTAACCAAATTAAAGAAGAAGAAATTGAAACTGCAAAAACTTCTATCATCAATCAATTTGTGTTTATGTTTTCAAATGATTCTAGCATTTTAGAAAATGAACTTCGTTTTGATGAAGACGAAATGCCAGAGAACTATTTAAAAAATTATAGAAAAGAACTTCAAAAAGTAAGTTTAGCTGACCTCAAAAGAGTTGGAAAAAAATATTTTGATTATTCCAATTTAAAAAACATTATCATTTCAGATGAAGCCACTCTAAAAAAATTATCTGAAGAAAGTTTTGTCAAAATTTCTCCAGAAGATTCTATCGGCAAATGATTGTTAAAGCAAAATATTTGGACACTGAATTTGAAGGATTCTCAGAAGGTGGAGTGAGAACTTCAGTTCATGTTCCAAGATACAAAGTTCTGTTTGATATTGGTGGATTTAATCATGAAAAAACTCATGTAGAAAATTTATTAGTCACTCATGGGCATATGGATCATGCTTGTGGAATTCCATTTTATATTTCACAACGCTCTCTTCAAAAATTAAAAGCTCCAAATATTTATGTAAATGAAGCTATGTTTGAGAATACAAAAAAAATTTTGGATTTGTATTCTGAAATCGAAGGTTTTCAATACAATTACAATTTAATCAAAACTCCGGTGAATACTGAATTTGAATTAAATCAAAATACTTTTTTTAAAGCATATAAAACTACTCATCGAATTCCATCTCAAGGTTATACAATTTTTGACAAAGTGCAAAAATTAAAAAAAGAATATTTGAATTTGGATGCAAATGAAATTCACCAATTAAAAAAAAATGGAACTATACTGACAGATTTAATTTCAAAACCAATGATAAGTTTTTCTGGGGACACACAAATTGAATACATTTTGGATCATGAAGATGTGAGAAATTCCAAAATTTTATTTATGGAATGTACTTATATTTCTGATGATAGAAATGTGGCTCGTGCTAGAGAATGGGGACACACTCATCTAGATGAAATTTTTCATCATGCTGATAAATTTAAAAATGAAAAAATTGTGCTGATTCATTTTTCAAAACGATACCCAAAAAATAAAATTCGTGAAATTGTAAAAAACAAAACTCCAGATATTTTAAAAGGTAGAATTGAAACTTTTATAATATGAAAGAATTTCAAAGTATTTATAAAGAAAATTTTGAAGAACAAATTAATTCACTAATCAAAAGACCAAGTCCAATTTTTTATGAAATGGAAGAATATGGAAAACAAAATAAAATTCCATTTTTATCAATTGCATCAGCTCAATGCCTAAATTATATTATCAAATCTGAAAACCCAAATTCAATTTTGGAGCTTGGCACTGGAATTGGTTATTCTACAATTTGGATGCTTGAAGCAAAAAAAAATTTAGTCTTAACAACAATTGATCGAAATGAAAAAGAAATAATTCATGCAAAAAAAATTTTAACCGTGAATTATCCCGATGCTAAACTACAATTTTTAAACCAAGATATTTTGGAATATTTAAGAAAAGCAGAAAATTTATTCGAGTTTGATTTTATTTTTATAGATCATGATAAAGTTGATTACCCTGAAGCATTTGAAATATGTAAAAAAAAATGTAAACCAAAAACTATATTAGTATTTGATAATATGATTTGGCATGGTAGAATTTTTTTGGAAAACACAAACAAACCTTCTGATCTCGCCATCAAAAAAATTTGGTCTGAATTACAAAACTATGAGTATGAATTTTTTTCAAGTGGTGATGGTTTGGTTAAAATTAGGTTGTAGTACTTGGGCGAATTTTTTTAAAGTAAGAACTTAATAAATTAATTCCTTACTTTAAAAAAAACACGCTTTACGCTCCAATCTTTTATTTCATAAAAGGATTTCCGCTTCAATCGTTTTCGCTAGTGTTTAAAAATATAAAATGCTTTTGGAAGCTTGTGAGAATGGAATAAATAATAAAAAAAATATTTCTACTTACAGCTATCTTAATGAAATTTTTCTTATTGCAAATAAAAAATATAATTCTGGTTTGTTTCAACCTGAAAAATGGATTTCTGAATTAAAAATAGACGATAAAATTTTTCAAAACATTATTCGCAACTTGTATTATCCAGAAAGTCCTTATGAATTTTCTGTTTTGCCAATTGAAATATTAGGAAACATATACGAACAATTTCTAGGAAAAACAATTCGACTCACTGCGGGACATCAAGCAAAAGTCGAAGAGAAAGAAGAAGTTCGGAAAGCCGGCGGAGTCTATTATACACCACAGTATATTGTAAACTATATTGTAGAAAATACAGTTGGAGCAAAACTCCTAGACAATGACTTGCAACCGATTGATCTATACAATCATCCAAAGCTAACTATACTTGATCCCGCTTGTGGATCTGGAAGTTTTTTAGTGGGAGCTTATACATTCCTATTAGAAAAATATTTAGAAAGTTATACCGATCCAAAAAAATTAGAAAAATGTAAGAAGAATGGTCTTATCTTTCAAGTCTCTCCCAATACATATCGTCTCTCGATAGTAGTCAAACAACAAATCCTGACGGAACATATTTATGGTGTAGATATTGATAGCCAAGCTGTCGAAGTAACCAAACTTTCTCTGCTACTCAAACTCATGGAAGACGAAAACTCCGAAACCGCCGAAGTTCTTTTTAAACATAGCAATCTGAAACTACTACCCGATTTAAGCAACAATATCAAATGCGGCAACTCGTTAATCGGTTCCGATTTCTACGAAGATAAAAATCTTTCTTTATTCGGCAAAGAAGAACTTCGCAAAGTAAATACATTCGACTGGGACAAAGAGTTTGCTTCTGTGTTCAAAGATGGTGGATTCGATTGTGTGATCGGGAATCCGCCTTATGGAGCAGAATTAACAGTTGAAGATCGAACTTATTTAGAACATCGAATGCCGATTGGCTCAACTGATACCGCCGCATTATTCATGGTGAAGCAATTAAAATTATTAAATGAAAAGGGAATTGGTGGATTTATTGTCCCAAAACCTTTTGTTTATTCATCTAATTGGATTAAAACAAGGGAAATAATATTAGATTATATTCTACAAATTGTCGATGTTTCCAAAGTTTGGAAAGAAGTAAAATTAGAATAAATAATTTATACATTGGATAAATCTGAAAAAGCAAAAACGTATAAATCATTAATTCGAAAAAATAATACACAGGTAATTGCACAAATAGGCGAAATCGAGAAAACTCTTTGTAAAAAATTTGAATTTATTCTGAGCGGAGTTTCAAAGGAAGAAATCAAGATTGGAATCAAATTAAATTCGATTGGAAAATTCTTACACGACTTTGTAATAAACCAAAGAGGTGGAATGTTCCAAAAAGCTGTACAAGAAAAAAAAGCTTTTTATAAAGTATTAGGAGGTAAACAAATCAATCGCTATTCTATTGCTAAAGAAATGAAAGGCTACATAAATAAAAATGCAGTACAAGATAGTAAAGCATTTATCAAACCGAATAGTATTCTTGTTCAAAACATCGTTGCACATATTATGAATCCAATTGACCATATCCAAATTATAGCAACTATATCAGACGATAATCAATCTGTTATTCTAGACACTATTAATCAATTGGAAAATAAATCAGAATATTCAAATAGATATTTAATAGCTCTGTTGAATTCGAAATTAAGTAATTGGTTTGTTTATAGATTTATTTTTGCGAAAGCTATAAGAACTATGCACTTTGATTCACCGGTAACGAGTAGAATCCCAATCCCACTCCTCGACCTCACAAACAAAACCCAAAAAGCCCAACATGACAAACTAGTATCGCTAGTCGATACTATGCTCACTTCCCAAAAAGATTTACATGCTGCTATAAGCGACTCCGACAAAAAAGTATTTCAACAAAAATGCGATTTGCTAGACGCTCAGATTGATAAGCTGGTGTATGAGTTGTATGGCTTGACTGAAGAAGAGATTAGGATTGTTGAGGGTGGGTGATGGGTGGGCTTTGCAGTTTTTTTTTGAAAACAAAATGACAAATCTAACCGATATTTTAGAAAGTCTATAATGAATTCATTTTTAGAAAATCAATTTAGAACTCAAATTAAAAATTTATATGGTTTTGAATTTCAAGGATTCATTATTAAACTCTATTTGCTAAAATTTGGATCAAACGGATTCGTTTCTATTCGGGACACAAAAGATAAAGGAAGCGATGGATTTGTTATTTCTGAATCAAGAAGTATTTCCTGTTATGGTCCGAAAACATATTCTCCTAAAGAAGCAATTAAAAAAATTAAAGATGATTTTCAGGAATATGCAAATAACTGGAAATCGAACTATTCAAATTGGAGTTTTATTGTAAATCATGAATTAACTCCAGATGAAATTAGTACAGTGAGTAAATTAAAACAAGATGCAATTCCTATAGGATTGACTCAAATTGTGAATCTTATAATGAATGAATTAAATAATTTCCAACGTAAAGAAATTGGAAAATATCTAAAAATCGATAATCAATACTTAGCATCTGACTTCATAAAAGAACTTCTAGATGATTTGCTGAAAGAATCAGCCCAAGTCATTGCAATGCCTTTCAAAAACGCCCCTTATATACCTAATAAAATAGAATTGAATTTTTTATCAGAGGACAGAGATACAATTACAAATTCTTTTCTCTTAGCAAATGAAAATTTTTCTCTTATCGAAAATACTTTGAACTCATTTGATGATGGAGAAATTCAAAAGATTAAATCAAAAGTGATATTGGATTTTAATATACAGACGGGTAGTTTCAAAGAGAAGCTTTATTCAATTATAGAAAGGTATTCATCAAAATACGATGATGACGAATATAGCCTGTTGATAAACTCCTTACTATTATATATCTTTGAGCAATGCTTAATTGGAATGAAAACTCCACAGGAGTCCCCTTTATGATTTTAGCCCATCCAGAAAGTGACTTATCTCTAAATTTAATGGTTTTAGGTGCAGATATTCTAAAACGACTACAAAAAGAAAAGAAACCAATTCTTTTAGAAAATTTACTCGAAATATTTCTCAAAGTGCATGCAAAAAGAACCCCTGAAATGTTTTACAACGCCTTGACTTTCTTATTTTGTTTCGATTTATTAGAAATAAAAGATTATAAACTATTATTGAAAGGAGTATAGCATGTATTTGAAACTTAGAAAACTTTATTCAACAACAAATCTCCTAACTAAGGATATAGTATTTCAGGACGGACTAAATATAATTCTAGGTAAATATTCTCAAAGGCATAATAGAAACGATATAAATGGAATCGGAAAGTCTTCTTTAATTCGATTAGTTAATTTTATGTTACTATCTGAGGGAGCCTCAAAAATTTTATCGGATAAACGCTATAATTTTTTAAGGGATGAGCAACATTCTCTTTCCTTAGAATTTGAACTAGAAAATCAAATCTTTACAATACATCGAGTTTTCCAAGAATTAGATTATATTCAACTTGAAAATAAGAATTCTAAATCTGAATTAAACTTTAAAGAAGCAAAAGAAAAATTGTTCGCCCTTTTTTTTCCATCATCAACAGATGTAATATTAAATGGAAACAAATATGGAACACTTTTGAATTTTTTTATAAAAGATGATTTAGAAAGCCTACAACGAATAGATCCATTAAACTTTTATGCGTTTACATTCAAGCCAAATCTTATTGAAAGAAATCTATATAATTTCTTTCTTCTGAATTTACCAACCAGAATAATAGAAAGTTTTTCATCAACAATTAAAGATTATGATTCTATAAATGAGACCAAGAAGACACTAATTAAAAAGATGGAAACGGATACTGGCAAACCAATAGAAGAGTTTAAAACAGAGCGCTTAGGCATCGAAAAAAATATTACTATATTAGAAAATGCAATCAAAAATTATACTTTTGCAGAAAAATATCAAAACACAGAAAATAAAATCATGGAGATTACCGAACAGATCAACATGAGATTAAAAGATTATCATTCAATTAATAATAAATTAAAGAAAATTATAGAATCTTACTCTATCAATTTAGATTTCGATACAAATAAATTAGCAATTATTTATAATCAATCATTAGAAACCTTTGGCGATTTAGTAAAGAAATCGCTTGATGAAGTAAAGGATTTTAAGAAGCAGTTAGTTTTAAATAGAAATAAATTCTTATACAGTAGAGAAATTGAATTCAACCAAGAATCAAAAAGAATTCTGGATGAGATTAACAAATTAGAATCTCAACGAAAAGAACATTATAAAAAATTAGAAGAGAAAGGAGCACTTGAAAGCATTACAAATACTTATCAGGAAATAATTGAAGAAAAAACAAAATTAAATACTAATTTAGAATCTCTTCGTAGAATCGAAGATTTAGAAAATTCATTAGGTGAGTTAGATGTTACGATTTCTACTTTAAAAAGAGATATTCAAGTTCAACTTAAAAAATTTGAAGAGGATATCAAATCTCTAAGGATTTTATTTCAAGAAATATTAGAAAATGCAATCTCATTAGAAGAAAATTCGGAATCATATTTTGATATTTCCATAAAAACCTCTAAGTCAAAAAAACAGTTACCATTTGATATAAAAATTGAAATACCAAAAGCAGACGCTCTTGGTCGTTCGAGGTTAAAAGTTATAGCATATGACTTTCTCGTTTTTTTACATAATATGCAACTTAACAGAAAATTTCCATCCTTCCTGATTCATGATGGAGTTTTTCATGGAATATCTGAGGTAACATTAGTTAGGTCTTTAAATTTCATGAACTCTAAGTTTTTGGAATTAGGAAATTTTCAGTATATAGTAACCTTTAATGAAGATGAGCTTCCAAATAACAAAAGTGCTTCCAAATTCAATTTTCCTTTCAACGATGTGACTATAATTAGCTTAGAGGATATAGAGAGTAAAATGTTGTTTAAGAGAAATTTCATTTGAACACGACAAACTAGTATCGCTAGTCGATACTATGCTCACTTCCCAAAAAGAATTACAGTCAGCTGTAAGCGACTCAGACAAAAAAGTATTTCAACAAAAATGCGATTTGCTAGACGGTCAGATTGATAAGCTGGTGTATGAGTTGTATGGCTTGACTGAAGAAGAGATTAGGATTGTGGAGGGGAGATGATTTTTATGATTTATGTTATTAAGATGAGTAGTCATGGAGAGTATTTCGGCACACAAAAATATTCAAAGAAAAATTATGAATGAACAAATGGTTGAAGATTTAGAGGAATTAACTAGGTTTGGTTTTGAGAATCAAAAGAATGTAGAGTTGATATTAAAAAAAGTAAATCAGCTAGACAATAAATATTCAAGTCATCTATATTATTATTTAAATGTTGAAGGAGAATTGAGTAATTTAGCTTTAGATATAAATAGTATTAAGTTAATTAATTTTGTGATAAAAAGGTTAAAGGAAAAAATTAAAAAAGTAACTGACAAAGAAAATAAAAATAAATTTAAATATGAACTAGGAACTTCTTACCAATCCAAAGCTATTTTAGAAAATCCATATCCTACCAACTTTGAAAAATTAGTTGAGCAAACTGAGTATTCAACTGCTAGAGATTATTTCAATCAAGTAGAGGGGAATTTTTTTAGTTCTGCACAGACAAATCAAGCTAGTATATTGGATAAGTATGGTAGAAACTTTGAAGCAATTCTACTTTATGAGAAAGTGTTAAGGAATGAACCAACTTTTGGAATGGCTTTAGGTAAAAAAGCAAATGCAATTTATTTTTACTACCATTTGTCACCTTATAAAGATTATCGATTATTAACTTTAATAAAAAATTTATTATCAGAAGCTTTACTTCAGGAAGAACAAATTTTAAAAATCGGTGGGGAAAATGCCCTGACTCATTTCAAAAATAAATTAAATCATATAACAAATTTTTTAGCTGATGGTAATGTAACTACAATTGATAACAAAGATTATATTATAACTGATTACGAAAATTTTGTTTTAAAAAATAATTTATTTTTGAATTTTGATTTCGGATTTATCATCGATGAGCAGAGCTTAGTAGATAATTTGAATCCTCCTTTAACTCAGGATGCAAAAGTGAATTCAAATGGGGAACCCATTTTTTCAGATAAAACTAGAACGACTTTTAAAATTTTTAACCAAATTCATGAAGATTTTGCTAGTCTTCGCTATTTATTTTACGAATATTCTAATAAAACGACTTCTGAGCTTGATGAAAAAGTAAGGTTCATTTATACACATGACTATTCAAAAAATTCTATCCATTATGGTATTCTGAAAATTATCCTTTCCGCATTAAATAATATATTAGATAAAATTGCAAGAGCGGCATTCACTTATTTTGAGGTAGAAAGAAATGATAATATATATTTTAAAGATATTGAGAATAAATTTTTCAAGCAAATAGTTTTGAATAAAAAAAATTATCAACTTCTAGCATTGTATCATCTCGCTAAAGATTTTAATAAAGATAAAGTATATTTTAAATTTAAAGATCTTAGAAATAAAATCACTCATGAAACGGTAGACATTTTTGAAAATGATGTCTATGAGACGCCCTCCTATTCGATAGATCATCTAAAGATTGATATTCTTGATTTATTCTTGATAGTTAAATCAGCAATTTTATATTTATTTTTGGCGATAGAAACTGATACTAAAAAAAATGATGAGTCGGAAAATAGAATTAGTTTAAATGTAACTTTTCAAAGAGAAATTTTCCCAAAAAGCCCAACATGACAAACTAGTATCGCTAGTCGATACTATGCTCACTTCCCAAGAAGATTTGCATGCTGCTATAAGCGACTCCGACAAAAAAGTATTTCAACAAAAATGCGATTTGCTAGACGCTCAGATTGATAAGCTGGTGTATGAGTTGTATGGATTGACTGAGGAAGAGATTCGGATTGTGGAGGGGACAAACCCATGAGTGGTAGTTCTGCGATCAAAGGTTTTAAGTAAAAATAGAATGTAATTTTTTGAACTCAATTTTCATTTATCATAAGAATTACTCCAAATTAAAAAAGGTTTTTTCAGAGTAAAATAAATTTTTTGATAAAGATGTTTCTTTCTTACGAAAAAAATATTATTCAAAATAATCATTTATTATACTTAATTACATCACCATATACTTTTACAACAGAGACTTTACCAAGTGGAAAATAGTTATGGGTTTCATGCCAAATTTTTAGATTTATGATAGATTCACCATTTTCTACTTTTTGAACTGCTTGGCTAAGTGCATATTCCATATTAAGATGAGGAGTAACAGGAAAAAGATACAAAAAATAAAACTGAGAATGCTCACCTTCTGCTTTTTCTAAAATTTGATAATTCACTTCTCTGATGATTCTCGCTTCATTTAAAATAGAAACATCTCTGTATGTTTTATTTATGGATATTAAATTAAAGCCACAACTCAGAAGAAAAAAAATTGGTAATAAATTAACGAGATTTTTTCGATTCATTTTTTTGGCTTGTTTCTTCAAATTTTATTGCTTCAGCATTAAAACCAAAACGATGAACTGTCAAAAATAAAAAAATAATTTTGTCATTCCAATAATGGATGTTAATTAAAGCATCTGCATTTTCAGATTTAACTTTGGATTCAATTAACTCATGAACGGGAGGTTTTCCAAAAGGAAATCCAAAAAAAATAAAATCTAGACTATACCATCTAGTTTTTGCTTCAACAGAATTAATCACTTTATAGGTTTTGTTTGCAATTGGGATGTTGGAAGTTGTTAAACCTGCAGTTGAAGTTAAACAATTAACACTAAGTAAAGAAACAAGAAAAATCAATTTCATAATTATTAGACCTTCTAAAAAATTAGTCAATTGTATAATTTTTAGTAAAAGGATTTAGGTAAAGACAATTTCTTCTGGATTTCTATAACAAATTAAAATTTATAGAAATCTAAATGCAAAATGAATTTTTAACAATTCAAACTGGTAAATTTAAGAACCAAAAAATCCCAATTCCAAAAGCAATAAAAGGTAATTCGAATTTTACTTCAGCAATTTTAAAAAAATCACTTTTTGCTAGTATTGAATCTTTAGCTTTAAATGAAAAAATCGAAAAAGAGAAAACTCTTTTTGTAGATTTGTTTTCTGGCTCAGGACAAATTGGAATTGAATTTGCTAGTAATGGGTTTGGAAAGATAATATTTTTTGAATTAGATTTTATAAGGTTTAAAGAGTTAAAAAAAACTTTAGGTAATTTTGAATTCAACTTTGAACTTTATCACAAAGATTCGTTTAGATTTCATTCTAAGTTTGTAAAAGAAAATTTTAATTCTATAGTTTATTTTATAGACCCACCTTATTCTTTTTGGGAAACAAATTTTTCTAAAATAGAAAATTTGATTTCTGAAATCGAAAAAGAAAATCATTTATTAAATACATTTTTGTATATTCAAGCTCCAAAAGAATATTCTTTAAAAAATTATAATGAACGTAGAATTGGAAATCAAAAAATTATAACTACATTTGGTAATTAACAATCAACTCAATGTTAAAAAATATTATAAACTTGTAGTTTAAAAAAAGAGTTTATAATAATTTGAAAAACTGTTATGGTATCAAATCATAAACGATAAGTAAACAAAAATCTCAATTGCGTAATGAGTTTTTTTAAGTTAGTTAATGATTTTAGATTATGGAAATTGATAAAATAAAAATAATCTGTCTTCAAATCCAAGTCCATCAACATTAAACTCTCTAATATAGCTTAAATAATCTTTAACATTTGAAATCGCATCAGAAAAACTGGAAAGATTTTTTTTATCAAATTCAGGATTTAAAAATTTTTCTCCACCTTTTAAAATAAAAATTAGATTATTTTTTGAATATTGAATTTTTAAAATATCTTTTTTTAAGAATTGATGTTTACATTTTCCATAAAATTTTCTTTCTAAATAAATTGAGTCTTTATCAATTTTAACATTAAATTCTGTAAGATAAAAAATAGAACTTGAGATCATTAATCCTATCAAGATAAAAATACTTCCTAGAAAAATCATACCTTTAGCTGAATTTTTAAAAGCTGGAATCAAACAAGAAACTCCAATTAAAATAAAAACTATTCCTAAAAGTAAATTTCTGTAAAACAAATTTTTTTCTAGACGATTTAGGCTTATGTTAATTGAATTATCTTTTTTTGTTAAAAATAAATTAACTGGTTTTAAATTTTGAATAAAATTTTCATCTATTGTTATATAAGAATTATTTTTTTCAAAAATTTTTTTTTCATAATGAAACAATTCGACACCTAGTATTTTTGCTAATTCTATAGAAACTTGAAATGAGACTTTTTCATCTCTAGAAGTAAAAATTTCAATTTCACCAATTCCTTTTAGAAAAATTAAAATTTTATAAAAAATATTATTTACTTCTTTTGTTTTTTTTGATTTTCCATATAATTTTTGAACAGATATTTTTTCTAAACTAGAAATGGGTAAAGAAAAATTTTTATCAATAATGATTTTTTGACTAAATTGATTCAGCTCAATTGTTTCAATATTTTCTAGATAAGTTAAATAAATTAATGGATTAATAAAAAATAAACCTATTATAAAGGTAAAAATAGACAATTTTGTGGAATTAAAATATTTTTTTTTACTTAAATTAATCAAAAAATAAAGTAAAGTTAAGTTAAAAACAAAAATTATAAAAATCAAAAAATAATAACTTAATTCGGGAGTATAAGTTTTAAATAAAATTTTCTGATTATCAATTTCAGGAATGAAAAAATAAAAAAACTCTGAAGTATTTTTTATCCAAAAATTTTTGGATAAAGTTTCATTTGAGAAAATCGGGATTATAATTAGAAAAAATAAAAGCTTCATTCTTAACATTAATTTGTTCAAAAATAAGGATAAGAAAAAAATTACAAATCCAAAACTTATGCATAACTAACTAATTTTTTTAATAAATTTTATTCGCTTTCTTTTTCTTTTTTCTTTAAAACTTTATTTACTTTTTTTTCAAGTTTAGGCGGATCAATTTCATCCAATTTTAAATCTTCTTTTTTTTCTGTTTCGGAACGATCTGATTTAGTTTCCTTAGACTCTTTTACTGATTTAGAATCTTTTGAAGTTTTTGCATCTTTTGTTTCTTTCACTGGGGCAGGTTCGTCTTTGATTTTTGGAACAGGTGGAAGTTTACCTGTAACAAGTAAACTTAAATAATCATTAATTTCAGGATCGTTATCTGAAAGTAATTGCCAAAAAGAAAATCCTGCGAGATCGTATCCACGAAGAAGAGTCATTTTCTCTTCAAAAGCTCTACGGTTCATATAAAATGCAACTCTATCACAACCACCTGATGTGTACCAAAGCGAAGGATCTTCATAAGTTTTATTTTCATGAATGTACATAAACTTAGAAAGATTTCTCCACGATTTTGATTTTGGATTTTCTTCAAAAATCTTTTTGATATTTGTAGGTTGGTATTCTTTATGTGGAAGAGCTTTGATTTTTGTAGCAACATTAAAGTACACAGCTTTAGCACTTGCATTACAATTTAATGCCCAATCATAACCATAAGTTGGAATTGCCATGTAAAGTTTATTGTTTGGAATTCTTTTTTTTGCATAATCAATAATTGCTTTTAACCAAACATTTGGAGCTTGAGGTCCGGGACCGGGATTTCTATATTTTCTTGGATGAAGTTCATAAGCCATGATTTTTACTTTATCAGCATGCTTAGCTAAAAATTCATAATCATGAGTCATCGGTCCACGCCAATTTTCAGCAAAATCTTGTTTAAAAGTTTTTGTGCTACCTTTACATTTAGAATCTTTTGGATTGGAAAGTTCTGTTTTTGGGTGAACTGCAACAGATAAAAGTTTACCTTTTGCTTTTAGTTCTTTTGAAAGTAGCACAATAAATTCTTCAAATTTTTCTTTTTTGTGGCATTTCATTCCTTCATAATCAATATCAATTCCATCAAAATTATAAGTTTCCACTTCATATAAAATAGCTTGGATATGTTTATCTCGAATATCATTTCTGCCATTCATTCCAATCACTTCTTGAATAGCTTCTTTTGGATTTTCCCATCTAAAAATAGTTGGAATAATTTTTACGTTTGGATTTAATTTACGCATTTCTTCTACTCTTTCTATTTTGGATTTTTTGCTCCAAGAAGAAGAAAGTTCTGGGGAATTGGAAAGTCCACCTTTGATAGAATAAATAAATGGATGAACTTCATTATAATAGATTATATTTTTTTTCATCGCAGTATAATCTGAGAACCAAGTAGATGCTTTAAAACCAGTTTGCTCTTCGATCTTTGGTGGAAAAAGTTTATTTAATGTTGAAACATCTTCAGGTTTTTTTTCTTCCACTTTTTTTTCATCTGATGAAACTTTAAAATAATTTAAAAATTTTGTGAGCATACTTTCTTCAATTGGTGGAGTTGATTCTTTATTTATCTCAGAAGTATTTTTTGCAATTTCTTGTTTAGTAATTTTTGAATCTTGGTAAATTTTAAATCCTACAAAAAAAAGGGATAAGGACACTGCAGTCCAAGCAAAAACGATAAGGAAGAATTTAATTTTGCTTCCTAAATTTTGGAATATTCTTTTCAATGTAGCCTCTTTACTGTCATTTTTTTATTGCAGGTTAGTGGGTAAAGGAAATTAGTTAGTTTTGTTTTTGAGAAAATTTTTCATCCCAAGACCAAGTTTTATGCTGGGAGGATAAATTTCTTTTTAACATTCTAATAGATTTTCTCCAAAATAAAATTTGGTTACACAAGCATATAGATTTTGGATTTGTGTTTTCCAAAAGCACATTCGACAATGTCAGTGGTTGGAAAAATTTTTTCATTTGGAATAAAAGATTGTACTTCAGCAAAATACTCTTTTAGCTTACTTTAAAAATTTTTACATATTCCAATATCGTGACTAGATAATCAGAATATCTTTTTTTAATTTTATGATGAGATTTATATTTTTTGGTTAGGAACTACACAAGCTGCTTCACTTTTGATTTAGATGGGCGTTCCTTTTCATTTGATACTACTGTGTGATGATAGTATTGTCATACAAAAGCAAATGAAAAGTCGGGCTTTCTACTCAGGTCAAAAAATTTTATTCGCCAATTTACTTTTAAACAAACTAAATGAATTTAGAATCATCACTCAAAATTTTTTGACCCCGTTTCAATCCCACCATTGCTATCAACTTAAGGAAAAAAGCTAAAGAAATTGAATATTTGTACGATACTGAAATAATGAAAAAAAAGTTTCAAATTAATATCGAATCATAAAAAATTAATTCTTTCAAATTATGTTCGAGAATTATCTAGACGTGAAAAGCAGTTTTTCACCAGGAATCGGAAGTTAACATTGCCAAATTTAATATACAATACATTAAGCACAAATTCTAAAAGTAATTATTTAGAAATATTTGATTTTTGTGAAAACTACAATCTTGAACATTTCAGTAATCAAGCTCTATCAGCGGCAACGGAAAATTTGAATAGTGAAGTATTTGAATTTTTGAATAAAGAGTTTGTGAA